>NZ_CP034449.1:3750000-4062500 GCF_003952425.1 Mesorhizobium sp. M2A.F.Ca.ET.046.03.2.1 | reverse complement strand
CCTGCCTCGCGCAGCGCGTTGGGCACGAGGTTCAGCATGTCCTCGGTGGTGCGCACCACGACGGGGATCACCAGGATGGACAGCGCGACGGCGCCGGCGATGGCCGAGAAGTGCCCCATCGGCCGCACCATCAGCTCATAGACGAACAGGCCGACGATGATCGAAGGGGCCGACAACAGGATGTCGTTGATGAAGCGCACCACCGTGGTGAGCTTCGAGAAGCGGCCATACTCGGCCATGTAGGTGCCGGCCAGCACGCCGATCGGCGTGCCGACGAAGATGCCGATGATGGTCATCACGATGCTGCCGTAGATGGCGTTGAGCAGGCCGCCGGCATCGCCCGGCGGCGGCGTCATCTGGGTGAACACGGCCAGCGACACCCCGGAGAGCCCCTTGTAGAGCAGGGCGCCGAGGATCAGCGCCAGCCAGGCAAGGCCGATGCCGGCGGCGATGACGCACAGCGCCATCATCACGGCATTCTTGCGCTTGCGGCTCTGGTGAATTGATGCGGCAGTCGCCATCGGTCAGGCTCCCGTGCGGCTATCGATGCGCAGCAGCATGTAGCGTGCGAGCGCCAGGATGATGAAGGTTATTATGAACAGGATCAGGCCGAGAGCCACCAGCGAGGAGGTGTAGATCGCGCCATCGGCCTCGGTGAACTCGTTGGCGATCGTCGCCGAGATCGTCGTGCCCGGCGCGAACAGCGAGGCGCTGATGCGATGCGCGTTGCCGATGACGAAGGTGACGGCCATCGTCTCGCCGAGCGCGCGGCCGAGGCCGAGCATGACGCCGCCCATGATGCCGACGCGGGTGTAGGGAATGGTCACGCGCCGCGTCACCTCCCAGGTCGTGCAGCCGATACCGTATGCCGATTCCTTCAACACCGCCGGCACCGTGTCGAACACGTCCTTGGTGATCGAGGTGATGAAGGGCAGCACCATGATGGCCAGGATCAGGGAGGAGGTCAGCAGGCCGATGCCGTAGGGCGGGCCGGCAAACAGGCTGTTGAGGCCGGGGATGCCCTTGAAGAGCCAGATGATGAAGGGCTGGATCGTCGTCTGCAGAAAGGGCGCGAAGACGAACAGGCCCCAGATGCCGTAGATGATCGAGGGAATGCCGGCCAGAAGCTCGACGGCGATGCCGATAGGGCGCCTGAGAGGGCGGGGGCAAAGCTCGGTCAGGAAGACGGCGATGCCGATGCCGATCGGCACGGCGATGATGATGGCGATGGCCGAGGTGACGATAGTGCCGTAGATGGGCGCCAGCGCGCCGAAATTCTCGGTGACCGGGTTCCAGGATTCGGTCGAAAGGAAGGATATGCCGAATTTCGACAGCGCTTCCCACGATCCGGCGATCAGCGAGATGGCGACCCCGCCGAGCAGAACCAGCACGAGGATGGCGGAAGCGCGCGTAGCCGCCCGGAAGACCATGTCGGTGAAGGCAAAGCGGCGCACTGTCGCTTCCCTGGTCCGCATGGCGGACGATGTCGCGGCTTCGGAAACGGCACTCATTTAGCCCCTCGCATTTCGAAAGAGACAGGAGGGCGCCGGAAGCGCCCTCCCTTGTTCGTCAGATTACATGCCGGAATAGAGCGGCTTGCCGTTCGCGTCGACGATATCCTTGCCCCACATTTCCTCGACGCTCTTCACGACCGCGTCGGGCATCGGAACATAGTCCAGGCTGGCGGCCAGCTCGTCGCCCTTGGCGTAGGACCAGGCGAAGAACTTGAGCGCCTCGCCGGTGGCGGCGGCATCGTCGGGCTTCTTGTAGACGAGGATCCAGGTGGCCGACGTCATCGGCCAGGTTTCGGCGCCGGCCTGGTTGGCCAGGATGACGCCGTAGCCCGGCTGCGAGTTCCAGTCGGCATTGGCCGCGGCGGCCGAGAAGGCGGCGGCGGTCGGCTCGACCTTCTTGCCGTCCTTGTTGATCAGGTCGGTGTAGGTCAGCTTGTTCTGCTTGGCATAGGCATATTCGACATAGCCGATCGCGCCGCCGGTCTGCGAGACGTTGTTGGCGACGCCCTCATTGCCCTTGGCGCCGATGCCCACCGGCCATTCGAGCGCGGTGTTGACGCCGACCTTCGACTTCCAGTCGGCGCTGACGTCGGCCAGATAGTAGCTGAAGTTGAAGGTGGTGCCCGAGCCGTCCGAACGGTGCACGACCGCGATCGCCTGGTCGGGCAGCTTGACGTCCGGGTTGAGCTTCTTGATCGCTTCGTCGTTCCAGTTGGTGATCTTGCCGGAGAAGATGTCGGCCAGCGTCGGGCCGTCGAGCACCAGCTCGCCCGGCTTGACGCCTTCGAGGTTGACGACCGGAACGATGCCGCCCATCACCATCGGGAACTGCGCGAGCCCGGTGGAGTTGAGATCCTCGCCCTTCAGCGGCGCGTCGGAAGCGCCGAAGGTCACCGTCTTGGCCTTGATCTGCTTGATGCCGCCGCCGGAGCCGATCGACTGGTAGTTGAGACCGATGCCGGTCTCCTTCTTGTAGGCGTCGGCCCACTTCGCATAGATCGGATAGGGGAAGGTGGCGCCGGCGCCGGAGATATCGGCTGCCATCGCGGCGGAGATGCTAAGGGTTGATGCCGCAGCCATTGCAATCGCAACGGCCGCAGAGCGGATGAAATGTCTCATGTGGCCTACTCCTGTTCGGAAGATGGTCTTTCGGCACCCGTTCTATCGGCGCCCGGTGAGCGCAATAGACTTCGATTATTACAGTCGCATGACAGTTTCGTGTCAGCCCGGTAACGTCTGAACGGGGATGCTCGGAAGGGCTTCCGGCGGTCTCTGCGGGTCGGCCGGAGTTTGCCGCGGGAATCAGCGACTTGTCTGACTTTTGAATCAAAAATTATCCCGGCGGCCGGATCGCGGCCGCCGGGAAATAAAATCCGGACGAGAGCGCGTTGCCTGCATGCCAGAGCGGATCATGGCGTGGCCATCGCCGAAAACAGGTCCGTTGGGGTAGAGTCGACGCTGTTTCTTGTTGGCGGTCGCTGCTCCCGCCCGTAACCGAAGAGCGGAATCAATGCTACGATTGTCAGAGCTTGGCGTTTGCTTTGATATGGTGCGATCGCACCATACGCATACGTCAACGCCTTGCGCCCGCCTGCCGGCTAAATTCGCTTTAACCCGCGCTGCGCCGGGTCTCGATATCCGAACCCAGCCAGCGCTCGAGCTTTTCGAGCAGCGCCCGCGGGCTGATCGGCTTCGGCAGGTAATCGTCCATGCCGGCCTCGAGGCAGCGTTCGCGGTCGCCCTTCAGCGCATGCGCCGTGACGCCCACGATCGGCACATGCGTGCCCATGTCCTGCTCGAGCTTGCGAATGGCGCCTGTTGCTTCCAGCCCGTTCATTTCCGGCATCGACACGTCCATCAGGATCATGCGCGGATTGAGCTTGCCGAAAGCATCGAGCGCCTTGCGGCCGTTGCCGACGATCTCGAAGCGGTAGCCGGTCTCGCCAAGGATCTGGGTGAACACCATCTGGTTCACCTCATTGTCCTCGGCAACGAGGATGTCGAGCCCGCGCTCGGCTTCGGCCGGGCGTTGGCGCGCACGCACGGGCGGCGGCTGCAGCATGGCGCGGTCCGACGTCGCCGTCTGCGCCGGCGCGGCTTGCGATAGGCTGCCGCCAACGGCGGGTCGTGCCGCGGCGCTGCTGTGGCGATGACGCTGGATGGTCGCGACCAGCGTTTCCAGAAGGACGGAGGAGCGCGCCGGCTTGATCAGCTGCGCATCGATGCCGAGGTCGCGATAGGTCGTGTTGGCAAGCGACTGGTCGACCGAGGTCAGCATGATGATGGGCGTATGCGCCAGGCCCGCCGTGTTGCGCACGATGCGCGCCATCTCGGCGCCGGTCATGCCCGGCATCTGATAGTCGAGCACGACGCAATCGACCGGCACGCCATAGGCGGCGGCGGCAATCAGCACCTTAAGCCCTTCGGCGCCGCTTTCGGCCGCGCAGGCATCGAACGTCCACGACGCCATCTGCTCGCTCAGGATCGAGCGGTTGACGGCGTTGTCGTCGACGACGAGCACGCGCGCGCCGGTGACGTCGACCGGTGTGATGCGCTGCCCGCCCTGCTCGGCCCGGGGCAGCGTGACCGTGAACCAGAAGGTCGAGCCCTTGCGCTCGGCGCTGTCGACGCCGATCTCGCCGCCCATCATCTCGACCAGCCGCGAGGTGATGGCGAGGCCAAGCCCGGTGCCTTCGTGCCGCCTGGTCGAGGAGGTATCGACCTGGCTGAACTTCTCGAACACCACCTTCAGCTTGTCCTCGGGAATGCCGATGCCGGTATCCGTCACGGAAATGGTGAGCTTCGTTCCCGCGGGAACCCGCTCGCCTGTCACGTCGACCAGCACATGGCCCTCATCAGTGAACTTCACCGCGTTGCCGAGCAGGTTGGTGACGATCTGCCTGACACGGCCGACATCGCCGACGAACTGGCCTTCGAGCCCCGGCTGGATGCGCACGATGAGCTCGAGGTCCTTCTCCTTGGCGCGCGTCGAGACCAGCGTCGCCACATCCTCGATCGCCTCGGCCAGATTGAACGGCGCCGGGTCGAGCACCAGCTGGCCGGCGTCGATCTTGGAGAAATCGAGGATGTCGTTGATGATGGTGAGCAGCGCGTTGCCGGATTTGACGATGATGTCGGTGAACGTCTTCTGCTTCGGATCGAGGTCCGACTTTGCCAAAAGCTCTGCCATTCCAAGGACCCCGTTCATCGGGGTGCGGATCTCGTGGCTCATATTGGCGAGGAATTCCGACTTGGCCCGGTCGGCGAGCACGGCGCGCCGCTGTGCTTCGCTGAGCTCGGCCTCGCGCTGCTTGAGCTCGGTGATGTCGGTGGTGGAGCCGATGAGATAGAGCGAGCCGTCGGAGGCGATCATCGCGCCCTTGCGCGCGAACTGGTGCCTGACGCTGCCGTCCGGCAGCACCACCGTCTCTTCGATCTCCTGAGTTTCGCCGGTGCGCAGCACGGCAAGGTCGCCGGCGACGAAGGCTTCGCCGTCGGCGCCGAATATCTCGACGTCGGTCTTGCCGATCGCCTCTTCCTTGCTGAAGCCGGTGAGATCGCACCAGCCCTTGTTGACATAGAATTGCCTGAGGTCCGAACGCTTGGCGTAGATCGACACCGGCACATTGTCGATCAGGCTGCGGAACACCTCGTTCTCGCTCATGCTCTGCCGAAGCGCCTGCTCGCGCGCCTTGACGTCGGTGATGTCGGTGCTGGAGCCGACCAGATGCACCGACCCGTCAATGGCCACCAGCCGGCTCTTGCGCGTCATAAGCTGCCGCACGGTGCCGTCGCGATGGGTGACAGCCTCCTCGACCTCGCGCCCCGCGCCGGTTGCCACGACTTCGGTATCGTCATTGCTGAAGCCGTCCGCCTCTTCCGACGCGAAAAGCTCGCGATCCGTCTTGCCGAGCACCTCGTCCTTGGCGAATCCAGTCAGCGCGCACCAGGCCTTGTTGACGAATTCCATGCTGAGATCGTCGGCCTTGATGAAGGCCGCCACCGGCAGCTCATCCATCACGTGCCGGTAGAGGTCGATCTGGCGCATGGAGTCGCGCAGCGCCTTTTCGCGGACCTTGATGTCGGTGATATCGACACGCACGCCGATGAACGTCCCGTCATCGGTGCGCATGTCATAGACCTGGTACCAGCGCCCGTCGGCGTTGAGGCGCTCGTAGGCGGAATTTGGCAAACGGTACCGCATGAGCATGGCGTCGAGCCAGCGCTCGGTGTCGATGCCGTACAGACCGTCGATTTCAGTGTCGCCGCTCGAGCGGAAATAGCCGACCGAATGGCCGAGAGACAACGCCTCGCGGAATGTGCGGCCCGGCTGCCAGGCCGGCTTCAGCGCCGGCAGCGTGTCCTGCAGCTTGCGGTTGGCGAAGACGAAGCGGTCGTCGCGGTCGTAGATGATGACGCCCGCCGGCAGCGACTCCAGGACGGTGGCGAGGTTCCTGCGCGCGTCCTCGGCCTCGGTCTCGCGCTGCTTCACGTCGGTGATGTCGACATAGGAGATCAGCCGCTTGCCGCCCGGAAGCGGCGCCAGCGAGGCGATCAGCGTACGGCCGTCGCTGCGCGGCAAATGCCTGGAGCCTGCGGCGCCGGCGCGGATTTCGGATTCCCGCTCGGCCACATGGCTTTGCCAGTTCCGCTCCTCGCCGCCGAACGGATCGGCGGCACGAGTGGCTTCCATTAGGTCGCGAAAAGAGATGCCGGCTGGAGCGCGCCGCGGATCGACCTCCCAGAAGTCGTAGAAGGCCCGGTTGATCACCTCGACCTGCAATTCGGCATCGACAACGATGACGCCGATCGGCATCGAATCGACCATAAGGCTGAGATTGCTGAACGTCTCGGCCGTCCTGGCATTGGCTCTTTCGATCTCGGCGTCTCGGCGCTTGACCTCGGTGACATCATAGTAGGTCAACAGGCGCTTGCCGCCGGACAACGCCGTCACCGAGAATATCATCGTGCGGCCGTCGGCATGGACGAACTCGCGCGGCGCGACGGAACCGGCACGAATTTCCGCGATTCGGCTGGCAAGGTAGCGCTGCCACTCCTGTTCGTCGATCTCGCCATAGATGCCGTTGCGGCGATTGAGATCCATGAGGCGGCTGAATGGCGCGCCGATGGTCACCACCCCGTCGGGGATCCTGGAAAACTCCCGGTAGGCTTTGTTGATGATCAGCGTGTCGAGCCGGGCGTCCAGAAGCACGACGCCCATGCGCATGGCGTCCATCGTTCGTTCGAGATCGGCAAGATGCTGCTCGCCGCCCTCGTCGGCGGGCGTGTCGTCGTCATGCCCAACCGTTGCGTCGAGGGGGTCGCGCATGCCGCCAGTCCCACTCGTCTTGTCCACGTCCGCCATGCTGTTGCCATCCCAACCGAACCCCCCTTCGCGGTTCGTCGCGGAAATGTGCCTGACAAGCATTAACGATCCGCTAACCATAATGGATCGCAACCACCTGCCGTTCGATGCCGTTGAGAGAACCAGGATCGTGGCGCCGGTTGCGGTAATCCGCCTGTTGGCGATTGGGGCAACGACACATTATAAGGCGCCTGAGGTGTTGCTAATGTTCAATCGAATCGCCGCTTTCGTCCTGTGCCCGGCGCTGCTTGCAGCGGGCGCCTGCACGCGAAGCGACGACGGCACGGTGATCGTTCCAAGCCGGATGGATGTCAGGCGTGTCTGGGACGAGGCGCCGCCGGGAACGACCGCCTCGCGGCAGATCGTGTCGGATGTGTTTCCGCCGCCGCCGAGCGCGCCGGCAAGCCTGCCGGCGAGCCCGACCGTCCGGCGCCATTCCAGGCCCGCTTCGACGAAACCGTCCTTCGGCCGGGATCTGCCCGACCCGACATCCGGCGAGCAGAGCCCCCTCACCTGCAGGAATGTCGGCGAAGACGGCAAGCGCTATCGCGTCATCTGCGAATAACGTTCCTTCAATCGGTGGACCCAGTGCCGGCCGGACAGCACCGAACGCCAGCCGGCGTAAGAAACCGAGCCGCCGTCGCGATCACGGATTGCTGATGAAACCTTTGACCGGTGGTGGACGTTTTCCGGCTTGATGTGATCCGCGCTGCACCCAGGAGACTGAAGATGTCCATTCACTTCACCGTCTCTGGCCTGACCAGGAACCTGATCCATTCGCTTGGGTTGGATCATGAACTGGCGCCGAGGCCCCTTACCCCGGAACAGAACCTTCTGCTGGATTGTTACCTGGCCGGGCAGATCCCGGACTCGGCCTGGAGCGACTACGTCTTCGAGATGCCGGAGTTGGAAAAACACGCTGAGGTCAGGCGTACCGCGTCAGGCGTGCGCGGCCTGACCTGAAACGGCGAGTCTGCCCGCCTATTTCTTCGGTGAGCTGAATTGCAGCGTGAAGACGTTGCCGGGAATGCCTTGCGCCAGCGCCGGCGAAAGGCTGAGCGGCAGGCAATCATTCAACGCCTTTATCGCCGCGTCGACATAGGCCTTGCGCGCATTGTCGTCGCCGCCGACATGGATGGCGGTTGTTTTAGGCGGCCCGATCAGCGTGCCGTCGCGCTTGAAGCTGAAGCTGAGCGTGACCGAGGAATTGTCGGAATTGGCCGGCGGCGTCCAGCAGGCGAGCAGGGCGGCGCCGACCTCGTTCATGCCGTTGAGCGGTGCGGTGGCGGCCGCTGGAAAGGGCACAACCGACAGCGTGCCCGCCATCACAAGAAATCTTGCCGTGTTCATCGCAGGTCCTCGTCGCCGTCGCTCTGCCTATAACGGTATCGTACGATCCATGACGAGGATGACAATAGGATTTCGGTCCGCCCGTCGGTGGTGCAATCATACTGTCGTGATTTCGGCGATGGCCGCGAAAAGCAAAAGGCCGGCACGGAGCCGACCTTTCCCTTGCCTCGTCATGGCGCCAGTACATCCGTGGTCGCAGCGAGGTCTCAACCCAGTAGACAGGTCTTAGGTAAACGAAACCTTAACGCCGAGGGACCGCTACGCCCTGGCCTGCGATTTCACATGCGCGATGTAGCCGCGCACGTCGCCGGCCGGCTCGGCATAAGCCTTGCCGAGCTTCTTCTCCAGGGCCGCCATGTACTCCTTCGCCCATTTGGGCAGCGCATAGTCGACGACCGCCAGGAATTCGAGCGTTGCCCCCAGCCTTATGTCGGCGATCGAGGGGTTGTTGCCGCCGATGAACGGTTTGCCGTTGCGGAAGAAAGAGTGAAACACCTCGAGCGGCTCGGCGATCGCGGCCATCGCCGCCTTCTGCGCTTCCGATTTTTTGTCGGGATGGGCGTCGCTGTGGCCGACCTCGCCGGCATATTGCGGGAAGCCGAGCGCCGGATAGGTGGCGCGCGCGACATAGGGATAAAGCGTGCCGATCAGATAGAACATGGCGCTGTCGATCATCGCCCGCTTGGCCGGCGCCTTCGGATAGAACTTCTCCAGCCCGTGCTTGTTGGCGAGATACTGCATGATGGCGCAGCTTTCCCACAGCACGCCGCGCGGCAGGCCCTTGTCCTCGATCATCGGCGTCAGATGCGCCGGATTGCGCGCCAGGAACTCAGGCGAGCGCGTATGGCCCCACGCGTCGGTCTCGGCGGGATCGAGCCCGGCTGCGCGCAAGAACACCCTGACCGTCAGGTTGTTGACGCTCGGCCTCAGCATGCGGAGTTTTATGCCGGACTTCTTGGCCGGTTTGGCCTTGGCTTTAGATGCGGCTTTTGCCGTCGCTTTAGGCGCGGACTTAGTTGTCGCCTTAGGCGCGGCCTTCGCCGTCGCAGCTTTTGCCGCCGCCTTCGCGGTCGGCTTTGCCGCGGCCTTGGCCGCGGGTTTCTTCACGCTCTTCGCTGCAGCCTTTGCCATCTGTTCCTCCCCTTATGGCTTGCTCAATATGGATTCTTCGCCGTCCGCTGGTCCGACAGGGTTTCGCGCGACCGCTCGACCAGCGCCTGAATGGCGTCGGCCAGATGGAGTTCGGCGATATTGTAGTCGCCGCGCGCCACGCGGATCTTGTGCGCCTCCATCAGCACGTCTGCGTGGGTGAAGCCGGCCGGCGGCTCGAAACGGTAGGAAGCAAGCTCGATCAGCAGTCCCAGCGGATCCTCGAAATAGATCGAATCCATGAAACCGCGATCCTTGACGCCGCTGTGTTTGATGCCGCGCTCGTCGAGACGCGCGACCGCCTGCAGGAAGGTGACCCGCGACACCGCGAAGGCGATGTGGTGGACGCAGCCTATATCGGTCGGCGTGCGCCGCTTGACCGGGGTCCGGCTCTCGTCGGTGAAGACCGTGATCAGGCGCCCGTCGCCGGGATCGAAATAGAGATGGCTCTCGCTCGCCTTGTCGAGATTGGGCTGCTCGAAGATGAAGGGCATGCCGAGCACCCCTTCCCAGAAGTCGATCGAGGTCTGGCGTCCGGCGCCGACCAGCGTGATGTGATGAACGCCTTGCGACTGCAGCTTCCGCATTGGTTCCTCCCCGCGTTCCGCTCGCCTCTTCCGCCGGGCAAGTTCGAAACCGCTCCCCTGGTGCCTTCGGCCAGGGGAGCATGATGCAATGCTAATTCAATCGACGACGTCACGCCAGAAGGGACATGTGCCGTTAAATCAGAACCTGGACGGAAAGACCTGATACGCTTAAGGGGGAATCGAACCCCTGTTCCCGCCGTGACAGTTGCCCCTCGCGAGGCAAGGCTCCTCGAAACGCGTACATCATTCGAGGCCGGCAGTCCGCAGCCCCTCAAGATAGGCGGCGCGATCCTGTTCCCGGGTCATTGGGTAATATTTCTCCACCCATTGGACCGACAGTGTTGGATGGAGTCGCTTCGCCTCTGAAAGGGCATGTGTCGCCTCATCGAGATCCCCTGCCATTCCTGCCGCGGCGGCCAGCGTACGCCACGCAGCGCCAAAATGTGGCCGAAGCAGCACTGCTCGGTGCTCGAAACTCGCTGCGTCGACGTATCGTTGGGCAACGAAGTGACACATCCCGGTCACGGTCAAAACTCCCGGCTGCTGCGTGGAATCGCGCGGGCTAAGCCGCTCGGCGATCGCGAGATGGTGCAGGCCGTCCTGTGGCATCCCTCCAAAGCCGTACGCGGCGCCCAGAATGACATGTGCGATGGCCAGGTTTGGATTGAGCGTGATCGCATCGGTTAGCGCGGTGACGGCCGCCTGCGTTCGGCGTGCCATCATGTGCACGTAACCGGCGGCGAAATGCGTCCAAGGATCGTCGGCATCATGCGCAATGGCGCGCTGAGCCATCTCATTCGCCTTCGGAAGAACCTAGGCCGGCTCCGCCAATCCGAGCAGCGCCCGCGAAGCCATCGTCCAGGCGAACAGGCTATTGGCACGCGGGTAGTCCGGGTCAGCGTCCACGGCCCTGCGTAGCAGTTGCTCGGCGGCCGCGAGCTCGCTTTCCGAGCTCCAGCTCCATATGTGAGGCATCGCCTTCATTACGAATCCCCACGCGTCAAGGCTAGCGGGAGGCCGGCTGATGTAACGCTGATGCTCTGCCGCATAGAGTTTAGGCTCGACGGCACCGATGACGCTATCGGCGATCTGATCCTGTAGCGTGAAGAAATCAGCCAGCTCGACGTCGTATCGCTCTGTCCATACTTGGCGCCCTCTGGAGGTGTCACTCGCCTCGGCGCTGATCCTGAGCCGCTGACCCGAGCGGCGGACACTGCCGCCCAGCACGTAGCGGACTCCGAGTTCACGCCCGACCTGTTTCACGTCGAGCGCCTTGTTCCTGTAGCTGAAGGACGAGTTGCGGGCGCAGACGAAAAGCCACCGCAGCCGCGCCAGCCGCACGATGATATCTTCAGCGAGACCGTCGGCAAAATATTGCTGCTCGGCATCGTCGCTCAGGTTGACGAAAGGGAGCACGGCAATCGAAGGCTCAGGCTCCGCAGAATTTCGCGCGACTGCTGCCTCGTCGAGCCTCTCGATCGCGCCGGTGAAACGGTAACCAACCCGCGGAACGGTTGCGATCCACTCTGTTCCGTCTGCCATGGAGCCGAGAAGGCGCCGAAGGGACGCGACCTGGACCGAGAGATTGCTTTCCTCGACTGCGGTCCCCGGCCAAGCGGCGTCCAGTAGTTCGGACTTGGTCAGGACCTCACCGGCGTTCCTTGCCATCGCCGATAGGAGCAGCAGCCCCCGGTAGCTGATCGCGACAGGCAGGCCCTGCCTCAGAAGCGTTCCCGCCTCGGGGCTGAGCACAAAAGGACCAAATGCGAGCCGCTGCTCCGGCATTGCGAGACATTATGTGTTTTCGGCGATTTTCGGAACTGTTCGGCCGCGCTTCGATACGTTTTGCAGGCGGCCCGACATCTTGGCTCCAGCTCAGCCACAGGAGAGCGTGCAATGCCTGGGAGCCGCGATTACCCGACGATAACAACTGAAGCCCCAACTATACGGCCGGCTCAAAGCCCTCCCGGACGAGTGGAGGAGTTCCGTGCCGCGCTCGATCGCTACATGGCCTTCTATGCCGAACAACAAAGACACTATACAGAGTCCGTCGAGCGGTCTGGCGAACCCGCAGGCTCGTGGCTGCGCATGCGGAAACGTTCAAAGTCCTGGTGGGACCTTTCGCCGGTGAAATAATCATCGTCTGCGCGATCATAGTGTCGGATGTAACGCGCCTGCAGGTGGTGACGCGTATGGTCGAGCTCGTTCCCGACTTCGAGAGGCGATTTCCGGCAGGCCGTACAACGCTCTCATGAACAAGATCGATCTCGCCGAAGCTGCCGGCACGCCGGGATCGTGGAAGCCTTTGGGGAGCTAGCCGAACTATCCGCCGCCGGCAACTATAGCTGGGGCTCCAATCACGGGCTGCGTTTTAAGACAGCGGTTTCCCTTACGGAACTCTTTGCCCGCAGTGACCGTTTAGCGGTTGATGGCACTGGCTGACGACATCCAAATGGCGGAACGGCACGTTCTGCAAGCGGAGCGGCACATCAGGTGCCAGCGGGCGCGCATCGCCGCGCTGAAGCGCCGCCGGTTGCCGCGGGGCAAGGCATCCAACTTTCTGCAATTGCTTGAGGATGCGCAATCGATGCACCTCCAGCACCTGTCGAGGTTGTTGGAACAGGCATCACGCGAAAGAACCAAGGCCGCTTTCGCTGCCGCCGTCGCCCTTGCTGCGGAGTGATCCGCCTGCTGGAGTCTTTTCGAACGTCGGGTTTTCGGAAGCTTGGTACGCCCAAGGGGAATCGAACCCCTGTTCCCGCCGTGAGAGGGCGGCATCTGACACTTCATGATATCGGGTGATCCCTCATTAGACGTTTGATTTAACAGCCTTTTATCGCATATAGTATCAGAGCGTCTCGGCTCGCATCCTGCGCCAGATGGCAACGAAAATGGCAACGAAAATACGGAGAGGCGTGCCAGTGGCGCAGCGTCGAAGCATTTTGGGAAGTCGAACCAGTCGAGCCAGCCTCCCCTACTCCGACGCTCCGGAATGGGAAGTGATTAGCCCCGGCGTCCGCCTTGGGTATCGACGGGGGCGTGGGAGCCGCGGTCGTGGAGGGGCCTGGCTCGCTGCGTCGAGATCAAGCGACGGTAGGCGGCTTCAAACCCGGCTAGGACGTGCAGACGATATTCTGCCCGCCGACGGCGCCGCGGTTCTGGATCATGAACAAGCGAAGGATGCAGCACGCATCTGGGCGAAATCTCTCAAGGTCGGCAACGACGCCGCGGTGGCCTTGACCGTGAACGACGCGCTGGACCGCTACTTCGAAGCACGAGCCGCCGAGGGCATGAAATCGATTGACGACGCCAAGGCGCGGGCGGCCTTTCACATCCGGCCGAAGCTAGGCTCTGTGAAGGTCGCCGATCTGACGATCGAGAAAGTCCGCACGTGGCGGGACGGCATGGTAACAGCGCAAAAGAGACTTCGCACCGGCAAGTATGCCAAGAAGGCGAACATCGCACAGGTCGACCTTTCGAATCCTGAAATGATCCGCCGTAGGCGCGATACGGCTAACCGCACACTGACCACCCTTAAGGCAGCATTGAATTGGGCGTTTAACAATCGGCTCGTGACCGACGATACCGCCTGGCGTCTGGTCAAGCCTTACCGCGGAACGACATCGGCTCGAGTTCGGTTCCTGTCGCCGGCCGAACAGAAGACATTGATCGCGGCCAGCAATGGCGCCATTCGCGACCTGGTTTCGGCCGCCTTGGTGACTGGGGCGCGTTTTGGTGAACTCGCTCGCCTCCGTGTCTCGGATTACGACGCCGCCAACAAATCGGTCTTTGTGGCTGAAAGCAAAAGCGGCAAGCCGCGGCACATCCCACTTCCCGCCGGCGGCGCAGAGCTTTTTGAACGCCTTGCTGCAGATCGCCCAAGCGGAGAACCGCTGCTACGCCAGGAAAGTGGCGCCGCATGGGCGCCGTCGACCTACAATCGATCGTGGAAGGCTTTGCTCACGCAGGCGAAGCTTTCCGACGTCACGCTGCACGAGCTCCGGCACACGTATGCCAGCACGATGGTCCGCAACGGCGCGCCCCTAATCGTCGTGGCCGAAGCGCTCGGTCACAGCGACACGAGGATGGCCGAAAAGCACTATGCCCACTTGGCGCCGTCCTATGTGGCCGACACCATCCGTCGGCTGGCGCCAGATATCTGAGGGGAGAACCAGATCAGAGGATCGGCGCAAGCTTTATGAAGTGGCCGCCAGCGTGTGCGCAATGCTGGCCTGCTATCCGCCTTCGGGTATAAGCCTGTCGACGATTATGTGGATAACCTAGACTTCCGAACAGAAGGGCTGGACAGAATCCAAACAGAAGTTCTCTGCTCTGTTTTCGGGCGAGGGAAACAGAAATGGCAGGCCACAAATACGGCGGGCCTTGGTCTGAGGTCAAGCTTGATGCCGTGGAATACTATCTGCGGTGCTACACCAAGGCGCTCACGTTCGCGCGAATGGACCTCTGGTATATCGATGCTTTCGCTGGCTCCGGAGACAGAGAAGCAGAGAGGCAAGTCGGCGGCATCTTTGAAGGCCGTCAAATCGAAACTGTTGTCGAGACACTGGACGGGTCGGCCCGGCGCGCACTTAAAGTAACGCCGCCGTTTCAGCACTGCATTTTCATCGAGAAGGATCCAGAACGCGCGGCGGCTCTTAAGTCGGTCCAGGATGAATTTTCTCAAGCCGACATTCAGGTCAGGAAGGGCAACGCCAATGAAGAACTGCTGGACATTATCGGCAACGCCCCTTGGACCAGCGGCTCAAAAAGCCGCTCGCGAGGTGTGGTTTTCCTCGACCCGTTTTCGATGCAAGTCGAGTGGTCGACGCTCACCGCGTTGAGCAAGACTGAGTGCCTTGACGTTTGGTATCTCTTCAACGTCTCTGCCGTCACGCGTCAGTTAGCACACGACTTCAGCGGCATCGGAAACAAAGAAGCGATGCTCGATCGCGTACTGAGCCCCCGTTGGCGCGAACTATACGCGGTGCAGCCGGAGGCAATTTCGAAGCAATTTGATATCTTCGCTGATGGTTTTGGGGTCGTGCCGGCTTCCACGCAGCGCATCGCGACCAAGGCTCAGATCGACAAATGGTTCGAAGGCCTGCTGCGAGAGACCTTCGCTTTCGTCTCAGAATCCCTGCCGATTATCACGCCGCATCAGGGGCACCAGTTTTCGCTGTTTCTGGCCGTGGCAAATCGAGAGCGGAAGGCTATCGAGCTCGCCGAGAAGTTCGTCCGCCACGTCAACCGGAAATACGGGCCTCAGACGGCATCTCGTCGTAAGTCTGGCCGTTGAGCAGCCGACCGGCAGCCTTCTTGTTCTTTCCGCCCCATTGCTTGAAGAAGAACGCCGTCCCGGCGCCACGGCAGGCGGACTTGATTTCGTCCACCCATGCAGGATCCATGTAGCGGGATTTCGGCCCGCTCTCGCCACCTACAATAGCCCACTGGATGTCCTTCAGGCTGGCGCCTGCGACGCTTCCGATCAGGGGTTCGAACGATATGAAGCGGACGGCGGCAGGCACCTGCCGCAGTTCGTCGATGCGGTGGAGGACACGACTGTCTTCTACACTAGTGCCCAGCCAGACGTTGGACAGTCGGGCGAGCGTTGGGACGATTTCGATCATTCGATCCGGTCGCTTCGTAAGGATTTGATAGGTGTGCCGGGGTGTGTCGGCCATCACCCTCCAGACGTCAGCGATGAAATCGGCAGGGACGTCGGAATGGAAGAGATCCGACATCGAGTTGACGAACACGCGGCGCGGTTTCGACCATGTCTCTGGTATCGACAAAGCCTTGCGATCGAGGTGGATCTTGCCTGTCCATTTAGCCCGGCCGCCTGTTTTTCGCGTAAGGCCGGTATATTTCTCTTGGCCCATTGCCTCGAGCCGCGCGGCCATCCGCATGGCATAGCAGTTCATACAGCCTGCGGTCAGGATGGTGCAGCCTGCTACGGGGTTCCAAGTCGCGTCGGTCCACTCGATTGATGTCTCGGCCATAGGAATTTTCTCCCTTTGTCAGCCGAATAGTGCACTTTTAAGCTTACGCCAAGGTGGATGCGCCCTCGGCCAGAAAAGCTCAGCACAGCGTCTCGCACGCCACGCCGTCGTTGTCCCGATCCAGCTTGCCGCCCCATGAGCAGTTCTGCAGATACCATTGGGCCTCATCGCAGGAACTGATCTGCTTGCACGTCCGCCGCGGCTCGCACGAATAGCCGCTCTGCGCGACCAGCTTGCGGCTGACGATGCCCAGCGGCTGGCGCGCCGCCGGCGCTGCGCCGTCGGCGTGCGACGCGCGCCAGTCCCAGGGCGCTTCGAATTTGCCGACCCATAGGCCGACCTTCGCCGCCTGGGCTTTCGCCTGCTGCCCGGCAAAGGCGCCATTGCTATAGCGCGGCCAATCGAGTGCCTGGCCGTGCTCGACCATCCACGCCGCCACGCTGGCGCCGTCGGCGCGCCGGCAGTCGCCGACAAAGCGGCGATAGCGATCCCATGTGACGAACGTGCACTGCACGGGCCTCGAGACTGCCAGGAAGCTATCCAGCGCTTCGGCCGATCGCCGTCCGCAGGGATATTCGAACCCCTTGGCGTCGTCGCAGTATTGCTTGCTCTCTGGCGCATCGATGCCGTTGAAGCGGATCCGCTGCCCATGGACCTCGATTGTGTCGCCGTCGATAACCGATGCGACGCCGGTGATCGGCTCGGGCTTGGCGCCGGCCAAGTTTTGCAGATTGATCTCGTGCAGGCTGTCGGCGTGCCTCATGGCAGTCAGGGCGGCCAGGGCGCCCACCGCGACGACCGTCACGAAGATCAGCCGTCGCGGTACACTCGCCCACCGCAGCGCGCGTGACCGCTTCGCGCCGCCGCGCTTGCGCCATTGGTTAGACCGATTGTCGTAGCGAGATTTGTCCACTAGGCCGACCACCCCGGCCATGTGCTGTCGATCATGGGCTTGCCGGCGCATTGGTAGTCGTAAACGAACCTTCCGGTCGCCATGTCGCGGCACCGCCAAATGACGCTGTAGTTCGGCCCATAGAACTGGTCCCAAGCCACTCCATAAGACGGCGGGACGTAGTAGCCGCCGCCGTTCTTCGCCGCAGCGCCAGCAGCAACGGCCAACCCTCCAACGGCAATGCCCGTCGCCACGGCGTTGTCCGTCTGTATCAGCCTGAGGCATTTCTCGGCTGTGGCGCCGCGCCGAACTAGAAGCGCCGCAACCCGACCTCGATATTGCTCATCTCTGCTGCTTGCGAGTGCGTGACAAAGCGCGTTTGTGTCGAGCGCTGCCAACTGCCCGTCAGAGATATTTGTGCTTGTCGAGCAGGCGGCCAGGAACAGGGCCGCGCTCAAAATAACTGCCGTCGCCTTCATTGATGAATCCCCCCGGAAAATATTGAGGGTATTTCATCGGGAGAGTCTACAATTTTGTTCTGGTGAGCGCGTTGCTCGCTTCTGGGTGAGCGTCGACCGGCCTCTCGCCTGACCCGACAGGCGCCCTGCTATGCATCTAGTTCGAGCGGCTCGTGGGAGGGGCGCTGGTGCCAAATCACTTGCCTGAGATCGCGCAAGTCGATGGCCTGGCCGCAGGGCAGGGCAGAGCAGGAAGTGATCGGACTCCCTAGCAGGCTCACCGCCATGCCGCCGTCCGACAATGGGGCGCCCGAGCTCGGAAATCTTCATCCTCGAAGCTTCTCCGCTTCGCGTTCCAGCGTCTTCCGGTCGTTCCCATGTTGCTTGATCAGATCACGCACCTGTTGGACCGTAAGACCGACCTTGTTGGCGAAGTGTCGGACTTCGTAGTCCTCTTCCGCTGAGACCCGATCACGGTCGCGGGCGCCGCGCTTGCTTTTGTCGTCTGCCATGGCTGTTCCTCCTAGCTGAGAGAGAACAGCAGCCGGCAACGAAGGTTCCGGCAGCCAGTATCTGCCATTAGCTGCAGCTAACGGAACTGAAACGACCCTTCGCTATTGAATCGAATTCGAGTGTTCTGCGTGGAGTTCTGATGCGTAAGCCTGCCGGCGGGGACCGGTTATCCTTCATCCCGCCCATGGAACCGAAGCTTTTCCGAGTCCCTCCGAAGGGCGACGACTGGATTCACGAGGTCAAGCAGGACGGCTATCGGACGCAGGTGATCAAAGACCGCGACGGGATTCGACTGTTCACCAAGCGCGGCTATGACTGGACCGGCCGCTTCGCGGAGCTCGCGGGCGAGGCCAGAGCGATCAATGCCGAGAGCTTCATCCTCGAGGGCGAGACCATCAAGATCAATGCCACCGGCCTGGCCGACTTCAACGCGCTTCAGAAAGCCGTCGGCACCGGCCGTGCTCGTGACATCTACCTGGTCGCCTTCGACCTTATCCACCTCAACGGCAAAGACCTACGCGACGACCCGGTGGAGCGGCGCCGCGAGATCCTTCAGGGCTTGATCCCGGCCGGAAACCGGATCCAGTTCAGCGAGGCCATGCCGGGCACCGGCGACGCGGTTTTCCACCTGGTCGACATGGCGGGCGTAGAGGGCATGGTTTCGAAACGGAAGGGCAGCCGCTATCGCAGCGGCCCAACGACGGATTGGCACAAGGTGAAGTGTTTCCAATCGAAGACGCTGGACATCATCGGCGTCCAGCGCGACCCTGGCCAGGCTGTACGTGTGCTGATGGCGGACAAGGGCCGGTACGTCGGCGCGGCGATCGTCAACTTTAAGCACGACCAGCGGCAGCGCCTTTGGGAGCAGGTGCAGGGCCTGACCGGCGCGCCGCCGCCCAAGGAACTGAAGAAGGAAAAGGCGCAGTGGCTGAGGCCCGGCCTGGTGGGCGAGGTCGAGACGCTCAAGGGCGAGGAAAAGCTGCGCCACGCCTCGCTGAAACGAGCATGGAGACAATGAATGGCCGTCGCGAAGAAAGACCAAGAGCGCGCCATCTACGCATGGATGTACGGGCAGCAGGCTCGCAAGGACGGCAAGGCGCGCGACGTGCCGGAGTATTGGGCCGAGCACGCGGACGCTTGGCTGCAGGGCTTCGATGGCGTGCCGCTTGGCAGCGAGCCCAACCCCGTGAACGACCGACTGGAAGCCGAGCTTGACGAGAGCGCGGTCGTCAAGGGCGATAGCTAAAGCGTCTTTCCGGCCCACAGCATCGCTCGGGCGATCGCGAGTTTCAGCTTCGACCTTGGAGGTTTCCGCGAAAGACAGGCCACCACAAAAGGCGAGAAAGCTGCTATAGCTTGGCGCCATGCAGCGCGACGAAACGGAATTGGAAATGGTGCAGCGGCACATCCGGGAAGGACGTGAGCACATCGCGCGGCAATACGAGATTATCGAAGAGTTCAAGACCAAGGGCTTCCCGACGGAGGAAGCCGAACAGTTGCTGGGGACCCTTCTCGCCCTCCAGCGCCAACACGAAGAGCACCTTGCTCACGTCCAGGCAAAATTAGGCCAGTCAAATCCAAGCTGAGCCCGCTACCGGACAGCCTGGAACTTTCTCATGGATCCCGCGTTACGCGCGGCATGAATTGGGATGAGGCTACCCTATTCGTTGTGGAACGTGCAGAAGCCCTAATTCGAGAGAGCCAGCGCCTAAGAGCGCAAGTTAGGGCAGAGGCAGAGCGGTCTAGGGCGCTCGCCCGAGAACTTGCGGCAATCCGTAACCAGCCGCGCAACCAACCACGCAATATGCGATGGGGCTCATTCCAAAGTGAAAGCCCCAGCGCTGAGGAGGATCCGCGCTAGGGCTTGAGGCATTCACGCTGTACCAGTATGACCTTGCGTTAGGATGTGCTAATATCGTGAACGAATGGTGAAGCCGGACCTGGGACTTCCCAGTCACCACGGCCGCGGCCGGCCGGATCACCGATCGCGTAGTCGCCTTCGCGCCTTGGTCTGCTGATCATCCGTTGCCGTCCACTGTGCTTTCTTCGTCGACCGCGTGCACCGGTAGATACGAGTTGGCGACGAGCCATTCGCCGACAATCGTCTCAACCAAGTCGGGCTTAGCCGCGCCCATCTCCGCCGCAAGGCTGGTCAGAGCGTCATCGGTGCGCGGATCGAGGTTTATCCCGCCAACATTGCGAAGCAGCAGCGCCGCCCGTCGCAGCAGCACCTGTAGATCGGCGCGTGAAGCGTCCGCGATGTGGTCGGCGGTGCTTTCCAGTTCATGCACAAATTGATGACGGGACATCCTGTCCTGCTCCTATAGGAATTGCTCGCCTTCGCCGCGGTGCTCGAAACAGAACCAGTGCGGCGCCTGCTTCGGCTTGGCGAAGCCCCAACCGGCGTCCTTGCCACATCCAGCATGCTCGCAAAGGTGATGCTGCACGCCGGCCGGCGTCGCGTATCGGCCCGTGGCAATCTGAATTCGTCGCTCACGAGCAACAGTGAACGAAATGAGAACAAAAGAGTCAAGCCGGCTCTTGACCGGATGGGAATATGTTCTCAACTCGAAAGCATGCCCGAGCAACCCGAGAAGTGGCCGAGAGGCGCCGCATGGACCCTGATGCATGCCCACGACGCCGGGCAGGTGGCGGGCATTCGCTGCGCACGCTGCAATGTCACGCGCTACTACAAGCCGGCCGAACTGCGGGAGGTTATCGGCAACGTCACGATTGACGATGTGCGGGAGAAGGTCCGCTGCCAGCAGTGCAAAAGCCGGGAGTGGATGAGCGCGCAGCTATTCCATCCGACCGGCGAGCAAGCCCACACGATCCGCTATCGGCGCCTGGTGCAGATTCGATGGGAGAAGCGGGTGATCTGGCGTGACGAATAGTCGATTAACGGAGCACCAGTGACCGCTTAGTCATCGATTTCGTTCCCATCGTCATCTTCATCAGAACCGCGGTTCGGATCTTCCAGATACGTTTGGCAGCCCTCGTTGAAGGACTGACTGTTGGAACTGCAATCGCTTTCGTCCGAAATTTGGTTTTTCTCGGCCCAATCGTAGCCGGCCTCATGACCAGAACAATCGACGGTACAGTCATTCCCTCCAAAGGTCTGCTGAGCAAAGGAAGGCGTGACATACGCAGCAATCGCGATCGCAGCGGCCATAGGCAGCAACGCACGAGTTTTCATCAACGATACCTATCTAGGTTGCTTGCATGCCCCCGCCATCAACCGGCAGGCAGGGGCACTCGCCTAGTGGCAATGATATTCACCAGTTTGGTGATTAGTGTGGCACCCATTCGAATCGGTGCCGCCACTATGCGCAAAAGCGTCCATCGACAGAAACATCGCCAACGATGTCAAAGCGGCCAGAATTGCTACTTTCATTTTGCCCTCCCAAGTAATATCGCGCCACCAAAACATTACCGATGCGGATATGCAAGCCTCGCCGCGCCTCATGGTGAATGAGTTACAATTATTCACAGGATCCGCGGATGCCTATCAAGCAGTCCGTTTTCTCGACTTCGCCGGTGACTTCTTGGTCGCCTTGCGACCCAATCCGCTCGCCTTTGCCAGCGCTGACCGCTGCTCTGCATAGTTCGGCGCCACCATAGGATAGTCGCGCGCCAGGCCCCACTTCTCGCGGTACTCGTCGGGCGTCAGGCCGTAGTGCGTCCCGAGATGGCGCTTCAGCGATTTGAACCTCTTTCCGTCCTCGAGGCAGATGATGCAGTCGGGGAACACCGACCGCTTCGGATTGACCGCGGGCGCCTGGGCCGGCGTCTCGGGCGCGGCAGGTCCTCCGATCGTCGCCAGTGACGAATTCACGCTCGCAATTAGATCCGGGAGAGAGCCAACCGGCACAGGGTTGTTGCTGACGTAGGCCGACACGATGTCGGCGGTGAGCTCGATCAACCGGCTTTGGGCGTTCTCATTCTCTTCCGGCATGAAGTGTCTCCTGGTTAGGGGCATAGCTGAAGTCTCTTAGCTGGTTTTGTGTGAAAGACCAGCAGCGCCAAACGAAAAGAGGTTGCGACAACGCGCGCGTCTCATGTAGCGATGCAGGCATGGCGGCAGGGGCTAGATTGGTCGATTTCTTTATTGTAGGAACCCAAAAGGGCGGGACCACCGCTCTGCATTCCTTCCTGTCTCAGCACCCGGGCGTCGAATTGCCTGGGATAAAGGAAATCCACCACTTCGACGACGAAAGCGGCGTCGATTGGGACCGGCCAGACCATTCGCGACTGCACAGCTTCTACGACTGGTCGAGGCCGGCGTTGCGTGGCGAATCAACACCAATCTATTGCTACTGGCCCGACGCAATCGAACGCATCCACCGATACAACGCTGAAGCCAAATTGATCTTTGCGTTGCGGCACCCTCTGTTCCGGGCGATATCACATTGGCGTATGGAAACTGCACGACAACGAGAGAGCCTGTCATTTGCAGACGCAGTCTCTACCGGCGGCAGGTGTAGGGTTTCGGAGGCGCCCAATGGGGTGCACCGCGTGTATTCGTACATAGAGCGTGGACACTACTCGCATCAGCTCGAGCGCATCTATCGCCTCTTCCCCCGCCACAACGTCCACGTATATCGAACGGACGCTCTGTGGAGGCGACCCGCTGCCACCCTGTCATCGATCGAAGCGTTTTTGGGGCTGGAGCAACTTCTCGGTCGGTTGGTTCAGCCTCGCTATGTCGCTCCGGCTTCCGCGCCAGAAAACAGCCTTGATCATTCGGAGGCAAGGTGCCTCCAAGGTCAATTCGAGGCCGACATAGTCAGGACAGCGGAAATCACGGGTTTGGATCTTTCCGATTGGCATGAAGGCTATTCGGAGCCGATGCGTCCTCACTCTGAGATGCCGCCGCTGACAGTTGATCTTGTATCGCGGCCAGTAAGGGCTGCGCGAGCCTAAACGGCAACTCGGCCACGGCCGCGCCAATGAGGCCAAGCTGTTCGTCCGTCAATTTGATGGTGTGTACGCTGGTGCGTTGCATGGTCTTCCTTCCTGCCGTGTTAGGTTGCGAGCCCGTAGGCGATAAGCGCGGCCCTGATTTCGTTGATCCGAGTGGCCAGGTTCGTGTTGGTTTCGGAGCCGCCGGTGCTGAGCGCAGCGCCCACGGTCTGTTTTGCGACCGGGGCGGCATTGAAGAACCCAATACCGGTGGTGTTGTAGGAGAACTTCGTTGCCGCACCGCCATCCTTGAATACCCATCCGCCTGTGCCCTTGCCTTGAAGCAGGCCAGAGATATTGGCGTCAGAACCCAGGGTCGTCAGATAAGGAGAATTGCCTGTCGTGTTGTCACTGAAGGCTAGGTAATTCACCGCCGATGTCTGATGGCTCATGGAGGTGACGGTAGCGCCGGCAGCCGTAATCTGCAGCGCCCCGTTGATACGGTTGAAGTTCCAAGCCACGGTATCTGTGGCACTGCTCAGGACATTGAATACGGCATTGCCTGCCGCGTTGTACCAGGTCAGCCGATGCGCACCGCCCGTCCCTTCCGAAGAGAGCGCCATTGCCTCCCCGGCGGTGAGCGCATCCTTCATAAAGACGATGCCGCTATTCCAAGTGTGCGCGTTTTTCAGGAAGACAAGGCCGGCCGTCGATGGATTCGTGGGTGATCCACCGAAAGTCGTGTCACCTCCAGCAACCACCCAAAGGCCATAGCTTCCGACAACTTGGGAATTCGGCGTGAGCGTGGCGTTGGCGCCCTTGTTCTTGACGTCGATCTCAAAGGCATAGACCGAGTTGCTCCCCGTCTCGCGCTGAATTTCGGCGATGTAGCCCCACCCATTGGCGCCTGCTTGGTCCGCGACGACAAGCGCCCCAAAACCAATGCCTCCTTGTCCGATCGTGCTCGTCTTCACGCCCGAGACAAAGCCGTAAGGAGGATTGTTGGTCGGAGTAGCGTCATGCCCGCCGCTGGTCCACAGGACGCCGGCGTTCAGAGGTAGATACCAGGGGCAGTCAGTCTGGTTCTTGACCCAGGAATTGCCGCCGTCGGCCGTGTTAGCGTCGCCGGCAAACTTGCTCGCCGCCTCTCCGCCAAAGATGCGGTCCGATAGGCGCCAAATGTTCGCGCCCGTTCCTGTGAAGCGGCCGCGATACATGTTGAACTTGCCGCCATCGGTTAGCTGGTTCCATGCGATCGTAGGATCCGGAAGCCATGCACCGCCGATGTTGTAGCCCTTCAGACCGGTGGCAAAAGCGTACTTGGTGGCCGGCTTCGGAATGAAGGTCAATTTCCCCGCCGCGCCGGCGTTGGTGAACGGCGTGACATTGGAATTGACGCCCCCTCCATCAGCCGCGAAATCCAGAACAGCATCTTGGAAAACGTGGGGCCCTGTCGGTCCTGTGGCTCCAGCAGGGCCGGTGGCCCCGATAACTCCCGTCGGTCCGGTCGGCCCCGTAGCACCAACGGTTCCGTTGCTGCCCGCAGGCCCCGTCGGACCGGTCACTCCCGCTGGACCAGTCGGACCCGTCGGGCCTATGGCACCAGCCGGGCCGGCTGGTCCGGTCGGGCCTTCGGGCCCTGTCGCGCCCTGGCCGGTGATCAGCGCGCGCGTCGCGGCCGAGAGGCTGTCGGGAGTGACCTTGCCGTTCGGCAGCGCGCCGTCAGCGCGCCGGATATCGGCAAGCGCGTCGATCGTCTCGTCTGCGGCGCGCTTCAGTTCCGCCAGGTCGTTCTTAAGCTGCGAACCAGGAAATGGGTTCTGCTGCTGCTCTTGTTGGAATGCGACGTAATCGTAGGCGCGGGAAGGCTTTGTTGGAGAGGGCATTTTGCATCACTTGCAACTGCACTTTCCCGATCGCGCCGGGGTGGCGCCTGCTCAACAGATGAGATCGACAGAGGGAAAGTGGTTGATCTTTGCCCCGAAGCCGGGGCGGTGATGCAGTTGCCCGAGACTGCGGTTGTTCCGGCATGAGTATTTTAACGAATTTCGCTCGGGGAAACTAGATGCTTAATAGGTTGACAAGGCGGAAGTTGGCGCGCGCCCTGTTGGGAGAAAATATGACCTCTTGACTTAGACGCTCTTAAAGATGCTTTACTCTCTCCGAAATGGCGATCACTGTCGGGAGGGCGCATGGATAAATTGAGTGTAGGCTTAGCACTAGGCGTACTTGCTACGGTGACGAGCGTGAGTCTTTTCCATCTAACGAAACCAGAGCCCTACGCGCTTTCGACCGGATACCTAAACGGCCCCGGAAGCGGCCCTATAAGCGTATCCCTAAAATTAGATAAGCGGACAGGAAAGACCTTCATGTTAGCGGTGGTGAATGGCGCGGCCAGATGGGCTCCGTTAGATGCGCCAGACACCCAACCGTAGAGTCGCTGGATACAGAACGCGGCCGGCGGCGCTTCTACTGACCGTAAAGGGTTGTGCCGCTCTCCAGTGCGGTCCGCGCCGCAGCATCTGCGGCCATAGCGCGTCCAGTGCGGTTCCTGGCATTGCGGATCAGGTCGACCGAATTTGGCGCGATGAACATGTCGGCCAACGTGCTGACACCGTCGCGCATGGCCCTGCGTCGCACTGCGTCGCCGGCAGAAGTGAACAGCGAGCGCCCGAGCGACGTCGGGACAGCAATAGCGCGCGCTGCGGGAGACGCGTCGCCAAGATCGGCATTGAGCGCTCGGTTGAACTCCGTCGCGCTGCCAATGGGCTTACGCCGACCGGTTGCCTGCAGCACGTCGAGCAGTTCGCCCATGCGATCGGCTGAGGCTTCTCCGCCCGGCAGTGAACGCAGCACGGCGTCGAGCACGTCCCGTCGGGTATCGTTGCCGGCCACATCTTTGCGGAATTTGGCGCCGGCGTAGTCCCGAATCCCTTCCTGCGTCTCCGTGCTGGCCTTGGTAAAGCGATCGGCCAAATTTTGGCGCACCAAGGCGGCCGTGGTCTCGGGATCCTGCGCCGCCAGCCGGCGGGTCGCGTCGGCGGCTTCACCGGCGGAGCCGGTGAGCGGGTCGTGGGGGAGAAGGGCGTTGCCAGCGCCGGCGGTGTTCGTTGCGGCGGCCACGCGCCCAACCGGACCTTGCTCGAGCGGATTGAGTTGCGTTCGACGGAGCGCTTCCTGCTCTGCCAGCGCCTGTGCGTATTCGGGCGACGCGCGCGTAGCGGCGTTGCGCGCATCGGCAGCAGCGGTGCGGCTGCGGCCCGCGAGCTCGGGACCGTAAAGGGGGTTGGCCGGGTTGGCTAACGCCTCGCCGCGTGCATTCAAGTCCTTCGTGACAGCGTCGATCACGGGAATCGAATTCGCCGGCAGCGGTTGCGGCGGCACAGGACCGGCAGCCCCGACTGGCGACGTCATGTATTCCGGCGAAAGTTCTGGATTGGCGCGAAGCCGCTCCACGCCTGCCACGAACCTCGGGTCGGCCGCGATTGCGCCGAACTGATCAGCCGGTACGCTCTGCGCCTCCGCTGCCTGGTAAAGTGGGCGCGTCTGCGTGTTGATGCCTTGGCGGGTCCGATCGATGATCTCAGCCGCTGCTTCGGCCGCGCGCGGGCCGAGCGTGGACGGCTGCGCGCTCTGCGGGGCGACCTGATCGAGCACGTTGCCGACAGCACTGCCCACTTGGCCGACACGCTGCGCGAAGAATGGGCCCATGCGAGCGCCGCCATTGGTCGAGCCTTCAACCACTCGCTGGACCGTTGGCAATGCGGTCGCGCCGCTGGTTGCCTGGGAGATTGCTTCGGGGCCGGTCAGGTGGACGCCCACGCTGTTGTTCTGAAGGTCGCGTGCGCGTTGCCACTGGACGTCCGTCAAGTCGCCAGTCGCCCGACGCACGACACTCTCGGGCGCGTTATGGGCGCGAACCGCAGCCGTGCCGGCGTTGCCGAACAGAGCGCCAAGAAATCGCATCATGCCCTCGTATGGCGTACCTTCCGTGGCTTGGCCCGCCGCTTCGGACGCAACCGCAGGCGCTACCACGTTGCCGAGCAAATCCGCTCCGTATCGGCGCGCGACGTCCAAGCCCGTTTCTGCCATTCGCGCACCCTTGCTCGGCAAGCCACCGGGCGCTGCGAATTCGCCGATCGTTCCGGCGTACTTGCCCGCCGTAGTCTGAGGCTTGTGAAGCACGGCATCCATGATCTCGCGCGTGCGGTCCTGAACGCCGTAGGCTGGCGAGGCGTTGATGCCTGCTTCGCGCCGGGCCAACTCTTCTTCCGACAGGGGATCGGCGCCGATGGCGTAGCGCACGCCGTTCTCGACCTTGTTGTAGAGATAGTTGCCTGCGCCTTCGACCATGCGGCTTAGGGTGATCGGAAACATAGCGGTTTCGACGACGCCGCGCGGCACGCCCGAGGCGAAGGACTCCCCGACGTCCTTTGCCGTGCTGATCGGAGGCTGCTCAACGGGCTGCTCGGGCAGCCCGAGATTGTGACGGATAACGTTGCCGAGCGGGCTGGCCGGTGCAGACGCGGCGGAACGCTGACGCACGATCTCGTCGGCAAGCTGCCGCGCCGCGGCCGCATCGCCAGCGGCATCAGCATTGCGCAGGGCGTCTTCAAGTTCGGGCAGCGTGGCTTGCGCCGGGGCGTCGGGGAATTGAGCCCACGGGTCAGCAACCGGCGGCTGCGTCGGCGCTGACGGCCCGCCAAACGTCTCTTGCATGGCCTTCGTCATGACGTCATTGGGTGTTCCGGCGGGAAATTCGACGATCGATCCATCAGGGGCCTTGACCTGCGTGACTGCCTGCCGCGAGGCCGGCGCGCCATACTTCATCCACGGCCCATCTCCGGCCGGGCTCTGCACCCGCGGCCCTTTCCCTGGTGCCAACGGTTTAGACGTCAAGGTGCTCAGCGCACTGGAAATCTCGTCGTCCGTGAAGTCGTTGGGTACTTGAACCCGCTGCCCTTCAAATTCGACAACGCGGAAACCCGGCGGCAATTTGTCGAACTGGTCGAAGACGTTCGCCGGCGCCTTGGCATCGGGGAATGCGGCCCATGGGTCATTTGCCGCGTCGACCGGGACGCCGGGAAAGCGCGGCTCACTTGCGGCCTGCGGCTTCGGTGTAGCGTCGAACTGATCGAAGACATTGGCCGGCTGGTCCGAACCTGGCTGCTGCACAACGCGGAAGCCCGGCGGGACGGTGGTCTGCTGCTGATATTTTTCCCATGGACCCGGCATCGGAACACTCCGTCAATTTCGAACCGTCGACACGATCGGGCAAGGCCCATCGAATGCGATTTTGCGGTGGGGTTCGGTTTCGGATGCGGGCAAGCCCGCGGCGGTGCGGCTGCCCGAGTTCCGCGCGTGTTCCGGCGCTCGAAATATACACCGGCGCGGGCGTTGAAACCAGCGTCATGCGGCGACCTGTTCGGCTGCCATGCTGTTGGCTGCGGCAAGTAGCGACCGGACGAGTTTCATGCTGGCGGCTCCCCTTGCGCTGCTGCAGCCAAGCGAAGTCGCAAGCGTTATGCAGATCGCGCTCGAGGATCCGCACATGCAGCCTGGCGTCGACCAGCCGGTGCGGGTGATGTGCCGCTTTCTGCTGCTCGTCTTCGGCCCAATCTCTCACGATGATCGTGGCGGCGGTCATGCAGATTCCGACCATCCGCGGGTGGTAGATGTGAGGCAGCTTTTGGATGAGCGCCGCGGCCGCATCCCCAATTGCATTGATCAGCTTGTCGCGCCGCTCGGCGTCGAGTTGGAAGGCGGGCTTGAACTTGCGAAGCCATTCGAGAGTCAGGGGCAACTCGAATGTGATGTCGACCTCCGGCAGGGTGCATTTCCAGAAGCTGAAGAGGAAGCGATCGATCTCGTTGTCGAAGTCGATCTCCGCCTGGCTCGGCGGGTCGACTTCGTAGTGCTCGTCGGCCAAGGGCATCAGGAATTCGGTCGGCATGGCGCTGATCCAGTTCGTCGGTGCCTGACAATGATCGGAAACGCGATACGAAACTACGCCTTTGAAAAAGCGAGAAATCGGACAAACTAAACGGCCAAAAGTTTGAAACGGCCGCAAATTCCTACGACCGATCGCCGGGGTTTCAGCCGCGCGCGACTGACTGTGCCACGGGGTGGACCCGCCCTAGGACCCAGGCTCGAGCCGGGGCGCCCTCGGCGCCGTCGAGGGCGCCTGGAGCGCAACAACTGCAATACCTATGCAGTTGTCTCGCCAGCAATCTCAACGACTTAGAAAACGCGCGTGGTAGCGGCTTGCAAGCAAAGCCGCCAGTGCCTCCATCAGACGAGCGCGCTCGTGCTCCCGCTGCGTATCCATCCGGGCATGGCGAGCGAGCTCGCGGTTCATGAAGAAGGAAGGGGCGAAGAATCGCCACGCCACATAGGCGACACAAAGCCCTAGAGGCACATATATCGTCGGCTCAGTCATGGCCAAGCTGTCCCCCGATCAACATCCGCAGTCGACTGACTTAGCATCAAAACCAACCGTTTTCCAATCTCCGCGCGAATAAAGTAATTCATTCAATACTTTGGGTGTAGTGCGAGTTGATCGGCCGGATCGACAATGATCAACAAAGTCCGTCTAAAAATATAGCTTGACCGACCTCAATCAACCGCCCGTTATTGTGCCCATAAACACTTTAAAAGCGGAGAACGGCCATGACGAATACCGACAAACAGAACGAGGTAAATTTGTTTTTCCAGATCGCATCTGAGTTACGGCGCGCTGAAAGGGAAAACGCCGACCCAGTGGAGATGTTGGAGCTTCTCGACGAGGTCGAAGCGTATCACAAGAACACGTCAAGCGCGTTCATCCGCGAACGCTGCGCCGATCTCCTGCGCCGCCACGAGAGCCTGAATACCGCTGCCGCCAGATAGCGGGCTCGCCCAAAGTCTTGAGATCCGAAGGCCCGCTGCTCCGGCAGCGGGCCTCAACGTCTGTTTGTTGCCTATGGAGTACGAAAATGCCTGAACTGTCGCGCCACATTATGCACAAGCCCGGAACGTCTCAATGGGACGTCCTTCACCCTTCCAAGGTCGCTGAAACCGGCCTGCCGATTGTCCTGATGCAACTGGTCTACCCGGCGCATCTGCTTCCGCATTTTCGCGGGAAAGCCAGAGACTTCAGGGCCGAGTATGCCGAAACACCAGGAATTGACATCTTCCGAATTTGGGACACCCCGATTGAGCACCACCTAAATCCGAAGGGTCCGTTCGAGCTCCGTATCCTCTCGGCTACACTGCCCGCGTCTCTCATGGAGACGTCGATCAGGGCCTATCTGGACGATTGGAGCGTAACAGCGCTGAACCCACTCTAATCGAAGGCGCCGCCGGTTGGCTTCGCCGCGGCTATCGCGCGCTTGCGCTTCCGCAAGGCTGCTTCGGTAGCCTGTAGCAACTCGTCGCCGTTCATCTCTGCCGGATCCTTCGCCACCGTGGCGTTGCGGTCGGCTCGATCAAGCATTCCGCCGATTTGAAGTAGCGTGCGCTGCGCGCTGGCCCGGGCCTGGGCCGGCGCCTTTAGGTCGCGGCACACGATCAGGGCCGATTCGAAAGCCGCTTCGATGCCTTCGACGCGAGCGCGCCGGATGATAGCGGCGCGGCGCCGCTGCTCGTCGTCGTCAAACTCGTCGTCCTGGTCGCTCATGCGAACGCTCCAATCGGTTTCTGATCATCCCGGCGGCGGGCGTCGAGCTCGACCCGTAGCGCCGCTATCTGGCATTCCAGTGCGGCAGCCTCGCCGGTTGGGGTCGGCCGCGGCGCCGCAATCATCTTGCGGAATTCCGCGTTCTGCTTGCGCTCGGCTCGAGCCTGCTCCCTGGCCGCGGCGCCGCCGGGCTTGTGAGTGCGCTGCCACTGTCTATGTGCAGCCAATTCCTCAGGGCTCATCTTCGCTAAGCGCCGGGCTCTCTTTTCGGCCGCGCGAATCCGATCGCGGACTTTGCGTTCGGTCTTCTCCGGGGTGGCCGCGGCTGCCGACACGTGCCATGCTTTTCCTTTAGGGGTCGCGCCATGCAGGCGGCATCGCTTGAATCCGGCCTTAACCGGATTGCGACACGACTCCCCCGTCGACCGGGCGTGAGCTCCGCAACGCGGCGCTGCCTTCCACGCCGCAAGGTTCTTCCGGGCCTGCGCGCGAGAGATCGTGCGCCATTCCGGCGACGTTGACCAGGCGAGCAGCCAGGACGGAGCGCCCCGCTTCTTCATGACCGCAATTCCCATTGCACGCTCACGTGAGGTATCGCCGAAAAAGCCGTTGCTTCCTCGCGACGATATCCGCCATCTGGGTACTGTTGTCCCGCCACGCCAAAGACAGATTGTCCTCCCATCCCCGCGGCGGGAAATGCGGCTTGCGCGCGCATAAGTGGGAGGGACCATGGGGTAGAGCGGGTGGTATAGAAAAGAAGCAGAATGGTATCTGGTTCTTCGCACACGCAAGCCGCAGTTGCCGCACGCTCACTCGTCATGACTGACTCCACCGGACAATTTGTCCGAATTTAACCATTTACGGGCTTCGCCGGCCGCAGCGATTGCCTTCCGCCTTGATGCGCGCTCTGCTTTCTCTCGCACTGCTTGCGATTCAAACCTCTGATGGATCCGGGCGTTAACGCGCCATTCAGATGGGCCATCCTGATCTCGCTTGCTGACCGCGATCCAGTTTGCTGTTTCGAGCTCTGCCATTGCCGCAAACAGGCGCCGCCGGTCGCGGAGTTCAGTGCGCGCGTCGTAGATCATCCGGCGCGACAACGTCGTCCGATCCGGCTTGGTCAGCAAATACCCGGCCACACCACGGGCGTCCGCCGCCTCGGTGTTTGGCTCGAAATATCGCGAGTAAAACGCCATCGAATGCCGGAGCACGAAGCGACTGAATAAGACGGCCTTTTCCACCGTGCCGAGCGAAACCGTCGGCGGGAGCGAACCACTCGACCGAAAGGCCGCCTCGAGGCCGTGAAACACAAGGACGATGCGCGGCAGGATCATGCCGAACTTTGCGACATGCCCCTGCCAGGCGGCCGACAGGCCGGGCGCGTTCTTCAGCCTTGCGATCTGCTCGGCAGCAGCGTCAAATGCAATTTGGGCTTCGGAAGCCATGCGGATCGGTGTTCCGTCGGTAGGTTGGTTCGAGGCCAGCATCTGGATGGCCCTCGCATACGCCGCAGCCGCTTCTTCGTCCGGCGGTTCATCAATCCCGTGTCGGTCGACGTCGTCATCAAGGATGAACGTGAAGCGCTGAAGCATTCCATCGGCGCCAAGGTTCCGGGCCATCTCGGCGATCTTCAGCGGCTGGGAACTGGCGAGGACGGTCATCAGCGCACTGTCGGCGCGGATGGAGCCGCCGTTTACTCGATCGACCGAAATTGCCGAGCCATCGAATAGGCGAAGCGCTTGACTTCGATCGCCATCGCCGTTCCGCTTGTACGCGCCCAACGACCCGAAGAGGCTCATGAGCTCGTCAGGCGAGCGCATCAGCCCCCGCGGATTGTGAGCGTGCAGTTGGACCTGCTTCTCCAACGTCACATCGTCTACCACACACCGCCGTTGGATAGGTTCGGTTCCAGGGGGCAGAGCATCTTTCCGCCGGCTCTTATATGCTTGGTTGGCCGTCTCCCACATGTCGTGCTCGAGCTTCCAAACGCGATGCCACTCTGCATCGAGGTTGCGCAGAGGCTTCTCGGCGGCCTTGATGATCGGCGACTTCGCGCTGCCGGGTGCCGCGATGATGCAGGCCCACAGCCCCGCGGGCTGCGTAAATCCGGTATCGAACTTGCGGATCTGGATCCTGGCGGACGCTCCAATCGCGGCCGATGCGACCGCAACGGCGGCAATCGCAGCAAAGCTCTCCGGTGTGCCCTTACGGCGGCTTTCGCTGCGAACCCATCGATGGAGCATTTCAGGCAGGCAGTTGGGCGGCAAGGTCGACAGGTCCGCCGGATCGTTCTGCGCAAAGATGTCCAGCGGCTCCGGCAGATCGTCGTCGGCAGGATCAGGTGCCGCCGGCTCGGGAGCTTCCGCGGCTACAGCGGCGCGCCGGTCGCCGACGATCTGCCGAAGATCAACTTCATGCCAGAAATCAAGCTGCGCAAAGGCAGCCGGATTTATTGCTTCCATGGCCGACAGCGTATCGGCCTGCTCGACCAGCTTTTCCGGTCCCCATCCTGCGGGACCGTCGTCCACGCCATATTCGAACCAACGGGCCACCACCAGCGCGGTCCAGCGTAGCCCAACTGCACGCGCGACGGTCGGCAACGCTGATTTCCACGTCGCGCCTTCACCGAACTCGGGAAATTGGTCTCCGGCCAACTGGCGGCAGAGCCACGTCAACGCCTCCCGTTCGGTCGGGCGCCTGAGGTCTGTGCCAATCTCGCCCACGACCGCAAAATCAGGCCCGTAGATCGGCGATCCGCCGAAGGTTATGTCGCCGGCCTCATCGATGTTACCGAATTCGCGGATCAGTGATGCAGGCGAATGCTTGCGCTCGGTGCCGTGGTCGAAGATCCCGTCAGGATAGATCGACAAATCTTCCTCCAGGTCGCGATCGAGATCGGCAGAAGAGACACGCCACTCATCATGATCGCCCGGCACCACGGGGACGACCGACGGTAGCCACTCCGATCGACGGGCCATGACCGCGCGCAAGACGGCATCCCCCGAGGTGTACGGCGCCCCTGTGGCGCCTGCGACCTTCTGCTTTGAAGCTGGAGCTGGAACGGCGTAGCCTAGACGGGTAGCCGCGGCGGATATCTCGTCAAATGCGCGGTCTAGGTCTTCCGGTTCGAGCAACGGCAAGGCGCTGAACGGCGTGTCTAGCAAAGAGCAGTTGAGCTTGGCGCCCGACGTGTGCGTCCCAGCCACGACGACTTGCTGGCCTGCAGCAAGAAATTCTACGGCGTGTTTGCCTCCTTCCGGATCCACGAATGGCCGATTGTCCTTGTCGAACGGCTTGGTCAGTCGGACGAACACGGCACAGCTTGTAGAGTTGTCGCGCCACCGTAACGGAAGGCGCTCCACTGTCATGCCGACTGCCCGCGCGATTGCCGTTTTGATCTCGGCGATGAACAGCCCGGCGCGATCGGCAGCCGGTCCCGTCTCCGTCGGCCCGATTTTGATGTCGAGATCGAAGACCCCGATTTCACCAGTGACGACGCACCAATTAACCGGACCTGTCCAATGCTTCCATTCGACTATGTCGGCTTGTGCGACTGGCGCGTTTCGCCAGTCCTTGAACCCGACCCATTTCCCGTTCTTGAATTGAGATGGGATTTTGCCGTCGCTGATGCGATCGACAAGGCCGCCCTTGGCCCGGTCCCAAAATGTGCAAGTAGCTCCGGGGGGCGCGGCTGGCCGCAGCATCGTGGCGTAGCCACCGGCCAACAGCCGGTCTAGATCGCTGACGTTCGGTGCTCGAGCTAGTTCGCGCGCTCGCTCCCAATTGGGCCTTTCGGGTTGCGCGGTGAAGGCTTTTTGGGGTATGGTCACGGGGTCCAAATACCTTTCTTCGGGCTCGGTGCGATCTGCCAGGATCGACCGGGCCTTTTCGTTTTACTGGGTGTTGTCGACAACCAAGCGCAGATACGGGACGGGCAGCCGCGGGCGCCGGCGGGCCGTCTTCGCAACGATCTCATCGACGTCAGCTTGGTCAACATAAAGCCGGCCGCCGCCACGACGCTCGGCGTGCAATTGCCCGCAAGCGATCCACTCCCGGATCCAACTCGTCGAGCGTTTGGCACGTGTCGCGGCTTCTCTCACGGTCATGAACACGGGTGGCTCGATTGACGGTTCTCTGCGCATGGTTTTCCCTTTGGCTGGTTGGTCGTGGCCGATTGTCGTGGTGTTCTTTGTGCGATGCGACTGCGATTTTAGCGGCGGCAATCGTACAATTTCCGAAGGCTCAACGGCTGGTCGTCGGTCTTGCCGATGCGATAGGAGATGCAGTCCTGTTCGTCGATCGACCTGGCAAGTGCGGCGCCGCGGCCGGCGCGCTTGAAGCGCTCGACACCGGGCGCTTGTTGCCACAAAACCAGCAAACCGCGGACGGTGCCGGTGATGTACTGGAGCTCGAGCCGAATGAAATCGTCCGCGGCGATGCAGTCGCGCCGTCTACGGTTGACCGCCGCAAGCAAGTCTCTCTTCCAACGATTCACACCGGCGCGCATGTGACGGCCCTTTAATCCCCGCTCATTCTTTGGAATGCCGAGGTTCAGGAGGCTCGCCGTCTCGCCATAGAGAGGCGTCGGCTTTATTGCGCCGAGTTCGCTTTCCAACAGCATCGTGACGGACGCAATCACACGGGCCGCGGGGGAGAAGTATTTGCTCTGCGAGATCGTTCGATCCTTCGCCAAAAGCTCGCAGGCCACCTGCTGGTAGCGCCAGCCTCTTACCAGTTCATCAACAACCGGCTCGGCAGCGGCACCCGACACGCCTGCAGCCGCCATCAACGCAAGAGCCTTCGTTCTCAGCGTGTGGTCGATGACCGCGGCAAACGCGTTGAGATCGGTCAGCACGTTGCGGATCGAAACCAGATAAGAGGGGTCGATCTCAACCGGTCCCGCCCAAGGCGAGGGCGCGACCATTTCGTTTGCGCGGCGAAAGCCTTCGACCAGGAATGCGAGAAGGCTCGTGGGATTGGGATCGTCGTACCGATCCGGGTGGTCGGGGCGCTCTCGCTGGCTCCGCAATTCAAGATGGTCGAGCGCAATCATGCGGCACCGACGCAGCTTTCCAGGAAGGCGTCGGCATCGACGCGACGGACAAGCGTCCGCCCGCCGATGCGAACTTTCTTCAATTGGCCTGTGCGGAGAAGCCGCCAAACTGACGCGCGGCTGATGCGAAAATAGACCGCTGTTTCGCTGACCGTCAGAACTGCAGGGGAGTGAGTACTGTGCTGGATGCCCATGGATGACCTCGGCTCGGAGCGTGCTGCTCACGTTGATTGGCCAGAATCCGAGTCATCCGTTTCACCAGCGGCCAGTTGTCTACTACGATATCGGCCCGTGCCATATAAGTCAACCAAATCAATATTTTATGTCATACAGAATCGGGCGATCTCCTGATCGGGCTTGCCATATCCACCGAATCCCGAAGCAACGAAATCGACAACGAAAACTCTGCGCGACAACGCTCATTCGCCGCAAAGCCAAGGAATCTAAGGGGAGAAGCTTGGTACGCCCAAGGGGAATCGAACCCCTGTTCCCGCCGTGAGAGGGCGGTGTCCTGACCGCTAGACGATGGGCGCGCTCAAGAACCGGCTACATAGGCTGGCGGCCGGGAAAAAGCAACTGGGGTTTCTGACGCCTGAACCACTTTACGGATTGGCTGTGTCAGGACTGCCGTTTCGGCTCGATCAGGTCCCAGAGATTGCCATGAAGATCGGAGAACACCGCCACCGTGCCATAGGCTTCGTGGCGCGGCGCCTCGCGGAACTCGACGCCTTTCGCCAGCATCGCCTGGTGGTCGCGGGAAAAATCGTCGGTCTCGAGAAAGAGAAAAACCCGGCCGCCGGTCTGGTTGCCGATGCGGCTGGCCTGCTCCTCGCCGGAAGCTTCAGCCAGGAGCAGCCGCGCGCCCTGGCCCTTGGCCGGCGCGACGGTGACCCAGCGCTTGCCGCCGCCAAGGTCGACATCCTCGATGAGCACGAAGCCGAGCCGCTCGACATACCAGCGAACCGCCTCGTCGTAATTGCCGACGACGAGCGCGACGGTCGCAACGCTGCGGCGTTCGGCAAAGCCGCTCATTTGTTGCGAATCGCGAACTGGCCGATGATGCGGCGCTCGGCGATGTCGTAGACGAAGATCGACCGGCTGCCGTCGGCAAGCTCGGTGTCGATCGACAGGCGGTTGCCGGAGAGCGACTGGCTGACCACCTTGGCGCCGACGGGAAGCACGATGTCGCCGGAGAGCGACGCGCCGGCCGGAACCTGGACATCGCCGGCAGGCGCTGATCCGGCCACCGGTGCGTTGCGGGCTTTGTAGACAAGCGCGCCGATCACCACCATAAGGGCGAGGAACAGAAGGCCGAGATTGACGATCATGAAGCGGACGAGCTTGCGGCGCACATTCTCGGCCGCGGGGTCGAGCGGCTTTTCCTCATCTTCTTCGGCGACCGGCCGGGCCATGGCTAAACAATCCGCAACGGGTTTCGATGAGCGCTCATAACGAAGAGACCCCGATATTGATAGAGGACGAATCGGCGGACGAGGAATCCGGCGAAGCCGTCGCGCTCGAAGCCGGCGCCGACGCCGCCGGGCAGCGCCTCGACCAGTGGCTCGCCGCCAGGCTCGGGCCGGAGCTTTCGCGCAGCCGCGTGCAGGCGCTGATCAAACAGGGGGCTGTCTCCATCGCCGGCAAGCCGGTGCTGGAAACCAAGCGCAAGCTGATCGCCGGTGAGCGGATCGAGATTCTGGTGCCCGCGCCCGAGCCGGCCGAACCGCAAGGCGAGGACATTCCCCTCGACATCCTCTACGAGGACGACGAGCTGATCGTGATCAACAAGCCGGCGGGGCTGGTCGTGCATCCCGGCGCCGGCAACTGGACCGGCACGCTGGTCAATGCGCTGATCCATCATTGCGGCGACAGCCTGTCCGGCATCGGCGGCGTCAAACGGCCTGGTATCGTCCACCGGTTGGACAAGGAAACCAGCGGCGTCATGGTGGTGGCCAAGACCGACCGGGCGCATAAGGCCCTGTCGGAAGCCTTTGCCGATCACGGCCGCACCGGCGATCTCGAACGCGCCTATCTGGCGCTGGTCTGGGGCATTCCGCAGCGGCCGACCGGCACGATCGACGCCCATCTCGGCCGAGCCGCCGACCGCGTCCGCCGTGCCGTCGTTCCCGAGGGCCGCGACGATGCCCGCCATGCCGTCACTCATTTCAGCGTCGTCGAGCGCTTCGGCGAAGGACAGCAGGCTTTCGCCACCGCGAGCCTCGTCGAATGCCGGCTGGAGACCGGCCGCACCCACCAGATCCGCGTCCACATGGCCCATATCGGCCATCCGGTTGTCGGCGATCCGGACTACGGCCAGGCGTTCCGCACCAAAGCCAACCGGCTGCCGGAACCCTTGAAAACCAAGGTCAAAGCCTTTCCACGGCAGGCCCTGCATGCCTGGCTCCTTGAATTCGAGCACCCGACCACCCATCTAACGATGAGGTTCGAAGCGCCGATACCGGGAGACATGGAGGAACTCGTCGTCGACTTCCGAAAACTTTGAACCGACCCGCCAACAAGCTGCAAACCAGCCATCAAAAAACCTGACCGGCGTTGTTCACTTCAACGTGACAGACTGTTTAGCGTTGAACAAATGCCTGTCTTTTCTGGTTTTGTTCCTATATACAGAAGTTGTCGCGGATGAGCCTTTGGCATCCGTGACGTGTGCCCGCCGCGTTTCGGGGGCATCCACTCCAAAGAGAGAGGGGGCGCTATCATGGCCCAATCATTACCCAGTATTGTTTCCGGTGAAGGCGGTCTCGCCCGTTACCTGGAAGAAATCCGCCGCTTTCCGATGCTTCAGCCGCAGGAAGAGTACATGCTCGCGAAACGCTACGCCGAGCATCAGGACACCACGGCTGCGCACAAGCTCGTCACCAGCCATTTGCGGCTCGTCGCCAAGATTGCCATGGGCTATCGCGGCTACGGCCTGCCGATCGGCGAGGTGATCTCGGAAGGCAATGTCGGCCTCATGCAGGCCGTTAAGAAATTCGAACCGGAGCGTGGTTTCCGGCTCGCCACCTATGCCATGTGGTGGATCAAGGCCTCGATCCAGGAATACATCCTGCGCTCGTGGAGCCTGGTCAAGATGGGCACCACCGCCAACCAGAAGCGTCTGTTCTTCAACCTGCGCAAGGTGAAGGGCAAGATCCAGGCGCTCGATGATGGCGACCTGAAGCCCGACCAGATTGCCGAGATCGCCACCCGCCTCAACGTTTCCGAGGCGGAAGTGGTGTCGATGAACCGCCGCCTGTCGGGCGACGCTTCGCTCAACGCCCCGATCCGGGCGAGCGAGGGCGAGTCTGGCGAATGGCAGGACTGGCTGGTCGACGACCACGAAAGCCAGGAAGAGATGCTGATCGAGCAGGACGAGCTGGAAAGCCGGCGCGCCATGCTGTCGGGCGCTCTGTCGGTGCTCAACGACCGCGAGCGGCGCATCTTCGAGGCGCGCCGCCTTGCCGAAGAGCCGCTGACCCTGGAAGAGCTCTCGGCCGAGTTCGACATCAGCCGCGAGCGCGTGCGCCAGATCGAGGTGCGCGCCTTCGAGAAGGTGCAGGACGCGGTCAAGGCCGCCGCCAAGCGTCAGATGCAGGCGCTGCGCACCATCGAGGCGCAGCCGGCGGCGTAAAGCCACCGCACATACAGCAACAACAAAACGGCGGCGCCAGAATCTGGCGCTGCCTTTTTTTGTTTGGCGAAGCGGCGAAACCAGCCCTTTCTCCCCGTCACTATACGGGGAGAAATGTCCGGCAGGACAATGAGGGGCAGCGCCGAGGCTGCGAGGTTTGTTCCAACAATCGGATCGGGAGGCGGCGCGGTCCCTTCGAATGCCGCGCCGCCCCTCATCCGCCCTTCGGGCACCTTCTCCCCGTGAACGGGGAGAAGGAAAAATCATGCCGTCGGCTGCTTGGTCTTCCTGAGATAAGGCAGCACCGTTTCATACGCCCCAAAACGCTTGACCGCATCCTCGTTGGAGACGGCGGCGGTGATGATCACGTCGTCGCCCTGCTTCCAGTTGGCCGGCGTCGCCACCTGGTGCTTAGCGGTCAACTGGATGGAATCGATGACGCGCAGGATCTCGTCGAAGTTGCGCCCCGTGGTCATCGGATAGGTCAGCACCAGCTTGATCTTCTTGTCGGGGCCGATGACATAGACCGAGCGCACGGTGGCGTTGTCGGCCGGCGTGCGGCCTTCCGAGCTCTCGCCGGCGCCCGCCGGCAGCATTTCATAGAGCTTGGCGACGTGAAGGTCTTTGTCGCCGATCAGCGGATAGTGCACCGTATGACCGGTGGCGGTCTTAATGTCGGCCTGCCACTTCTCGTGGCTCGACACCGGATCGACCGAGATGCCGATGATCTTGACGTTGCGCTTTTTGAAATCGTCCTCGAGACCCGCCATGGTGCCGAGCTCGGTCGTGCAGACCGGCGTGAAATTCTTCGGATGGCTGAACAGCACCGCCCAGCCGTCGCCGATCCAGTCGTGGAACTTGATGGTGCCCTGCGTGGTCTCGGCCGTGAAATCCGGCGCGACATCGTTGATACGAAGACTCATGACCTGTCCCTACCCTCTTTGAAAACCGTAGCCGGCCTGCGGCTGGCCGTTGCCGGCTGCAAAAGCGTAGCACCATCGCGACGCCGATTAAACGCTCGCGATGATGGTCATGGCCTGCGCGAGGCGAATTTTTTGCGTGACCGCCGGCAATTCGCGGTAGGATTTTCCGTCGGAACGGGTATCGGAGCCGCTCAGGCCTTCTTTACCGCGAGCGTCACCGCGAGATCTTCCATGCGCTGCGCGAGCGCGCCGAGCGCGGTTGTCAGCACGCTGTCGCTCTTGTCGGCCTTGGTCAGCGCCTCATCGCGCGTCTTGCGCAAGGTCAGCACTTCGCTCTCCATGCCCTTGACGCGCTTGGTGAGCTCGGACAGCTCGTCCATCACCATGATGCCGGCCATGACGGTAAGCCGCTGGTCGCCGATTTCGCCGAACGAATCCTTCAGATGCGAGACATAGCGGTCGAAGCGCTCGGCAAGGTCGATCAGGTGCTCTTCCTGGCCCTCGTCGCAGGCCATGCGATACTGCTTGCCGTCGATGGAAACCGTGACCTGTGCCATTGCCCTACCTGTCCAGAACCGCGCGGATGGTTTCCATGGCGGTCACCAGCCGCCGCGACACTTCCTTGTTGGCGTCTTCCAGACGCTCGGCGCGCGCTTCGGAATTGTCGAGCTCCTGCGCCAGGCGCGAACGGTCGGCGTTCATGCGCTGCACCTCTGCCTCGGCTTCCGAATAATCACGCTCGTGCTCGAGCTTCGCCGCCACGGCGTTTTCCAGCCCTTCCATGGCCTTGCCCAGCCTGGCGATGACTTCCTTGAGGGTCGTTTCCCCGGTCATGGCCTTCGTCCTATGCCCTGCCCATCACCGAATCGCGCGCATTCAGAACGCGTTACCTCGGAAAGATTAGGCGCCGGGTGAAGGGCGCGTCAACAAAGCTCTCGCGACTGTCCCCCGCTATCGCTAATGTAAGGCGCTCGATGCCATCACAAGCCCGGCAAAATCCGTCCCGATTTGTTGACTAAAAGGCCGCGCCTGCTATGTGTCGCGGCATCCTTTTCCAAGGGCTCTCCCCAGGCTCCAACCCACTTCCGGAGGAAGCATGACGTCGCGTGAACAACATGATCGGATGGCCAACGCGATCCGTTTCCTTTCCATGGACGCCGTCGAGAAGGCGAACTCCGGTCACCCCGGCCTGCCGATGGGCTGCGCCGACATCGCCACCGTGCTGTTCAGCCGTTTCCTGAAATTCGACGCCAAGGCCCCGCACTGGGCCGACCGCGACCGCTTCATCCTGTCGGCCGGCCACGGCTCGATGCTGCTCTATTCGCTCCTCTACCTCACCGGCTACGAGGACATGACGATCGACCAGATCAAGAACTTCCGCCAGCTCGGCTCCAAGACCGCCGGCCATCCCGAATACGGCCATGCCGCCGGCATCGAGACCACCACCGGTCCGCTCGGCCAGGGCCTTGCCAATTCGGTCGGCTTCGCGCTCGGCGAGCGCATCATGAACGCCGCCTTCGGCAATGATCTCGTCAACCACTACACCTATGTGCTGGCCGGCGACGGCTGCCTGATGGAAGGCGTCTCCCAGGAAGCCATCGCGCTGGCCGGCCATCTGAAGCTCAACAAGCTGATCGTCTTCTGGGACAACAACAACATCTCGATCGACGGCCCGGTCTCACTGGCCGACAACACCGACCAGGTCGCCCGCTTCCAGGCCTCCGGCTGGAACGCCAGCCATATCGACGGCACCGATCCGGAAGCGATCGCCTATGCCATCGAGGCGGCGCGCCATTCCGACAAGCCGACGATGATCGCCTGCAAGACTACCATCGGCTTCGGCGCCCCGACCAAGGCCGGCACCAACAAGGCGCATGGCTCGCCGCTCGGCGCCGAGGAAATCGCCGGCGCCCGCAAATTCTTCAACTGGGAGTCGCCGCCCTTCGAGATTCCGGCCGACATCCTCGACGCCTGGCGCGCCGTCGGCGCCGGCGGCGCCAAGGCGCGCGCCGACTGGGAAGGCCGCCTCGCCAAGGCCGAGCCGAAGCTCAAGGCCGAGTTCGAGCGCCGGATCGCCGGCAAGCTGCCGTCCAACTTCGACGCCGTCATCGCCGATTACAAGAAGAAGCTCTCGGCCGACAAACCGAAGGTCGCCACTCGCAAATCCTCCGAAATGGCGCTGGAAGTCATCAACGGCGCGGTGCCGGAGACCATCGGCGGCTCGGCCGACCTCACCGGCTCCAACAACACCAAGACCAGCCAGACCAAGAACATCACGCCGGACGATTACGGCCAGCGCTATGTCCATTACGGCATCCGCGAGCACGGCATGGCGGCGGCGATCAACGGCCTCACGCTGCATGGCGGCCTGATCGCCTATGGCGGCACGTTCATGTGCTTCTCGGACTATGCCCGTCCTTCGATGCGCCTGGCCTCGCTGATGGGCATCCGCTCCATCTTCGTCATGACGCATGACTCGATCGGCCTCGGCGAGGACGGCCCGACCCACCAGCCGGTCGAGCATCTGGCGGCATTGCGCGCCATCCCGAACCACAATGTCTTCCGTCCGGCCGACGCGGTCGAAACCGCCGAATGTTGGCAAATCGCGCTGGAATCCGAAAAGACGCCGTCGACCCTGGCGCTGACCCGCCAGAACCTGCCGACCGTGCGCACCGAGCATTCGGCGAAGAACCTCTCCAGCCAGGGCGCCTATGAGCTCGCCGCGGCAAACGGCGAGGCCGTGGTGACGATCTTCGCCACCGGCTCCGAGGTCGAGATCGCGCTCGGCGCGCGCGACCTGCTCGAAAAGCACGGCCATCCCACCCGCGTCGTCTCGGTGCCCTGTTTCGAGCTGTTCGACCAGCAGAGCGATGACTACCGCAAGGAGATCATCGGCAACGCCAAGGTGAAGGTCGCGATCGAGGCCGGCATCCGCCAGGGCTGGGACCACCTGATCGGCACCGACGGCGTCTTCATCGGCATGCACGGTTTTGGCGCCTCCGGCTCGATCGAGCAACTCTATCCGCATTTCGGCATCACCGCCGAGGCCGCGGCAAAAGCGGTCGAGACTCGTCTGCACGGCTGACCGGCTGCGTCAATTCGCGGGGCCGCAAATAGGCGGCTCGGCCATGCTGGACTAACCTAATCGATTTAAGTTCGACCTTCTGCGGCTGGATTCTTTGGCTCATGGCCGCTATGAAGCAGCGGACCCAATCGCCCCCAGTCCCTAGGGAGAAAACAATGACCGTCAGAGTTGCCATCAACGGATTTGGCCGCATCGGCCGCAACATCCTGCGCGCCATCCATGAATCCGGCCGCAAGGATATCGACGTGGTCGCCGTCAACGACCTCGGCCCGGTCGAGACCAACGCGCATCTGCTTCGCTACGACAGCGTGCATGGTCGCTTCCCGCATGAGGTGACCGTCGACGGCGACCAGATCTCGGTCGGCAAGGAGAAGTTCAAGGTCACCGCGATCAAGGATCCGACCCAGCTGCCGTGGAAGGAACTCGGCGTCGACATCGCGCTCGAATGCACCGGCATCTTCACGGCCCGCGACAAGGCGGCCGCGCACCTCGCCGCCGGCGCCAAGCGCGTCATCGTCTCAGCCCCGGCCGAAGGCGCCGACCTCACCGTCGTCTACGGCATCAACCACGACAAGCTGACCAAGGACCACATCGTCATCTCGAACGCGTCCTGCACCACCAACTGCCTGGCGCCGCTGGCGGCGGTGCTGCATGAGACCGTCGGCATCGAGAAGGGCATGATGACGACGATCCACTCCTACACCGGCGACCAGCCGACGCTCGACACCATGCACAAGGACCTCTACCGCGCCCGCGCCGCGGCGCTGTCGCAGATCCCGACCTCGACCGGTGCCGCCAAGGCGATCGGCCTGGTCCTGCCCGACCTCAAGGGCAAGCTCGACGGCATCTCGATCCGCGTGCCGACCCCGAACGTCTCGGTGGTCGACTTGAAGTTCGTCGCCAAGCGTTCGACCACGCCGCAGGAGATCAACGAAGCGCTGATCGCCGCCTCCAAGGGCAAGCTCAAGGGCGTGCTCTCGGTCACCCATCACCCGAACGTCTCGATCGACTTCAACCACGATCCGCACTCCTCGATCGTGGCCCTCGACCAGACCAAGGTCATGGACGGCAATTTCGTCTCGGTGCTGTCCTGGTACGACAATGAATGGGGCTTCTCGAACCGCATGGGCGACACCGCCGTCGCCTTCGGCAAGACCATCGCCTGATCCAGGCTCGCTAAGCAGTTTCGAACGCCCGGCTCCGGCCGGGCGTTTTCGTTTTAGTCTCGGCGGTTCCGCATGCCGTGGAGATTAGCCGCAACACCAGTCGCTCCGCCCGTGGATGACGAGAGGAAAGCGGCTCCTCCATTTCCCCACGCCAGCAGAATCCAAAAAACCACGCTGTTGCCTTGCACTGGTCATGTCTTCGCCCCACTCTCCCGTAAATCGACAAATGAGAGGGACTTGAGGGGCACTGGCGGATGGAGCATGCGATCTATCTTGTGACGCTGGTCGGCACTGCGCTCATTGTTGCCGCCGCGTTTTCGAGCCTGATCGCCTTCCGCTTCGGCGCTCCATTGCTGCTCCTCTTTCTCTGCATCGGGCTTGCCACCGGCGTCGACGGCCTCGGCATCGAATTCGACAATGCGCGGCTGGCTTATTTTGCCGGCTCACTGGCTTTGGCCATCATCCTGTTCGACTCCGGTTTCGGCACCCCGCTCAACGCACTGAAGCAAGCGGCCGGGCCGGCATTGTCGCTGGCCACTATAGGCGTCATCCTGACCACCGGCATCTTCAGCGTCGCCGCCTCCTATTTTCTCAAGCTCAGCTGGCTGGAATCCTCCCTGCTCGGCGCCGCCGTCGCCTCGACCGACGCGGCCGCCGTGTTCTTCCTGCTGCGCGCCGGCGAGATCCATCTGCGCGAGCGCGTGCGTTCGACGCTCGAAGTGGAATCCGGCACCAACGACCCGATCGCCATCTTCCTCACCATCACCCTGGTCGAGATCATCGCCGCGCATGCAAACCCCGAGGCCAACGTGCTGGCCGCCAATCTCCTTCTTGGCTTTCTTGCCAATATGGGGCTCGGCGCCGTGATCGGCGTCCTCGGCGGCTTCGGCATCGTGCGTCTGGTCGAGCGGCTCAACCTGGATCACGGCCTGCTGCCGATCTTCGTGCTGACGCTGTCGCTGATGGTGTTTGCCGCCGCCGGCGCGGTCGGCGGCTCAGGCTTCCTCGCCGTCTACCTTGCCGGGCTGATCGCGGGCAATTCCGACATCCGCGCCGTCACCATCCTGAGGCGTTTCCAGGACGGCATGTCGTGGCTGGCGCAGATCATCATGTTCCTGATCCTCGGCCTGTTCGCCACACCCTCGCAGTTCCCGGCGATCCTGGTGCCGGCGGTGCTGCTCGGCCTGTTCCTGATCTTCGTCGCGCGGCCTTTGGCCGTCTGGCTCTGCCTGATCCCCTTCCGCCTGCCGCGTCCCGAGGTCGCCTTCGTGTCCTGGGTCGGCCTGCGCGGCGCGGTCTCGATCCTGCTTGCCATCACGCCGCTGCTCGGCGGCCTGGAGCATGGCCGCCTGATCTTCAACGCCGCCTTCATCATTGTGCTAGTGTCGCTGGTGGTGCAGGGCTGGACGGTCGGGCCGCTGGCGCGCCGCCTCGGCCTGATCGTGCCGGCGCGTCTCGGGCCCCTGGACAAGGTCGAGCTCGAACTGCCGGGCTCAGCCCATCACGAACTGCTTGCCTATCGCGTCGCACCCGGCAGCCCGGTGGCGCGCGGCGAGCGCATCCCGCGCTGGGCAAGGCCCTCGCTGGTGCTGCGCGACGGCCGCTCGATGCGCTTCCAGGACATGGGCCGTCTCACCGCTGGCGACCAGGTCTATATCTTCGTGCCGGATCGCTATCCGCGCCTGCTCGACAAGCTGTTCGCCAGCCGCGCCGTGGTCGACCCCGAGGACGCCGACTTCTTCGGCGCCTTTGCCGTCGATCCGGCCCGCTCCGCGGCGGAGCTGGAAGCGGCCTATGGGCCTGGCCTTACCGAGGCCGAACAGAAGCTCACCGTCGCGGCGCTCGTTACCGAGCGGCTCGGCGGCCATGCCGAATATGCCGACCGCGTGATGATCGGGCCGATCGAGCTGATCGTGCGCGACGTCGACGAGAAAGGCCGGATCACCGGGCTCGGCCTGTCCTTCGAGCCGACCGCGCAGGTGGCGCGCGTGCCGGTGTTCATGAGCGCCGGCGAGATCGGCGATCGCATAGCGGCGCTGATCCGCAACTGGCGCAGGCCGGTGGAAAAGCAGCCGGTCGAGGACGTGCCGATCGATCCCGTGGCGCCGGCACCGGGCGAGCAAAAGGCAACCGGCGAAGGCTGATGTCTCATGGCGACATCATTTTTGCGCGCGCGCTTTAACGCGGCTCTTGCATCGCCGCCGCTGCCGGGTAAGGTCCCCGCGTTTTCGCTAGAGCAATTCCATGAAAGATGTGGGCGGCTTTCCGTCCGGAATTGCGTCAACGCACCAGGAAGGAACGGATCATGGCCGGCTTCAAGACACTCGATGACATCGGCGCCGTCAGCGGCAAGCGCGTCCTGGTGCGCGTCGACCTCAACGTTCCCGTCGCCGACGGCAAGGTGACCGACGCCACTCGCATCGAGCGCATCGCGCCGACCATCGCCGAACTCTCGAAGAAAGGCGCCAAGGTCATCCTGCTTGCCCATTTCGGCCGTCCGAAGGATGGTCCGTCGGCCGAATTCTCGCTGGAGCCGATCGCCAGGGCCACGGCCGAGGTTCTCGGCCTCCCCGTCCGCTTCGCCGCCGACTGTATCGGCGACAAAGCCGCCGAAGGCGTTGCCGCCATGAAGGACGGCGACGTGCTGCTCTTTGAAAACACCCGCTTCTACAAGGCCGAGGAGAAGAATGACCCGGCCTTCACGGAAAAGCTCGCCGCCAATGGCGACATCTATGTCAACGACGCCTTCTCCGCCGCGCACCGCGCGCATGCGTCGACCGAAGGCCTGGCGCACCGGCTGCCGGCCTATGCCGGCCGCACCATGCAGGCCGAGCTCGACGCGCTGGAAAAGGGTCTCGGCAATCCGGTACGGCCGGTGGTCGCCATTGTCGGCGGCGCCAAGGTCTCGACCAAGATCGACCTTTTGATGAACCTGGTGAAGAAGGTCGACGCGCTGGTGATCGGCGGCGGCATGGCTAACACCTTCCTGGCCGCGCGTGGCACCGATGTCGGCAAGTCGCTTTGCGAGCACGACCTTGCCGGCACCGCCAAGCAGATCATGATCGAGGCGGCGGAAGCTGGCTGCGCCATCATCCTGCCCGCCGACGGCGTGGTGGCCAAGGAATTCAAGGCGGGTGCCGCGAGCGAGACCGTTGCCATCGATGCCGTGCCGGCGGACGGCATGATCCTCGATGTCGGCGCAAAGACCGTGCAGAGCGTTACCGACTGGATCGACCGCGCCGCGACCTTGGTGTGGAATGGCCCGCTCGGCGCCTTCGAGATAGAGCCCTTCGATCGCGCCACGGTGGCGGCGGCAAAGCACGCGGCCGCCCGCACCAAGGCAGGCAAGCTGGTCTCGGTCGCCGGCGGCGGCGACACGGTGGCCGCCCTCAACCATGCCGGCGTCGCCGACGACTTCACTTATGTCTCGACCGCCGGCGGTGCCTTCCTCGAATGGATGGAAGGCAAGCCGCTGCCCGGCGTCGAAGTGCTGAAGCGGTAAACAATCCGAGACAAGGCAAAGCCAGCGCGGCTTTCAATCGATTCGCGCTTTCCGGGGTCATTCCTTTGGCGATAATGTTCTGCTAGCGCGGAACAAACGCAGCGTAGGAGAGCACCCATGAGCGAACGTCTCGAAGATATCGCCACCGCGATGGTGAGCGGCGGCAAGGGCCTTTTGGCTGCCGATGAGAGCTCCGGCACCATCAAGAAACGTTTCGACGTCATCGGCGTCGAATCGACCGCCGACAACCGGCGCGACTATCGCGAGATGATGTTCCGCGCCAAGGAAGCGATGTCCAACTACATCTCCGGCGTCATCCTCTTCGATGAGACCATCCGCCAGAAGGCCGCCGACGGCACGCCGCTGGTCGACATCATCAAGGCGGCCGGTTCCATTCCGGGCATCAAGGTCGATCTCGGCGCCAAGCCTCTCGCGGGCTTTCCCGGCGACACCATCACCGAGGGCCTCGACGGCCTGCGCGAGCGGCTTGCCGATTACTACAAGCTCGGCGCCCGTTTCGCCAAATGGCGCGCGGTGATCGATATCGACACCGGCAAGGGCGTACCCTCGGCCAACTCGATCGCCTCGAACACCCATGCGCTGGCCCGCTATGCCGCGCTTTGCCAGGAGGCCGGCATCGTGCCGATCGTCGAGCCGGAAGTGCTGATGGACGGCGCGCATTCGATCGACACCTGCTACGACGTCACCAAGGCGACGCTGGTCAAGCTCTATGACGAGCTTTACGCGGCGCGCGTCGTGCTGGAAGGCTCGATCCTGAAGCCCAACATGGTCATCTCCGGCAAGAAGTCGGGCAGGACCGACAGCCCCGAGGAAATCGCCGAAAAGACGATAAAACTGTTCCGCGAAGTGGTGCCGGCGGCAGTGCCGGGCATCGCCTTCCTGTCCGGCGGGCAGGAGGACGAGGAAGCGACGGCCAACCTCAACGCCATCAATGCCATCGGCCCGCATCCGTGGAAGCTGACCTTCTCCTATGGCCGCGCGCTGCAGGCCGCGCCGCAAAAGGCATGGAGCGGCAAGGCCTCGAACGTCGCCGGCGGCCAGGCCGCCTTCACCCACCGGGCCTATATGAACCATCTGGCGGCGCTCGGGAAATGGCAGCCGGCGCTTGAGAAAGCCGCCTGACGCCATCTCTTCCAATTCCAACAGAAGCCCGGGCTCATGGCCCGGGTTTTGTTTTTTGCGGGCCGCGTTCCTACCTGAGCAGCGAAACAACGGCGACTGTGTCGGGTTGAGCCGATGTCGAACGTCCTTGGCGGGAGAGGACAGGAGATGGTCATGCAACGCAATGCCGTGGTTTCACGCGAGGACTGGTTCGAGGCACATCGCAATCATTTGGAACGCGAGAAGGAGCTGACACGCTTCCGCGACCTTGTCGCCGCCGAGCGGCGGCAGCTGCCCTGGTTCAAGCTGCGCAAGGATTATGTCTTCGAGAGCGAAGCGGGACCGAAGCGTCTTGGCGATCTCTTTGCCGGCAAGAGCCAGCTCATCGTCTATCATTTCATGATGACGCCGGGTTGCGACCACCGTTGCCAGGGCTGCTCGTTCCTCGCCGACCATATCGACGGCGCCAACCAGCATCTCAAGCACCACGACGTATCCCTGGTCGTCGTCTCGCGCGCGGCGCTGACCGAGATCCTGCCTTACAAGCAGCGCATGGGCTGGAAGTTCGACTGGGTATCGTCCTATGCATCGGACTTCAACTTCGACCTGCAGGTCTCCTTCACCGACAGGCAGATCGCGGCCGGCGACACGACCTACAATTTCGAGAAGCGACCGTTGCGGTCGAAAGACCTGCCCGGCACCAGCGTCTTCTACCGCGACGGCAATGGCGACATCTTCCTGACCTTCCTGTCGCGAGGCCGCGGCGGCGACGCGCTGATCGGAGCCTATCATTACCTCGACATGACGCCGAAAGGCCGCGGCGAGACCGGCCCCTATCACAACCTGATGGACTGGGTGCGCCTCCACGACGAATATCAGGACGAGGACCGGCCGGACTGCTGCGCGTGATCGTCTCGTTCACCTGGGCCTGAAGATGCGCTAAGGCTTCCCGCTGTTTTCAACGGATTTGCCATGCAGCGCCTGCTTGCCCTCCTCACCTGGCTCGCTTTCCCGGTCTATGTCTGGCAGGGCCTCGGCGTGCGCCGCCGCACCACGCGGATGCTGCCTGCGCGAGGCCCGGTGCTGCACGAAATACCGGGCAAGGCGCCATCCGTCGCGTTGCTGGTCCTGGGTGATTCCTCGGCAGCATCGGTCGGCATCGAGCAATCCGAACGCGGGCTAGCGGCGCGGCTTGCCGGCCTGATCGCCGAGCGAACCGGCCGAGCCGTGCGCTGGCGCGCCGCCGGCTTCAATTCGGCGACCTCCGGCCAGATCCGCGACCATGTCCTGCCCAATTTATCGGCCGATCCCTGGACGCATATCGTGCTCGCCATCGGCACCAACGACACCAAGAATTCACTCGCCGCTCGAAGGGCGGCTGCATACGCGCTGCGCGCCAATGGCGGAAGCGCCGTGTCTGGTCGCCGATGGCCTGGCACTGATGCCGGCTTCGCGTCCGACGGCTTCCACGCCTCCGAGGCAGGCTACGCGCCTGGGCCGAGCATCTGCTGGATTTCGTCATGGGTAACTGCGCTGAGGTACGTTGAGATTCAGGTCAGGGCGAGCCGAGAATTGCGACTTCCGAGATCGCAGGCTGTCGGGGCATAGCGCCATGGGGGGACGCATATCGTGCTCGCCATCGGCACCAACGACACCAAGAACTTTCACTCCGTGCCGCGCTTCAAGAAGGAGTTCGGCGGGCTGCTATACGCGCTGCGCGCCAAATGGCCGGAAGCGCGCGTTGTCTGGTCGCCGGTGCTGGAATTCACCCGCGCGCCGGCAATGCCGCCATTGCTGGCCGGATCCTCGAGATCCGCGCCACGGAAATGAACCGCATGGGCGTGCGGCTCTGCAACGAGCGCGGCGCCGTGCCCGCCTCGCGCCTGCCGATCACCAATCCCGATGCCGGCTTCGCGTCCGACGGCTTCCACGCCTCCGAGGCAGGCTATCGCGCCTGGGCCGAGCATCTGCTGGATTTCGTCATGGGTAACTGCGCTGAGGTACGTTGAGATTCAGGTCAGGGCGAGCCGAGAATTGCGACTTCCGAGATCGCAGGCTTGTCGGGCAAGGCTATCAGCGTCCATTTGGGGTAGTCAGCGCAAACGCTGGCGATGAGCTGGAGGCTCCCGAACTTCGTCATTCCAGGGCGGAGCAAGGAGCGAAGCGACGCGCGCAGACCCTGGAATCCATGCCGTTACCTGGACCGAAATGTGCAACGGTGCAGAGTTCTGGACCGCCGCGGCGCTTCCAAGTCACGGCAGGGATCCTCGGGTCTGCGCGCGTCGCTTCGCTCCTCGCTCCGCCCGTGGTGATGACGACCGCGATAAGCGTCTCAGCTAATCGCCGAGGCGTGGGACCTGCCAACGCACACTAACCAGGTCAAAACTTCTGCGTTAAGGAACTAAGCCCAATGACCCAAGACAGCGGCAAGCGAGATGGCCGCCATCGCAAGCAGCGCCAGCTTCCAGAAATCGCCGCGTCGCTTCAGCCCCGGCCAGCCCAGCGGCTTGATGACCTGGATCAGCATGATGCCGCAGATGACTAGGGCGAGCAGTTTCGTCATGCTGCCTTTGACCAGCAACGATGGCGGCTGTCAAAGCTGTTCTTGCGGCCTTCGGGCCGAGCACCTCCTGACAGGGATCGGCTTCATCCAGCCCTGCGGGGGGCACCGTGCCGCCTTCTTCCGTCCCCTGCCAACCTCCTGACAGACTGCTGTCAGGAGGGGTGTGAGATACTCTTCTCATCGAAAGAGAGGAGTGAGGTCATGAACGGTTTTACCATCCTGCGCAGCGTGCAGCACTATGTCGGCCGGATCCGCACCGTGCGCAACGAGATCCGCACCCAGCGTTTCCTGAACACCTTGCCGGCGGACATCCGCAAGGACATTGGCTGGCCGGACCTTTACACGGGCCGCGTGCGCGAAAACTGAAATTTTGCCGCCGCGACTTGGATTGTGGCGACACCGCGCCCAGATGTATTGGCGGCCAGTGATGTTGAGTACAGGGAAGAAGCCTTTGTTTGCCGGTAGCTTGCCGCAGCCTCCTGACAGTATGTTGTCAGGAGGAATGCGGTATTTGGAGCGGCTTCGATCCTGACAACAACGAACATGATCCGGAGTAATCTGCGTATGGTAAAAAGCTGGAACGACAGGCTGAACACGCCACGCATCAACGGCATCAAACCGTCGCCGCGCACGGTCGGCGATGTCGTCGAAGGCCAGTCGATGCTGGTGCCGACCGCGCGCAAGCGCGAAGGGCTGAAGCCATAAACCCCGAGGGAGAAACCGATGCGCCGCGCCGACAGGCTTTTCCAGATCGTGCAGCATTTGCGGGGTGGCCGACTGGTCACCGCGCAGAAGCTCGGCACGTGGCTCGAGGTTTCCGAGCGCACCATTTACCGCGACATAGCCGACCTGCAGTCGACCGGAGTGCCGATCGACGGGGAAGCGGGCGTGGGCTACATGATGAGGGAAGGTTTCGACCTTCCGCCGCTGATGTTCACACGTGACGAGATCGTGGCGCTGGTTGCCGGCGCCCGCATGGTGCGCGCCTTTGGCGGCGCCGCGATGGCAAGGGCCGCCGACGAGGCGCTGGTCAAGATCGGCGCGGTGCTTCCCGATACCGAGAAGGACCGCATCGCCCGCACCGAGATCCACACGCCGATGTGGGTGGTGAGCGACGCCGCGCGCGAGGCGATCGACCTGATCGAGCGCGCCGTCGAGAAACGCCAGGTGCTGACCATCGACTATTCCGACGAGGCCGGGCGCGGCACCGCGCGCGACATCAGGCCGCTCGGCCTGTGGTTCTGGGGCAAGGTCTGGACCCTGGTTGCCTGGTGCGAGATGCGCGACGATTTCCGCGCCTTCCGCATCGACCGCATCGCTTCGGTCGTCATCGCCGGCCGCACCTTCAAGCCGGAGCGCGGCAAGCAGCTCGCCGATTTCTACCGCGCCGTCGAGCGCTCGGAGGATTACGGCATGGCGCCCGACCGCGCCGCGCGGACGTGACTTCCTCCCGAGCGATTGTCCAACAAAAAGCCCGCTCGAAGCGGGCTTTTTTGTTGATAGCCTCGGAAGGCTTACTCCTGCTCGTCGTCTTCGCCCTTGTCCTTCGACTTGAGCGCCGAGAGCTTGGCGAACACCGCGTTGGCATCGAGCTCCTGGTCTTCATCCTTCGGCTTCTCCGGCGCCGGCACCAGCCGTTCGGTGAGGGCGGCGGGCAGCAGCGTGTCGCCGACGGGCTGCGGCTGCTCGCGGCCGCGCGAGGCGCGGTTGACCTCGAGGTCGAGGTCGATCTGCGAGGTGAGGCCGAGCGTCACCGGATCCATCGGCTGCAGATTGGCCGAGTTCCAGTGCTTGCGCTCGCGGATCTGCTCGATGGTCGACTTGGTGGTGCCTACGAGACGGGCAATCTGCGCATCCTTGAGCTCGGGGTGGTTGCGCACCAGCCAAAGGATGGCGTTCGGCCGGTCCTGGCGCTTCGACAGCGGCGTGTAGCGCGGGCCCTTGCGCTTCGATTCCGGCACCCGAACCTTCGGCTCCGACAGCTTCAGCCGGTAGTTGATGTCCTTCTCGCCGCGCGCAATCTCGTCGCGCGTCAGCTGGCCGGTGATGATCGGGTCCATGCCCTTGATGCCCTGCGCCGACTCGCCGTCCGCGATCGCTTTGACCTCGAGCGGATGCAACCCGCAGAACTGCGCGATCTGCTCGAAGGAGAGCGCGGTGTTGTCGACCAGCCAGACGGCGGTCGCCTTGGGCATCAGCAGCGTATTGGCCATGTCAAAAATCCTTCTCGTTCGCCCGCGTTCCCGCGCGGGCGGTGGTTTTAGAGCCACCAAAATGGGAAATTCGCGGCCTGTATAAACGCTCCCTCGAATTTTCGCAATGTTTTTGGAAAAGGGCTGATTCACAGCCATTAAAAGACAAAACCCGCTGGACGAGGTCCAGCGGGCTTGGAACCGGAAACGAAGCAAGCGTCTCGACGGCTCTTGCTTGCCTATCCAGCCTGGCCCTGTGGCCGGGCTGGTTTTGATTACACCGCCTGACGGGCAATGCGCTCGATGTCGGCGCGGTTGATGCCGAGGTCGCTGAGCTGGCGGGCATTGAGCTTGTTCAATTCGCGCACGGTCTCGTTGTACATGCGCCACTTACGGAAAGCACGGATCGGGTTCATTTCAGTTTCTCCAGTCGTTTGATGAAATCGTTTGATGCCGCGTAAATAGGCATGCCTGCCCAAGAAATGAACGGACGCTTTTGCATGGCCGCAATGCGTTTTGTGCATTGCACCATTAACGATGCGTTCAGCTTGGAACAGGGGACAACGCGGACCGAGATTCAGGTCAGGCCGAGCCGAAAATGGTGGCGCTCGAGAACCGGAGCGGAGCGTACTTCCGCATGTCCCGGAAAAGTGGTTCCGGTTTTCCGATAAGGGACATGCGGTTCCAAAAAATACGTGAGCACCGGAAGCGCAGGAAGCCGCCGTTCGCAGGCCGGCCTCACCTGAACATCGGCCTATCTTACCCGACGTCGAGGACGATCTTGCCTATATGCTCGCCCTCTTCCATCCGCTCATGCGCCCGCCAGGCTTCGGTCAGGGGAAAGATCATGTCCATGACCGGAGCCACCTTGCGCGTGCCGAGCAGCGGCCATACCTGCGCCTCCAGCGCGGCGGCGATCGCCGCCTTGAACTCGACGGTGCGCGGACGAAGCGTCGAGCCGGTATGGGTCAGGCGCTTGACCATCAGCGTCGCGAAATTGGTGCTTGCGACAGCGCCGGCCTGCACGGCGATCTGGACGATCCGCCCCTCGACGGCCGCGGCCTCGTAGTTGCGCGCGACATAGTCGCCGCCGACCATGTCGAGGATGACGTCGGCGCCCTTGCCGCCGGTCGCATCCTTGACCGCGGCGACGAAATCCTCCTCGCGATAATTGATCGCCCGGTCGGCGCCGAGCTTGAGGCAGGCGTCGCATTTGTCCTTGCTGCCGGCGGTGGTGAAAACAGTGGCGCCGAAGGCCGAAGCAAGTTGGATGGCGGTGGTGCCGATGCCGGACGATCCGCCATGGACAAGCAGCGTCTCGCCCTTCTTGAGCCCGCCGCGCTCGAACACATTGTGCCAGACGGTAAAGTAGTTCTCCGGCACGGCCGCGGCTTCCGAATAGGTGAAGCCGGCCGGGATCGGCAGCACGCTGCCGGCATGGACCTTGACATATTCGGCATAGCCGCCGCCCGGCGTCAGCGCGCAGACCCGGTCGCCGATGCGCCAGCGCGATATGTCGTCGCCGAGCGCCGCGATCTCGCCGGCGACCTCGAGTCCAGGTAGGTCCGAGGCGCCAGGCGGCGGCGGATAGACACCCTTGCGCTGCTGCACGTCGGGTCGGTTGACCCCGGCTGCGTGCACCCGGATCAGCACTTCGCCGGGGCCGGGGACCGGCACGTCGCGGGTTTCCGGCTTGAGCACCCTGGGACCGCCGGGTTGCGAGATCGCGATGGCTGTCATCTTCTCCGGGATCTTGTCCTTGTTCGCCATCGCTGTCCCGTCTCCTCGAATCCTGTCTTGTCACAGTGGTTTGCATCGGCGCCCCTGCCCTATGTATGCTGATTGCCAAATCAGGCAAATGGCCAAGTAAGGGAGAAGCGACGATGGCGATCTTCGACGACGAACCCCGGAAGAAGGCGCGCCCGCACGAGATCGGGCAGGACCTCTCGCTGCTTTCCGTCGACGAATTGTCGGAGCGCATCGCCCTGCTGCGCGACGAGATCGCCAGGCTTGAGGCAGAGCGGGCCGCCAAGAGCGCCACCAAATCCGCCGCCGACGCATTGTTCCGGCGCGGATAATTTCGTCGGCGCGCAAGACCGCCGCCGAAAAGCCCCAATACGCCTGTTTTCAGACCCCGGCGCCCGAACCAGGATCAAGCGATGTTTGCAACCTACCGACCGATCCTCTCGCTGCTGCGCGGTACCGCCTTCCTGCTCGCGGCATCCGGCCTGCACGGCCTGCTGTTGCCGCTGCGCGGCCAGATCGAGGGCTTTTCGACCGCATCGCTCGGCCTGATGGGCACGGCCTGGGCAGGCGGCTTCGTCACCGGCTGTTTCTTCGCCCCGCGCCTTGTGCGCCGCGCCGGCCATGTCCGGGCCTTCGGCGCCTTCGCCGCGTCGGGCGCCATCATCGCGCTGCTCACCGGCCTCATCATCGATGAATATTTCTGGATTCTTTTGCGCGCCTTCACCGGCTTCACCATGGCCGGCGCCTTCATGGTGATCGAGAGCTGGCTGAACGAGAAGGCCACCAACGAGAACCGCGGCACCGTCTTCGGCCTCTATATGATGGTTACCTATGCATCGATCATGGGCGGCCAGATGATCGTCGCCGGCGGAGACGTACGATCGGCCTCGCTGTTCATGATCACCGGCATCCTGTTTTGCCTTTCGCTCATTCCGACGGCGGTTTCTACCCAATCGACCCCGAAGCCGCTGCAGGACGTCAAGCTCGACGTCAAAGGCCTGTACGCCAATTCGCCGGTGTCGGCGGTGGCGTGCCTCTTGATCGGCATAGCCAACGGCGCCTGGGGCACGCTCGGCGCCGTCTATGGCGCGCGCATCGGCATCTCCACCGCCGAGATCGCGCTGATGATGAGCCTTGTCGTCGTTTCCGGCGCCGCCATGCAGCTTCCGGCCGGGCGCCTTTCCGATACAACCGACCGCCGCTTCGTGCTGGCGGGTGCTGCCTTCGGCGCGGCCCTGGTCGCGGTGCTGATCTTCATGTTCGCGCCGCGCTCGGGCGTCTTCGTCATCGTGCTGACCGCTGCGTACGGCGCTTTCGCCTACACGCTCTATTCGATCGCCGTCGCGCATGCCAACGACCATGCCCGCGCTGAGGACTTCGTCAAGGTTTCGGGCGGCCTGTTGCTGCTCTACGGCTTCGGCACGATGATCGGCCCGCTTTTGGCCGCGGCCTTGATGGGTTCGGTGCGTCCGGAGGGGCTTTTCCTGGCAACTGCGCTCGCTCATCTCAGCCTCGCCGGCTACACGCTGCTGCGTATCCGCGCCCGCGCGCCGGTGCCGATCGAAAACCGCGATGCGTTCAAGACGCAGCCCGCGGACCGCGCCGTCACGCCCGAAGCAACCCGGCTCGATCCGCGCAGAAAGATTGAAACCAATAGTTGAGATTCCGAAAACTTTGCCCCACAAATAACGGCATGATGTTTTCTGACGCCTTTGTGGCGATAGCCGACCCCAATCGGCGCTATCTCTTGGAAGAACTCCGGCGCGGCCCGAAGACGGTGAACGAACTGGCGGCCGGATTGCCCGTCTCGCGCCCGGCTGTTTCCCAGCATCTGAAGGTTCTGCTCGATGCCGGCCTTGTCAATGCCAAGGCCGAAGGCACCAGGCGCGTCTATACTGTCAGCAGCGCCGGCTTCCTTAGGCTGAACATCTGGCTCGACCAGTTCTGGGAAACGGCGCCGGGGGAATGATCTAAACCGCGTCGCGATCTTTCAGATTCGCTCCACGCTTAGGTTTTTGATTTCACGCATGTCTTTGTCCTCGATACCGGTTCCCACTTTCGGGAGACATGCTTTAGCCGTTGTTGTAGGGGAAGAACTTGAAATAGGGCTGCGCTTCCTCGACCACGCGGGCAAAGGATGGGCGCGCCAGCAGACGATCGTGATAGCGTTTCAGCGTCGGAAACCTGTCGCCGAACGGTTCAACCTTGTTGGCATAGAACAAGGCGGGTGAGGCCGAGCAGTCGGCCATGGTGAAGGTGTCGCCGACCGCCCAGATTTTTTCCTGCATCTCCTTTTCGACGATGTCATAGGCGTTGCGCAACTGCGCGCGGCTTTCCTCGACGCCGAATGGATCGGTCTGCTTCTTTGGCCGCAGCCGGTCGCCGACGATCTTCTGCATCGGCGCCTGCACGTAGAAATCATAGAAGCGGTCGGCCTGACGGACCTGAAGGGCAAAGTCGATGTCGGTGGGCACCAGCGTGACAGGCCCGGGATAATGCGCAGCCAGATATTCAATGATGATGGTCGATTCCAGCAGCGTTCGCTCGCGCGCATCGTCGCGCAGCGCCGGCATCTTGCCAGTCGGCGACACTTTCAGGAACGCCGCGCGCGAGGCCTGGTCGCCGAGATTGACGATGACCGGATTGAATGGCGTGTCGTTCTCGTAGAACGCGATCAGTGGCTTCCAGCAAAACGAAGCCAGCGGGTGGAAATGGAAAGTCAGGGACATGCTTGGCCTCTTTGTCGCCTTCAATCACGGTTGAAGAATTCACCTGTCGCATGCCGGCCGCGTCAAGTTCCGGCCGTTCGGCGCGATAGCGTCGATGATCTGCCGCCAGTCGTTGCGGTGCAGCTCATGGCCGCCGCCTTCGATCTTGACCAGCCTTGCGCCGGGAACCACCTTTGCCAACGCCTCGCCATGTTCGATCGGAAAGAGCGGATCGGCGGTGCCGTGGATGACGAGCAGCGGTGCCATCAGGTCTCGCACCGTCCGTTTCGGGCCGCCGCCCTTGAGCAGGAAATGGTTGGTCGCGCTGGCGAGGCCGCCGGAGCGATCATAGTCCGCCTCGATCATCGCGTGCGTGCGTTCCTCGTCGAATGGATGGCGCGTGCTGGCGATCGCGCGGGCGTCCTTGACCATGAAGTCGAGCACCTGCTTCCTGTTCGACCAGTCGACGTCGCCGCCTTGCGCCGAATGCTCCTTGTAGGCTTCGGTCGGTCCGGGCAGGCCGGACGTATCGACGCCGAGCGGCGAAGATGAGATCACGGTGAGCGCGCTGACGCGTTCAGGATATTTCAGCGCCACGTTCTGCGCGAGCATGCCGCCCATCGACAGGCCGACAACATGCCCCTTGCCGACGCCGTGGTCATCGAGCACCTGGATCGCATCGTCCACCATATCCCCGAAATTGTAGGGCGGCGTGCCCGGCGGGTATTTCGTCGACAGTCCAGTGTCGCGGTTGTCGTAGCGGATGACAAAGCGGCCGCGCCTGGCGAGTTGCCGGCAGAAGGCTTCCGGCCACCACAGCATCGAGGCCATGGCGCCCATGATCAGAAGGATCGGCGGATCTTTCGGACTGCCGAAGCTTTCCGAAACGATGTCGGGGCGCTGCGCCGCGTAGGTCATCTGCTCCTCCAATCCGATTGCATTTTGCAATCAGTTGCACGATAGTGAAACCGATATCATAATGCAACTGGTTTTTCTGGAGACTGCCATGAACATCGACCGCCGGTCCGGTTGCCCGATCAATCTGTCGCTCGAAGTGTTCGGCGACCGTTGGAGCCTGATCATCCTGCGCGACGTGATCTTTGGCGGCCGGCGCCATTTTCGCGAGCTGCTCAATGGCTCGCTGGAGGGCATCGCCTCCAACATCCTGGCCGACCGGCTGAAGCGGCTGATGGCGCTCGGCCTGCTGACCAAGGCCGACGACCCCAGCCACAAGCAGAAGGCGATCTACAGCCTGACCGAGATGGCGATCACGCTGGTGCCGATCATGGCGCAGCTCGGCGCCTGGGGACGCGTCTGGCTGCCGGTCAGCGAAGAATTGTCGATCCGCGCCGAGCTGCTCGAAAAGGGCGGTCCGCCGCTATGGGAGCAATTCATGGACGAGTTGCGCCATGAGCATCTAGGCGCGCCTTCGAGGACGCCGCCCGGCGCGCCGAGCGTGCGCCAGCAGTTGCGGGCCGCTTATGAGGCCGTCGTCGAGCGCAAGGCCGAGGAACTTCGCCACATCAAGACAGAGGCTTGAAGCCCGTTGCGCGGATCGGGTGCAGCGCGCCGCGATTTAAAGCATGTCTCTCGAAAGTGGAACCGGTTTCGGGATAAGACATGCGTATCAAAGACCTAAAGCGCATGGAGCGAATCCGAAGGATCACGACGCGCTTTAAGCTGAAGGGGACGCACGTAAGCGCGTCAGATGCCCTCGCCGGCGAGCTCTTCCGAAAGCGTTGAAACCTGGTCCTGGGCGCTGCGCATCATCGGATAGATCGCCAGCACCTTTTGCCAGGCCTCCAGCGCCGACTGTTTGTGGCCGGTCTCGGACATGATCTGGGCGAGGCCCGAAAGCGCGCCGAAATGGCGCGGCTCGAGTTGCAGGGTGCGGTCGATGTCGGCCATCGACTTCCCGTAATTCTTCATCAGGAAATGCACGGTGGCGCGCCGGTTCCAGCCTTCGGCATAGTCGGGCTGCAAGGTCACGACCTGGTCGAGGAAATCGAGCGCGACGTCGAATTTCTGGTCTTCCGTCGCCTTTTGCGCCCATTGCATCATCAGGTCGATCGAGGCGCTGCCGGACTGGTTCCATTCGTTCCAGATGCGGCCGGCGATGCGCTCGGCCGCCTTTTCATTGCGCTCGCGCTTCAACTCCGTGAAGAGCTGGTCGAGGCGGCCCTGCCTGGTTGGAGCGGCCGGCGGCGGTGTCGCGGCGGGCGTCGCGGCATCTGGAGGCAGCGCGCCCGGAACCGTTTCTGCTCCTGCAGGCAAAGCTGCGCCGGAAAGCAAATAGGCGGCGAAAAATGCAAAACGAATCCGCATCGCCGGAATCTAATCCCGGACGGCGGATCGTCCAAATGATTTTAGCGTGAGATAGCCGGCGAACCGGCAATCAACAACAAACGGGCGCGGCGTAGGCTTTTTGCGCATGTCGCTGCCCCAAAACCGCTTGGCGCGTTTGGGCGACATGCACTAAGCCGCGCGCAAGCGTCAGCCCTGGCGCGCCTTGTAGCGCGGAGCGGTCTTGTTGATGATGTAGATGCGTCCCTTGCGGCGAACCAGCCGGTTGTCGCGGTGACGCGCCTTGAGCGCCTTGAGCGAATTCTTGATCTTCATGGTCTTGCCTGTTCGGTCAGGGCCCGTCCCGGGCCGAATTTTAAAGGCGCGCCCGAAAAAAGCGCGCCTTTGAACTTGGCGAGGCTCATAAACGAGGAGTCTCGTCCGTGTCAACCACGTGACGGTGTCCGAACAAGGGCAATTGGCGCGATCCGTCAAATATTCGCCATCCCTACCGGCCACGGCATTGCGCGACTCGAGGTCGACTGGAATGGTGTCCACACCCAAGCGACTGGAGATTCCCATGCGCGGTCTTTTTCTGCCCGCCTGTCTTGTTCTCCTGGCGACCGCCCCGGCAGCGTTTGCCGAGGACTGCGACCGCAGCGACGACAGCCAGTCGATGCTGAACATCTGCGCCGATGCCGACTACCAGGCTGCCGATGCCAGGCTCAATGCCGCCTATAAGAACATCGTCAGCAGCAACGATCAGGCCTCGAATAGGCTGCTGCAGACGGCGCAGCGCGCCTGGATCGCCTTTCGTGACGCCGAATGCGCTTATTCGACCGCCGACAGCGAGGGCGGCTCCATCCATCCGATGGAGGTGTCGCAGTGCCTGACCAAGCTCACCAACGAGCGCTTAAAGCAGCTCACCTCCTCCGCCAACTGCAAGCTGAGCGATCCGAGTTGCGCCGGCTCCGACGCGGGCGGCGACGAGGATATGCAATAGCGGGTTATTTCGGCCTGACGAGGCGCGTGAAATGGCCCATCTTGCGGCCGGCGCGCGACTCGGCCTTGCCGTAGAGATGCAGCATCAGGTCGGGTTCGGCGAGCAGCGCCGGTACCTTCAGCATGTCGTCGCCGATCAGGTTTTCCAGCACGCAATCGGAATGCCGGGCGGGCGAGCCCAGCGGCAGGCCGGCGACGGCGCGGATATGCTGCTCGAACTGCGAGATGACGCAGGCAGCCTCCGTCCAGTGGCCGGAATTGTGCACGCGCGGCGCCAGCTCGTTGGCCAGCAGCGAGCCGTCGGCAAGCACGAAGAACTCGACGCCGATGACGCCGACATAGTCGAGCGCGGAAAGGATTTTTGCGGCCGCATCCTTGGCGGCCGCTGCCGTTTGCGGACCGATGGCGGCCGGCAAGGTCGAGCTGCGCAATATGCCTTCGCGATGGACGTTTTCGGCCGGATCGTAAGCGGCGATCGCTCCGTCGAGACCGCGCGCGGCGATCACCGAAATCTCACGCTCGAAAGCGACGAGCGATTCCAGGATCAGCGGCACATTGCCCATCGCCTCGCAGGTGCCTGCAAAGCCGCCTGTTTCCATGTTGCGGAAGACGCGCTGGCCCTTGCCGTCATAGCCCATGCGGCGGGTTTTCAGCACGCCGCTGCCGTCGAATTTCCTCAAAGCTTCGGTCAAATGGTCGTCATTGTCGACCGGACAGAACTCGGCCGTCGGGATGCCGATGTCATTCAGGAAGCTTTTCTCGGTGACGCGATCCTGCGCGACTTCGAGCGCGCGGCCCGGCGGGTAGACGGGAACCGTTGCCGCCAGCGTTCGCGCCGCGGCGACCGGAACATTCTCGAATTCGTAGGTGACGACGGCGCTGGCGGCGGCCAGGTCGGCAAGCGCCGCCCGATCGTCATAGGCGGCCACGATCTGCCGGTTGGCGACCTGGGCCGCCGGGCAGTCGGCCTGGGGCTCCAGGACCACGATGCGGTAGCCAAGGCGGGCGGCAGCCATCGCCAGCATGCGGCCGAGCTGGCCGCCGCCGATGATGCCGATGGTCGATCCGGGCGCCAGGCTCACGGCGCGTCCGTCGGTTCGGCGGCGACCTTGGCGGTCTGCGCCGCGCGCCAGGCATCGAGCCGGGCGGCGAGCTTGTCGTCGTTAAGCGCCAGCACCGCCGCGGCAAGCAGCGCGGCATTGGCCGCCCCCGCCTTGCCGATGGCCAGCGTGCCGACCGGGATGCCGGCCGGCATCTGCACGATGGAGAGCAGCGAATCCTGGCCGGACAGCGCCTTGGATTCGACCGGGACGCCGAAGACGGGCAGCGGCGTCATCGCCGCCGTCATCCCGGGCAAATGCGCGGCGCCGCCGGCGCCGGCGATGATCACCTTGTAACCGGCGGCCTTGGCCCCCTTGGCGAACTCATAGAGGCGGTCGGGGGTGCGGTGGGCGGAGACGATCAGCCTTTTGTGCGGAATGCCCAGCGCATCCAGGGTTTCGGCCGCCTGGCGCATCGTCGCCCAGTCGGACTGGCTGCCCATGATGATGGCGACGTCGGCACGCTGATCGGTCAAGGTTCGCTCCCGGCGGCAAAGGCGCGCCTTAGCGGAATTCGCCGATAGCCGCAAGGATTGTCGCGATGCAGCCAGCTAGTCCGGCCAGCGCAACGATCCGGTCGAATCCTTGCGAGCGACCTTCATCGCGTCAGCCGGCCGGTCCTTCGCCGTCAGCACGGCGCGCAGTTGCTCGGCCACGATCTCCGCCTCGCCAGGATGCAGATTGCAAGGGTCGAGGAAGAAATGGCCTCGCTCGACCTCGTGGTTGCGCACGATGATCGGCGGCGAGCCGGCGGCGAGCGCGGAGGCAAGTCCGGCAGCCGTGAAGCGGCTCTCCGGGCGCACATAGACCTGCAGGCGATCGAGAGGGTTGTTGGTCGGGTCGGGAATGATCTGCGCATTGATACCCGGAATGCCCTGCAGCGCGTCCTTCCACAGATTGAGCGCCGCCTCCTCGCGCCGGCGGATGCCGGCATGGTCGCGCTTTTCCCAGGCCTCGAGCGCCGCCATGGTGCCGGCGATGCTTTCCTTGCCGACCTTCATGGCGCGCGCCACGCCGCGGTTCTGCAGATAGGCGGCGCGGACCAGGTCCTTGCGGCCGGTGACGATGCCGCTGGTTGGCCCTGAAAGGAATTTGTGGCCGCTGTAGACGACGATGTCGGCGCCGCGCGCCAGGAAGCTGCGAAGGTCGTATTCCGAGGCGGCGTCGACGATCACCGGGACGCCCTTGGCGTGGCAGATCTCGCAAAACTCCTCCAGCGAAAGCATGCCGTATTGCACGGTGTGGTGGGCGACGACGTAGAGGGCCGCCGCCGTGCGCTCGTTGATTGCCTCGCGCAGATGGTAGTCCTGGGTGACGCTGACGGTGCCCGCCGGAATGACTTTGGCGCCGGCCACCCGGATCGACTGGTCGATCGGCGCGCCGTAATTGACGATATGGCCGAGCTGGATGACGACTTCAGACTTCAGCCCTTCGGTGTCGTCCGGCAGCCGCTCGATCGCCAGAAGGTTGGTGCCGGTCATCGCGCCGGCGATCGCCATGGTGATGCCTGAGGCGCAACAAGCGGTGATGAAGCCGGCCTCGCCGCCGGTGAGTCGGGCGACGACTGCGCTCGCGGCGCGCTGCAGATCGTCCATCTCCACCCATTGCGAGGCCATCTCGGCCATGGCGCTGATCGCCTCGGGTACGATAATCGAAGCACCCAATGCCGTCATCGTGCCGGAGACGTTGATGATGGGTCTCAGGCCCAGGCGCTCGCGGATTGTGGTGTTGGAGCCGGCGTCGGAATAGGTTTTCATGAGGGCGAACTCCTAAAATCAGGCGGTGATCTCGACGACCGCTTCGATCTCGACGGTGATGTTGCCAGGCAACGAGCCGACGCCGATAGCCGAGCGGGCATGGCCGCCGATCTTGTCGAAGACATCGGCGAAAAGGTCCGAGCAGCCGTTGACCACTTTGGGGTGGTCGCTGAAGGTCGGGGTTGCGTTGACGAAGCCGAGCAGTTTTACCACGCGCACGATGCGGCTGAGGTCGCCCGCCGCCGCATGCATGACGGCAAGCAGGTTGAGGCCCGTGAGGCGGGCATGCTCATAGGCCTGCTCGACGGTGACGTTGTCGCCGACCTTGCCGGTGCACAGCGTGCCGTCAGCGCGCAGCGGTCCCTGGCCCGAAAGGAAGATCAGACGGCCGCTCTCGGCATGGGTTACGAAATTGGCGATGGGTGTCGGCGGCTCGGGCAGGGTCAGGCCGAGTTCAGCGAGCCGTTCGTAAGGCGACATGGAATGGTACTCCTTGGATGGCGAAAGCCATCCGCTTTCAGAAATGCGAGGCGCGGAAACGCGCCAGGAAGGTGCGCAGCCGCTCATTGGTGGTCTCGGCGGCGAGAACCTCCTTCGGCGGCCCAACGGCCGAGACGCCGCCATCGGCCATGAAGACGATGCGGCTGGAGGCGTCGCGGGCGAAGGCCATTTCATGCGTCACCATCAGCATGGTCATGCCGTCCTCGGCGAGGCTTTTCACCACGGCCAACACCTCGCCGACGAGCTCGGGGTCGAGCGCCGAGGTGATCTCGTCGAGCAGCAGAATCTTCGGCTCCATGGCGACGGCGCGGGCAATCCCGACCCGCTGCTGCTGGCCGCCTGAAAGCTCCGCCGGCAGGCTGTCGGCCTTGTGAGCGAGGCCGACGCGGCCGAGCCAATGCTCGGCGATCGAGCGGGCTTCGGCATTGCTCTTGCCGCGCACCTTGGTGAGGCCGAGCATGATGTTGCCGGCCGCGGTCAGATGCGGGAAGAGGTTGAAGCTCTGAAACACCATGCCGGTTTCGGCGCGCATGGCGGCCAAATCGCGTTCGCTGCGGCGCTGCCGCGTCCCGGAATCACGGTATCCGACTTCCTTGCCGTCGATGCGGATCGAGCCCGAGTCATAGCTCTCGAGGAAGTTCACGCAGCGCAGCAGCGTGGTCTTGCCGCTGCCGGAAGGGCCGATGACGGTGACCACCTCGCCCTTCGCCACCTGCAGGCTGACCGAGCGCAGCACCGCGACCGGGCCGAAGGATTTCGAGACCTCGGCGATGTCGAGAAGCGCTGGGCTGTTGTTGGAGCTGGTGGCCATGGCGTTAGTCCCGGATGAAGGCGAAGCGCCGTTCCAGCCTGCGGCTGGCGTAGGAAAGCGCGTAGTTGACGGCGAAATAGATCAGGGCGCCGAGGATGTAGAGCGGCATCGCCTCATAGGTGCGGCCGATGACCTGGTTGATGGCCTGCATCAGATCGGTGATGCCGAGCAGCGAGACCAGGGCGCTGCCCTTCACGGCGTCGGTGACGCCGTTGATCCAGGGCGGCAGGAAGCGGCGGAAGGCCTGCGGGAAGATGACCGAGGTGAGGCGCTGCCGGAAGGTCAGGCCGATCGCCATCGCCGCCTCTGACTGGCCCTTCGGTATCGAGGCCACGGCGCCGCGCACATATTCGACGACCTGCGCCGTCTTGAACAGCGTGAGCGCCAGCACCGCCGCCCAGAAGGACTGCAGATGCAGTCCGACCGCGGGCAGGCCGTAATAGACGAAGAACATCAGCACCAGGATCGGGATGCCACGGATGGTGTCCGAGAAAATGCGCACCGACCAACGGAGCGGCGCCGGCCCATAGACGAGGCCGACACCCAGCAGCACCCCTGCGATCAAAGACAGGACCACGACCAGCAGCGAGACCCACAAGGTCAAGGCGAAGCCCTCGGCGAGGAACGGCAGGGCGTAGAGGATCTGACTCAGCATCTCAGCGCGCCGCCCTGAAACGGCGTTCGACCAGCCTGAGCGCGAACAGCAGGGCGTAACCGGTCACCAGATACATCGCCGTCGTCACCAGATAGACCTCGACGATGCGGAATGTGTTGAAGTTGATCCACTGGGCGCCATAGGTCAGCTCGGGCACGGAGATGACCGAAGCGATCGAGGTGTCCTTGAACAGCGAGATGAAGGTGTTGGACAGCGCCGGCAGCGTGATGCGCAGCATCGTCGGCAGGCGCACATGGATCAGGCGCTGCCATGGGGTGAGGCCGATCGCCTTGCCGGCGTCGAGTTGGCCGCGCGGCACGGCTTCCAGGCCGGAGCGGAACACTTCGACCAGATAGGCGCCGCTATAGACCGACAGCGTCACGACAAAAGAGGTGGGCGCGCTGTAAGCGAGGTCTATGACGGTCGGCACACCGTAAAAGACGAGGTAGACGAGCAGGATCAATGGCACGTTGCGGATGAATTCGACATAGGCCGCGATGATCGTGCGCACGACGCGCCCGGCCGAGACGTACCAGACCCCCAGCACCAGGCCGATGACGATGCCGATGGCGATCGAGATCACGGCGAGTTCGAGGCTGAGCAGCAGGCCACCCCAAAGCTTGTCGAAATGCCGCCAGATCAGGTTGAAATTGAGCGTGTAGCCCATGCATCCGTCTCAATGGCTCGCGGTGACAAACAATCTCTTGTTTTGGCGCAATTTCGGACGGAAAACCGCTTCACACTTTTCCTGAAATTGCTCAAGGATTCGTCACCCGCACGGCCCGTGTCGAGGAGGCGGAAGAGCGCCTGTCGCGCTCCTCCGCCGGCTTGGCGTAGGCTTGGTCAGATGACCGGGAAGCCTGGATGGCGCGGCGGCGGCTCCTGGCCGAAATATTCCTTGAAGGCGGCGTCATAGAGCGCCGTCTCGTGGCCGAACATGGCAATGGTGAAGGTCTGGTTGACGAAGGTCAGCCAATCCAGGTCGCCTTGCCGGACGGCAGCGCCGTAAAGCATCGAATACCAGCTCTTGCCGGCGTCAAAATATTTGTCCGGGTTGCGCGAGGCGAGCCAGCGCACCGTCGACAGATCGACGGCCGCGGCGTCGGCTCGCTTGGATTCCAGCGCTTGCAGCACGTTCGCCTGGGTGTCGATCTGCAGCACCTGAGCCTGCGGCAAGGCAAAATGCACCGAGCTTTCGGCATCGACATTCTGGAGGATCGAGATGCGGGTGTTGGCGCCATTCGCCAGGAGCTTGTCGAAGGTCTTGTTTTCGGAGCCGGGCAGCGTCAGCAGCGCCACGCCCTCGACATAGTAGGGCCGCGAGAAATGGATCAGCTGCGAGCGCTGCGCGGTCATGGTCATGAACTGGATGGTGATGTCGACCTTGTTGGTCGTCACGTTGGGGATGCGCTGCGCCGGGTCCTGGGTGACGAACTCGACCTTGGTCGGGTCGTCGAAGAGGCCCTTGGCGAGGATGCGGCCCATGGTGATGTCCATGCCGACCAATTCACCGGCGTCGTTCTCGAAATGCCATGGCGCATTGGTGCTGCCGGTGCCGACGATCAGTTTGCCACGATCAAGCGCGGTGCGCAGCACGCTATCGGATGCGGCCTGCGCGGCTGCCTTCTCGGCGCTGATGGCGGTAAGCGCGCCGGCGGTGGCCAGCCCCGCCATTCCAAGTTTCAGAAAATCACGTCTGCCGGATGTGTCGTTCACGGCGACCTCCTTTGATGGTGTGTTCCCCAATGCAGCAGAAATACACGCCGCAATCAGCGATTGTCTCTTACAAGAGACGTGTGTATCCTGTACAAGACAGATACTAGCACCAGGAATCGACAATGCAAGAGAGTGAAATGCTGACCGGGTGGCCGAGCGAAGGCACGGGCGAAGAGCGGCCAGCTGGCTCGCGCGAGAAAGGTCTCAACAGGGTCCTGAACATCCTGGAGTTCCTGCACGCCAACCAGCGAGCGATCGGCATCGGCGAGCTGGCAAAGGGGCTCAACGCGCCGCGCTCGACCACCTACACGCTGGTGCGCGAGCTGGTCGAAGCCGGTCTCCTGGAAATGGCCGGCGACGGCAATCGCGTCTATTTCGGCAAGAAGCTCTATCTCTACGGGATGGCCTATATGCGCGGCAACGACCTGCTGAGGCGCGGCCGCCAGGAGGTCGATACGCTGTCGCGCGAGACCGGGGAGACGTCCGAGCTCTGCATGCTGCAGAGCGGTCGCTACACCATCATCCATTCAAGCCCGGGCACGAGGCCGTTCCGCATCAGCTCGGCCACCGGCCTGCAGATTCCGCTGCCATGGACTGCTTCGGGCCGGTTGCTGCTGGCCGGTCTTGATCGCAGCCGGATCGAGGCGATGGTCACGGAAGACGATCTCGTGCTGCCGGACGGCCGCAAGATAGAGATCGATGACTTCATCGATGACATCGCTCGGGCGCGCGTCACCGGCTATTGCGTCACGTCAGGCCTTGTCGACGCCTATACCAAATGCCTGGCGGCGCCCGTGTTCTCGGCGCCTGGCAAGGTCGAGGCAACGATGTGCCTTGTGGTGCCGATCGACACGTCGGAAGCGCGGACTGGCGAATTGGTCGCGTTGCTGCGCGAGCGCGCCGCCCGGCTTTCGATCTCGTAGACTGTGGAGCGCGGGAAACTGCCCGCTCAGGCGATGATGTCGGGAATGATGCGGTCTTCCAGCGCCGACAGCCGGTCTTTCAGGATCAGCTTCTTCTTTTTCATGCGCTGAATCTGAAGCGGGTCGCAGCCCGTGGCGATCATCGCGTTGATGGCGGCGTCGAAATCGGCGTGTTCTTGTTTGAGCCGGGAATATTCGAGGCGTATTTCAGCCTGTTCCTGTTCAGACATTATCTACCGTCTGCGTATGCATCGCCCAATCGGGCTGTTTGGGCGGGACCGGCTGGGTTTGTGACTTTTCGTCTGAGGCCGGCGCGCAGCCCTTATCACATTTCACTTTGTCGTGGAATGCTACCACGTGTCATTCGACATCGAGATCGGTTGGTGGCAGACTGTCACGGTGCCGTCACAGTCTCAACCTGCGGTGGACGTGCCTGCGACGGCTGCAATCGAGGAAACCATGAAAGGGAGAACCAATCATGTCTCTTGCATCCCATCTTGATGAGTTGCAGCGGAAACACGGTGATATCGAGCGCGAGCTCACCGACGCCATGAACCATCCTTCGGTGGACGACCTCGAAATCGTGAATCTCAAGCGACGCAAGCTGGCAATCAAGGACGAGATTGAAAAGCTGAAGGCTAGCCCGACGACACACTGAAGCTCCTCCAGGCACCATCGCCGCAACCCGCCGCGGTGAAACGTCCGGTGGCAGGAAATGCCACCGGCATGGTGTTTTTTAACTGAAATCGATGGAACGTTCGGTCGCGGATGCCGCGATCGGCAGAGCTGGCGTTTTTCGCGTGGCGGCTGCTGATTTGCCAACCTCGCCTGGCGCTTGCCATTGACAAGCCATCTTTGCTCCGCCACCTCATGCCGGGAACTTTCAGATGAAGGCGACCGGCATGACCGGATATTTCTCTTCTCCCTTCCCACGGCGCAGGTCGGTCGGCGTTTCGGTCGGCGGCGTGATGGTCGGCGGCGGCGCGCCCGTCGTCGTGCAGTCGATGACCAACACCGACACCGCCGATGTCGACCAGACTGTCGCCCAGGTCGCGGCGCTGCATCGTGCCGGGTCGGAAATCGTGCGCATCACCGTTGACCGCGACGAGAGCGCGGCGGCGGTTCCGCGCATCCACGAGAGGCTGCTCAGGCTCGGCATCGATGTGCCGCTGGTCGGCGACTTCCACTATATCGGCCACAAGCTCTTGGCCGATCATCCGGCTTGCGCCGAGGCGCTGGCGAAATATCGCATCAATCCCGGCAATGTCGGCTTCAAGGACAAGAAGGACCGCCAGTTCGCGGCGATCGTCGAAATGGCGATTAGACATGACAAGCCGGTGCGCATCGGCGTCAACTGGGGTTCGCTCGACCAGGAGCTGTTGACCCGGCTGATGGACCAGAACCAGGCTCAGGGCTCGCCGCTCACCGCGCAGGAAGTCACGCGCGAGGCGATCGTCCAGTCGGCCATCCTGTCGGCCGAGATGGCGGAAGAGATCGGGCTTGGCCGCGACAAGATCATCCTGTCGGCCAAGGTCAGCGGCGTGCAGGACCTGATCGCCGTCTATACCGAGCTTGCCACACGCTCCGACCATGCGCTGCATCTCGGCCTCACCGAGGCCGGCATGGGCACCAAGGGCATCGTCGCCTCTTCGGCCGCCATGGGAATCCTGCTGCAGCAGGGCATCGGCGACACGATCCGCATCTCGCTGACGCCGGAGCCCAACGGCGACCGCACGCGCGAGGTGCAGGTGTCGCAGGAATTGCTGCAGACCATGGGCTTCCGGCAGTTCGTGCCGATCGTCGCCGCCTGCCCAGGCTGCGGCCGCACGACATCCACCGTCTTCCAGGAACTCGCCCAGAGCATCCAGGCCGATATCCGCAAGAACATGCCGGTGTGGCGCGAGAAATATCCGGGCGTCGAGAACCTCAAGGTCGCGGTGATGGGCTGCATCGTCAATGGTCCCGGCGAATCCAAGCATGCCGACATCGGCATATCCTTGCCTGGCACCGGCGAGACGCCGACGGCGCCTGTCTTCATCGACGGCAAGAAGGCGGCGACGCTGCGCGGTCCGTCCATCGCGCAGGATTTCGAGAAGATGGTCGGCGACTATATCGAGCAGCGCTACGGACACGGCAAAGCCGCGGCCGAGTAGGCCTATGCACCGTTTCCTCACGGTGGCCCTGGCCTTGCTGTGCAGCTTGAGTTGGGTGGCGGGCGCGTCCGCCGACCCGCCGCAGTCGAAATCGGCCGGCAAACGGCTGATCAACCGAGTCTGCGATCTGATCGAAGCCCAAGCCCAACAGAACGGGCTGCCCAAGGATTTCTTCGCCCGGCTGATCTGGAAGGAAAGCCGCTTCGATCCGAACGCGGTGAGCCCGGTCGGCGCCGAAGGCATCGCGCAGTTCATGCCGGGAACCGCCAAGATGCGCGGCCTGGCCAATTCCTTCGACATCGAGCAGGCCATTCCGGCTTCCGCGAAATATCTAGCCGAGATGAAGGCGGGCTATGGCAATCTCGGCCTCGCGGCCGCGGCCTACAATGCCGGCGAGAACCGCGTGTCGCGCTGGCTGGCCTCCGGCGGCTTCCTGCCGATGGAGACGGAAAGCTATGTCTTCGACATCATGGGCGAACCCGTCGACAAGTTTTCCGACAAATCCTATGCCGGCACCGTCGAGCCGCTCGACCCCAAGATGAGCTTCGCGGTCGCCTGCCGCCGGCTGCCGGTGATCATGTCGCGGACGGTCGCCATGGCCTCGATCAACGTCAAGCCGTGGGGCGTGCAGGTGGCGGGCAATTTCCGCCGTTCCGCGGCGATCGGCCAATGGCTGAGGGTCAAGAGCCGGTTCCCGGCGCTGCTCGCCAGCCATGATCCGGTGGTGAGCCGGGTGCGCACGCCGATCGGGCGGCGCGGCATCTACGCGGTCAGGATCGGCGCGGACTCGCGCGGCGAGGCCAACGGCATCTGCGACAAGCTGCAAAGCGTCGGCGGCGCCTGCGTGGTGATGCGCAACCGGTAGCTATGCCGTCTTAGCCGTCACCGTCTCGCTGAGCCAGGTGCCGATCTTGGCGCCAAGGCGGTCGGGCGATACCGGCTTCGGCAGATAATCGTCCATGCCGGCCTCGATGCATTTCTCGCGGTCGCCCTTCAGCGCATGCGCGGTGACGCCGATGATCGGCGTGCGCTCACCGTTCTGCGCTTCCATCGCACGGATGGCGCGGGTCGCCTCATAGCCGTTCATTTCCGGCATAGAGACGTCCATCAGCACCAGGCGGGGGCGCAGCGCGCGGTACATTTCGACAGCCGTGCGGCCATTGCCGGCGATGCGGTAGCTGAGACCGAAGCCATTGAGGATCTGGCCGAAGACCAGCTGGTTCACGTCATTGTCCTCGGCGATCAGGATATCGATCGGGCCGCTCGGCGCTGCGGTCGATTCCGGTGCCGCCGGCACGGGCGCCGCCGGGCCGCGAATGACGGTGAAGGACGGCGCCGCCGCGACCGGCTCGCGCACGAAATGAGCCTTGGTGCCCTGCATGCGCGCCTTCTGTATGGCGGAGATCACCGTGCCCAGCAGCACCGCCGAACGCGCCGGCTTGGTGAGATGCGCGACGATGCCGAAATCGATAACCATCCTGCCGAAATCCACCTGGTCGACCGAGGTGAGCAGCACGACCGGGATGGACGAAAGCCGGCTGTCGGCGGCAATCGCCTTGGCGACATCGGCGCCGTTCATGCCGGGCATCTGGTAGTCGAGGATAATGCAGTCGACAGAGGCGCCGAGCTGGCAGGCGCGGTCGAGGAAGGCAAGGCCGACAGCGCCGCTTTCGGCGGCCGCACAGTCGAAGCTCCAGCTTCTGAGCTGCTCCAGCAGAATCTCCCGGTTGACCGGATTGTCGTCGATGACCAGCACCCGGGCGCCGGTGACATCGACCGGCACCAGCTTGTCGGCCGCCGCCTGGTTGTGCGCCGGCAGCGGCACGGCGAACCAGAAGACGGAGCCGCGGCCGATCTCGCTTTCGACGCCGATCTTGCCGCCCATCAGGTCGACAAGCCGGGCGCCGATCGCAAGGCCAAGCCCGGTGCCTTCGTGGCGACGGGTCGAGGAGCCGTCGACCTGGGCGAATTTCTCGAACACGCTTTGCAGCTTTTCGGCCGGGATGCCGATGCCGGTGTCCTCGACGCGGACCTTGAGCTGGACGACGCCGTCGACGACATCGCCGCCGACATCGACCAGCACATGGCCCTTCTCGGTGAACTTCACGGCGTTGCCAAGCAGATTGGTGACGATCTGGCGGAAGCGTCCGGCATCGCCGACGACAAAGGCCGGCAGGCGCGGGTCGACGCGCACGATGAGCTCGAGGTTCTTTTCGGCAACGCGCGCCGACACCAGCGTCGCCACATCCTCGACCGCTTCCGCCAGGCGGAAGGGAGCGGGGTCGAGGGTGAGCTGGCCGGCATTGATCTTCGAGAAATCGAGGATGTCGTTGATGATGGTGAGCAGCGCGTTGCCGGATTTGACGATGACATCGGTGAAGGTCTTCTGGCGGGGCGTAAGCTCCGTCTTGGCCAGCAGCTCGGCCATGCCGAGCACGCCGTTCATCGGCGTGCGGATCTCATGGCTCATATTGGCCAGGAATTCCGACTTAGCGCGATCGGCCGCCTCGGCCTTGAACAGCGACGCGGCGCTCTCGGCGAAGGCGCGGCGGATGGCGTTCTCCATCGGCCGGAAGATCAGAACCGCGGCGATGGCCAGCACGGCAAACAGCAGACCGCTCGCCCACAGCAGCAGCCGGTCGTTGGCAGCGTCGGCGAGGCGACGCTCCTCGTCGAGCGCGGTGCGCACCTTGACCAGCATCGGCTGGGCGAACAGGTCGTTCTGGTTGCGGATCTCGCGGTAGCTCCATTCATCGACCTTCTGCGCCGTCGACATCAAATTGAAGTTACGCACCATGTCGCGTGCCGACCAGAACAGGTCGTCGTTGACCGAAGCGGTGTCCAACGCGTTGATGGTGTTCCTGGACAGGCGCGGCCTGATCGCGGCCAACTGCGCGTTGAGTATCCCGATCTCGCTGGTCAGCCGCTCGGAGTGGCCGCGCGCGGCAGCGGCCAGCGCATCGCGCGTCTCGCTGCGCCAGGCGGTGCCGGTCGTCTCGGCGAAATTGGTGGCGTTGCGCAGGTCGCGAGCAAAGATGACGAAATTGCCGCTGAGGGCATCGACTTCGTGGCGGTACGAATTCACACGGTTGAGCGCGAACATCACGGCGGCCGAGGCCAGCGCGAAGACAAGCAGCCCCGAAATGTAGCGGATCCGGATCGACCGGAGGAAGGAAGAATATTCCGGCATGCGCCACCCCAACACATACGCATAATTTTAATGGCCGGGATTACGCTTGATTTACATTAAGATTTCGTTGGTGGCGGGGGCGGTCCGATACCAGCAGCAGCCTTGCGCGGTGTCCCGTTCCGGGCTGCAACGACCGGGCTTCGGCCCGAGCGACGTCTTCTCGCCGCCGCAACCGTGCCGAAGAGGGCTACGAGCTGGCGACGAGAGTGCGGTACCGCGCGGTCACCAACGCAATGATTGCCAGGTGAAGCAGGACCGCGAGAGCTGCGCCGATCAAGTGCGGGAGAAGACCTGCTGTCCGGCCGATCGTCCAGATCGTAACGACGCTCAGCGGCAAAAACAAAGGGGCGCTGGTGACGAGGCCGGGATTGTATTTGCGCAATCGCGCCGACGTGACGAGATGCGCGAGCGCATTGACGATCATGACATAGGGAGCAACCAGGCCCCAAGCCGGTCCCCACAGCAAGGCCGCGTAAAGGGCCAGCAGGTTGATGCCCCAGACAAACGGGAGGTTGATGACGAGAACCGAGGCGACGGTAAGGGCGTCGCGGCCGCCGAAGACATGCTCGTTGGCGAATTTGCGGAACCGGTCGCCAGTGTGCTCCTCGACCTGATGGACCATGTAGACCGGGCTGTGCAGGAAGATCAGGAACACCGGCAGCGGAAGCGGGACCACCGGCGCAACCGCAACAAGCGATGCTGCCATGAACCCTGCGCCGACGACCCAATAGTCCGCTAGCCAGCGTTGCAGTTTAAGCATTGATTCCCGCCCTCCTCGGTCAGTGATCCTGACGCACATCGCCAGAGCTATTCAAGTGCGTGGACGCCTTGGCGCTCCGTGACCATGTCGGACATTGACTGCCGCGAGTGCCCCTGAGACAGTCAATGGAAGATGCGCGTCTCCGAAATTTGGGACTCCGTCGGCTCGGACACCCGTTGCGCCGTTGGGCCTTCCCTTCATCAGAGGTGGAAACGCGCGCGCGAGAGGCGGCCGTGAGCGAACCTACACAGCGAATAGTTGCGACCAACGGCATCCGCCTTAACATCGCGGAGCACGGAGACGGGCCCCCGGTGCTGTTGTGCCACGGCTTTCCCGAATCCTGGTATTCCTGGCGCCATCAGTTGAGCGCGCTTGCGGCGGCGGGCTTTCACGCCGTCGCCCCCGACATGCGGGGCTATGGCAAGAGCGATCGGCCGGAGGCGATCGACCAATACACGCTCTTTCATCTGGTCGGCGACATGGTGGGCCTTCTCGACGCCCTTGAAGCTCCCAGCTCCGTCATCGTCGGCCACGACTGGGGCGCGGTCGTCGCCTGGCATGCGGCGCTGCTGCGACCGGACCGCTTCCATGCCGTCATCGGCCTCAGTGTGCCGTTCCGGCCGCGCGCCAACGCGCGCCCGACCAGCCTCATGCCGCGAACGGCGGAGTCCCAGTTCTACCAGCTCTATTTCCAGCAACCCGGCATTGCCGAGGCGGAGCTGGAACGAGACCCGCGGGCCACGGTGCGCGCCATGCTTTACGCGGTGTCGGGAGACGCTTCGGACGGCGGCGCCGGAATCGCCATGGTCCCGCGCGGCGGAAGCCTCCTGCAAGCAGCCGAGGTTCCTGCAAGCCTGCCGCACTGGCTCAGCGAAAGCGACATCGATTTCTACGCCGGCGAGTTCCAGCGCGCCGGCTTCGCCGGAGGTCTCAACTGGTACCGCAACATCGACCGGAACTGGGAACTGATGGCGCCCTTTGCGGGCGCGCGGATCAAGGTTCCCGCGCTCTACATGGCAGGCAATCGCGACCTGGTGGTCGCCTTCCCCGGCATGGATCAACTGTTGGCCAATCTCAGGAACTTCATCCCGCAAATCCGCGATACGCTGATGCTGCCCGGCTGCGGGCATTGACCCAGCAGGAGCGCCCGGACGAGGTCAACGCCGCGATGATCGAATTCCTGCGGAGCTTGCCGAACCGGGGCTGATCCAAGCGAAGCGAGTATCGGCTCCGACACGGAAGGTCGGGCGTGCCGCTCGGCAAGCGACTCGCCCGGTTCAAGTCAGGCACTATCCTTAGCCCGGTAGGCGTCGGGAATGACGAAGACCTCGTCGGCGCGGCCATAGCCCCCATCGGGAACCTCCTCGATCAGCACCATGGTGTGGGGACGCACACCTTCGCCGAAATAGTCGACGAACATCTGCGTGGTCTTGTGGATCAGGTCCTCCTTCTGCGCCTTCGTGAGGGCCGCCTCGGGCATCTTGAAGTTGGCAAAGGGCATTTCCAGGTTCCTTTCGGGTTGGGTTCAGGGCTTTGGATGAAGGAGGTCAGCAAGGCCGATGCGCTCCAGAAGCTGGGCGCGGACGCGGTCGGCGACACCGTTGACGATGGCCGCGCCGTCGTCGGACGGATCGATATGGACGCGGAACGGCCGGCGGCCATGCGGCATCGCCACGAGATCGACGATGGCCTCTGCGACCTTCGAGGGATCGGCGTCGGCAGGCTCCAGGCCGGCAAGACCCTTCAACGCCTGGTCGTCGACGCCGGCGTAAGGTCCCGACCAATAGGCGGCGGCGCGTTCGGTATCGGCGGGCTTGCCGGAATGGGCGAAATGCTCCGTGCCCTTGGTGAAGGCGCCCGGCACCACGATGCTCGTCTCGATGCCGAAACGGGCAAGCTCCAGCGCGTAGCTCTGCGCCAGCGCATCCATGCCCGCCTTGGCGGCGAAATACGGCGCGAGGAATGGCGGCGTGCCGCCGCGCGTGCTGCTCGATCCGACCCATATCATCAAGGCCCGGCCAAGCGAGCGCATGGCGGGAAGGACTGCCCGGTTGACGCGCTGGGTCCCCAGCACATTGACGTCATAGAGCTGCGCCAGTTGCTCCGGTGTGAAGGCCTCGGTCGGTCCGAACACCATATGGCCGGCATTGTGGATGACGACATCGATCCTGCCGGCTTCCGCGAGGATGGTTTCCACGGCCGCTTCGATCGACGGTTCCGACAACACGTCGAGCGCGATGGCGCGGATCGCCAGGTTCTCCTCGCGGGCCAGTCTTTCGACCTCGGCCGCCGGGGCGCCGCCCCGCCCCTGCGGATCGCGCATCGAGGCATAGACCCGGTGGCCGGCCCTGGCGAGAGCCTTCGCGGTCATGGCGCCGAAGCCGCTCGATGCGCCGGTGATGAGAATTGTCTGCTGCATGGTAGCCTCTATCCTTCAGATCGCGCCGCCATTGGCGCGGATGATCTGGCCATTGACCCACTGGCTGTCCGGGCCGGCAAGGAAGGCGACGAGCCCGGCGATGTCGTCGGGCTGGCCGAGGCGGCCGAGCGGGATGAGCCTGGTGATTGCCTCGATCTGCGCGGCGCTCTTGCCGTCGGTGAAGAGTTCGGTGTCGACCGGGCCGGGCGCGACGGCGTTGACCGTGATGCCGCGCGGGCCGAGCTCCTTGGCAAGGATATGCGTCATCGCTTCGACGCCGGCCTTGGTCGCGGCATAGACGCCGTAGGCCGGCTGGTAGAAGCCCACGACACTTGAAGAAAAGTTGATGATACGGCCACCATCGTTCAAGCGCGTTGCAGCTTCGCGCATGCCGCGGAACGTGCCGCCGAGATTGATGGCGAGCTGCCGTTCGAATGCAGCGTCGTCGGTGTCGGCGATGGGCGACAGCCGCATCATACCGGCATTGTTGACGAGGATGTCGGCCTTGCCAAAGGCCTTTTCAGCCGCGTCGAACAAGGCGGCCATGCCGGTCGGTTCGCCGATGTCGGCCTGGACCGCGAGAGCGGTGCCGCCGGCAGCCTCGATGGCCGAGACGACCTCGCCGGCCGCGTCCTTGCCGCGCGTATAATTGACGATAACGGCGATGTCGTCCTGGGCGAGCCGCTTGGCGATCGCGGCGCCGATGCCTCTCGATGCGCCTGTCACGATCGCGGTTCTTGTCTTTTGCATGATCGGTCTCCGTTCGTTTGTTTGGTGTGGAGCCCATATAGATCGCCCTGTCTTCCGGATAATCGGCCGGCTATTGACAGCAGTATTCGAATAGAGCGAACAATTGGCCATGGATCGATTGGACAGGATGCGGCTGTTCGTGCGCGTGGTGGAGCGGCACAATTTCACCGCGGCCGCAGCCGATCTCGGCCTGCCACGCTCGACCGCGACCGAAGCGATCCAGCAACTGGAGGAGCATCTGGGGGCAAGGCTGCTGGACCGCACCACGCGCCATGTCGCCACGACGCTCGACGGGCAGGCCTATTACGAACGCTGCCTGTCGATCCTTGGCGAGGTGGAGGATGCCGAGGCCGGGTTCCGCAGCGCCGAGCCGCGCGGCCTGTTGCGCATCGATGCGCATCCGCTGCTCACGCAGCGCTTCCTGCTGCCGCAACTGCCGGCCTTCCTCGAACGCCATCCCGGCATCGATCTGCATATCGGCCAGGGCGACCGGCTGGTCGACCTGGTGCGCGAAGGCGTCGACTGTGTCATTCGCGCCGGTGAACCGCAGGACAGCGGCATGATCATGCGGCGGCTGGCGATGGTCGCCGAGATCACCTGCGCCAGCCCAGCCTATTTGAAACGCCACGGAACGCCGGCATCGCCCGAGGCGCTGGAGGGCCACCAGGCCGTCGGCTTCGTTTCTTCCCGGACCGGCGATGTCCTGCCGCTGGAGTTCACGATGGGCGCCGGCCTGCGCCAGGTAACGTTGCCGGGCCGGGTCCGTGTCAACAATTCCGACACCGCAGCCGAGCTGGCGCGCCTGGGCTTCGGGCTTCTGCAGGCGCCGCGCTACCGGCTGGAAAAAGACTTGGCTGACGGGACGCTGGTCGAGGTTCTCAAGGATTTCCCGCCAACGCCGACGCCGTTGTTCGCGCTCTATCCGCAGAACCGCCAGCTCGCGCCGCGGCTGCGCGTCTTCCTGGAATGGGCGTCCCGCATCTTTGCCGAGGCAAGAGTGTAAACATCGGCGGCGTCACCGCTGAAAACCGTGGCGGCTTTGAGCGAGCCGGTCGCTTGATGGGCAAACCACCAAGCCATTGTACCCATTCGCGCGCAGGACCGTTGACAAGCCTGCGTCCACTCGTGTTCTATTTCGCAAGCGCACAATTTCCCGCGTAACACATCGCGTCCGGCATTGCCGGGCAAGGGCAGCATGGCCTCGCCGCGTCTCGTGAAAGCATGGGATGCGTGTGGGGCCTTTATTTTTTGAGGTCCGGGTGAAGACGTTCAGGGTCGGCATCCTCTATTCGACCACCGGTCCCTACGGGGCGATCGGCCGCGACTGCCGCGCCGGCGCCGAATTTGCCATCGAGGAGCTGGAGAAGGCCGGCAGCGCCGTGCGCATCGAGCCGGTCTTCGGCGATCCGGGCGGCCAGCCGGAGCGTTACCTCGATCTGATCCGCGCCATGCTGCGCGACGACCAATGCCGCAATGTGATCGGCACCATCACCTCCCTGTCGCGCAAGGACGTCATCCCGCTGGTGGAGAAATATGACGGGCTGCTCTGGTACATCTGCCCCTACGAAGGCTTCGAGGCCAACGAGAACGTCATCTACACCGGCGCCTGCCCCAACCAGCATCTGATACCGCTGTTCGACCACATGCTGCCCCGCTACGGCAAGCGCGTCTATCTCGCCGGCGCCAATTATGTCTGGGGCTGGGAGATGAACCGGCTGGCGCGCGAGCTTCTTACACGCGCCGGCGGCGAGGTGCTCGGCGAGCGCTATTTGCCGATCGAGGAGACCGATGTCGGCCTGCTGATCGCCGATCTGGAGCGCCACCGGCCCGACTTCATCTTGAACAACATGATCGGCCCGTCAAGCTACGCCTTCCTGGCGGCTGTGCGCCGGTTGGCGGATCGTGATCCTGCCTTCGCGCCGGAACGCTGCCCGGTGCTGAGCTGCGACCTGACGGAATGCGAGCTCGGCGAGATCGAGCCGGGCACAGCCGTCGGCCAGCTCTCGACAGCCTCTTACTTCGAAAGCCTGGCGTCGCTAGAAAACCGGATTTTCAAGCAGCGCGTCGCCGCCCGTTTCGGCGCCGGACGCCGCGTCTCCAGCTTCTTCGCCGGCGCGTATGCGGCGGTGAAGCTCTGCGCCGAGGCAGTCACCGAGGCCAATCGCGACGACCCCGCCAGCGTGCGCGGCTTCCTGCACGCCAACCCGAGGCAAACCGTGCTCGGACCTCTCGCCATCGACCCGCGCACCAATCATGCGGCCCTGCCTTTCCATCTCGGCCGCATCAACGAGCAGTCCGGCTTCGACGTCATTGCCTCGCATGGCGCGATCGTCGCCGATCCCTATCTTGTCGGCACGCTGGCCAGCCAGCCCGTCCCGCATCTGAGGGTCGTGCAATGACGCGGACGCCGAATTTCGTTTCCTGGCGCGCCGCGATCCTGCATCGCGCCGACGACAACATCGAGCGCCTGAAGCGTCAGCTCGAACGTCTCGGCGTGACCGTTCTCGTGCAGTGGAAACCGCTCGATCTCGCCGAAACGCCAGCTGACATCGTCCTGGTCGACGCCGACCAGGGGTGGAATGATCTCTTGCCATGGGACGGGGACGAGGCGCCCGTTCCGGTGGTCGCGCTGCTCGGTTCCGAAGCGCCCGGCCGCATCGCCTGGGCGCTGGGCAAGGGCGCCGGCGCGCTCATCGCCAAGCCGGTCACCGCCTCCTCGGTTTATCCGGCGCTGGTGCTTGCCACGCACGCCCACCATGAGCGAACCGCCGTCAAGGCGCGCATCGCCGGCCTGGAGGAGCGTCTGCGGCTGAGACCGATTGTCTACGACGCGATGCGCTCGATCATGGCCGCGCAAGGCGGCGATGAGGCCAGCGCCTATCGCACGCTCTGCCGCCTCGCCATGCAGCGCCGGCTCACCGTCGAGCACGTCGCCGCCTCCATAGTTGCCGGGCATGAGCCCGTGCCGCGCGCGATGTAGGCCGCTGGCATGCGGGTTCTGCACGAACTGACAAGACGGCCTTCCGCCCTTTTCGGGCTGATCGTGGTCGTGCTCGTCCTGCTGGCGGCAATCTTCGCGCCATGGATCGCGCATTTCTCGCCGGACGACCAGCTTGCCGACGGCCTGTCGCTCGAAGGCGCGCCGCTGCCGCCTGGCGGGGACCATCTGTTCGGCACCGACACGCTCGGCCGCGACCTCTTCGCCCGCGTGCTGTTCGGCGCCCGCACGTCGCTGATCATCGGTTTCGTCGCCAACGGCGTCGCCGTCGCGATCGGATTGCTTGTCGGGCTGCTCGCCGGCTATCTGCGCGGCGCCGCCGGCAACCTGCTGATGCGCTTCACCGACCTGATGATGGCCTTTCCGGCGCTGCTGCTCGCCATCGCGCTCGCGGCGCTGCTGAGACCCAGCCTGTGGATCGTCGCCATGGTGATCGCCCTGGTGAACTGGGTGCAGGTCGCCCGCATCGTCTACACCGAAACGCGCGGCCTGGTGGAACGCGACTTCATCGTCGCCGAGCGTTCGCTGGGCGCCGGCAATGGCCGCATCATCCTTCTGCACATCCTTCCCCACCTGATGCCGACCGCGATCGTCTGGGGCACGCTCGGCATCGCCACCACGGTGCTGCTCGAGGCGACGCTGTCCTTCCTCGGCATTGGCGTGCAGCCGCCGCAGCCTTCCTGGGGCAACATCATCTTCGAGAGCCAGAGCTATTTCAGGATGCGCCCTGGCTGGTGTTCATCCCCGGCGCGATCATCCTCGCCACGGCGCTGTCCTTCAATCTGATCGGCGACGCCCTGCGCGACATCCTCGACCCGACCCAGCGCGGGAGGCTGTGACGATGGCCTCCTTCCTTGCCCGCCGTCTCGTCCAGGCCGTGCTGATCCTGCTCGGCGTCGCCGCCATCACCTTCCTTCTGCTCTATTTCCTGCCGGCGGACCCCGCCGTGCTGATCGCCGGGCGCTCCGCGACGCCGCAGATGGTGGCCGCCATCCGGCATGAGCTTGGCCTCGACCAGCCTCTGGTCATGCAGTTCCTGCATTATGTCGGCAACCTGCTGCATGGCGATCTCGGCCGCTCCTATACGCAGAAGACCGAGGTGCTGCCGCTGATCCTGGCGCGGCTGCCGGCGACGCTCATCCTCATGGCCGCCGGCATCGTCGTCGAGGTCGCGCTCGGCCTGACCTTCGGCATCATCGCGGCGGTCCGGCGCGGCGGCTTCGTCGACCGCTCGGTGATGATGCTGTCCTTCGTCGGCGTCTCGTCGCCGCAATTCGTCGTGGCGCTGCTGCTTCTCTATGTCTTTGCCGCCACGCTCGGCTGGTTCCCGATGTCCGGCTTCGGCACGGCGCGGCATGTCGTGCTGCCGGCGCTCACGCTCGGCGTGCTCGGCGCCGGCTGGTATGCGCGCATGGTGCGTTCCGCCATGATCGAGGTGCTGCGCCAGGATTATGTGCGCACCGCGCATGCCAAGGGGCTCAGCGGCCGTCGCGTCGTGCTCGGCCACGCGCTGCCCAACGCGCTGTTGCCGATCATCGCCATGGTCGGCATCGACATCGGCCAGTTCATGAGCGGCGTGGTCGTGGTCGAGGCCGTCTACGGCTGGCCCGGCATCGGCCAACTCGCCTGGCAGGCCATCCAGCAGGTCGACGTGCCGATCATCATGGGCGTCACGCTGGTCTCGGCCCTGGCCATCGTGCTCGGCAATTTGCTCGCCGACTTCGTCGCCCCATTCGTCGATCCCCGCATCCGCAGCCAATAACCAACAAGACCAACAGAGGAGTGAACTCAATGAACAAATTCGTCAGAAAGATGGGCCTGGCGGCCTTGCTCGCCACCTCGGCCCTGGTGCCCGTCGCCTTCGCCGACACGCCGACCAATGGCGGCGACATCATCGTCACCTACAAGGACGACATCGCCACGCTCGACCCGGCCATCGGCTATGACTGGCAGAACTGGTCGATGATCAACGCTCTGTTCTCGCGCCTGGTCGACTACAAGCCGGGCACGACGGAACTGGGGCCGTCGCTCGCCGACAGCTACGACGTCTCCGACGACGGCAAGGTCTATACGTTCAAGCTGCATCCCGGCGTCAAGTTCACCAACGGCCGCGCGGTGACGGCGGCGGACGTCAAATGGTCGATCGAGCGCGCCGTCAACCCGAAGACGCAAGGCCCGGGCGCCGGCTTCTTCCACTCGATCGTCGGCGCCGACAAGATGACCGCCGGCACCGCCGAGACGATGGAGGGCATCACGGCGATAGACGATCATACGGTGAAGTTCACGCTGTCGCAGCCCGACGCCACCTTCCTCAACGTGCTGGCGCTCAACTTCGCTTCCGTCGTGCCGAAAGAGGCGGTGGAAGCCGCCGGCGGCGACTTCGGCAAGCATCCGGTCGGCTCCGGCGCCTTCACGCTGAAGGAATGGACGATCGGCCAGCGCCTCGTCTTCGAGAAGAACCCCGACTATTTCATCAAGGATCGGCCGCATGTCGACTCTTTCACGATCGAGATCGGCCAGGAACCGCTGGTGGCGCTTTTGCGCCTGCAGAAGGGCGAGGTCGACATTGCCGGCGACGGCATCTCGCCGGCGAAATATCTGGAGATGAAGAAGTCGCCCGAGTTCGAGGGCATGATCGTCGACCGCCAGCAGTTGGAAACCAGCTACGTCACTTTGAACACGCAGGTAAAACCCTTCGATAACGCCAAGGTGCGGCAGGCCGTCAACATGGCCATCAACAAGGACCGCATCGTGCGCATCATCAATGGCCGCGCCACGCCGGCAAGCCAGGTGCTGCCGCCGCTGATGCCGGGCTACGACCAGAACTACAAGGGCTATGCCTACGATCCCGAAAAGGCCAAGGCGCTGCTTGCCGAGGCCGGGTTGAAGGACGGCTTCTCGACCCAGATCTACACCTCCAACACCGATCCGCAGCCACGCATCACGCAGGCGATCCAGCAGGATCTGGCGGCGATCGGCGTCAAGGCCGAGATCAAGGCGGTGGCCAATCCGAACGTGATTGCCGCCGGCGGCACGCAGGGCCAGGCGCCGATGGTCTGGTCCGGCGGGCTCGGCTGGATCGCCGACTTCCCGGATCCGTCCGACTTCTACGGGCCGATCCTCGGCTGCGGCAGCGCGGTTGCCGGCGGCTGGAACTGGTCGTGGTACTGCAACAAGGACATCGACGCCCGCGGCCAGGCGGCGGACGCCATGCCGGTGCCGGCCAAGGCCGAGGAGCGCAACAAGGCCTGGGCGCAGATCTTCACCGACATCCAGACCAATGACGCGCCCTGGATTCCGGTCTTCAACGAACGCCGCGTGGTGGCCAAGGCCAAGCGCATGGGCGGCCCGGACGAGATCTATATCGATCCGACCCGCGTCATTAATTACGAAGCGATCTATGTGAACAAATAGGCCGTCTCATTTGCCGGTGGCGGCGTCCAGCCCGCCGCCGGCCGCCTTTCAATGATGCCGCCGAAACGGGAGGGCGGCTTGCCAAAAACAAACGAGAAGCAACAACCATGTGCGTGAAGTGCGACTACACCATTCATCGCGCCAGCCACCATTTCGGCTGGAACCGCGATTTCGAGCCGGCGCTGACCGCCAAGCCGGGTTCGACCATCCATTTCGAATGCCTCGATTCCTCCGGCGGACAGTTCGACGCGAACTCCACGGTGGCGGATGTCTCGACCATGGATTTCGGCAAGGTCAATCCGGTGACAGGACCCGTCTATGTCGAGGGCGCGATGCCGGGCGATGCGCTGAAGATCACGCTGCGCCATTTCGAGCCGTCGGGCCTCGGCTGGACCGCCAACATTCCGGGCTTCGGCCTGCTCGCCGACCAGTTCAAGGAGCCGGCGCTGCACATCTGGAAATATGATGCCGCCTCGATGGCGCCGGCGCTCTATGGTCCGGGCGGGCGCGTGCCGCTGAAACCCTTCGCCGGTACGATCGGCTTAGCCCCCGCCGAACCCGGCCTGCATTCTGTGGTGCCGCCGCGCCGCGTCGGCGGCAATCTCGACATCCGCGACCTTGCGGCCGGAACCACGCTCTACCTCCCGGTCGAGGTCGAGGGCGCGCTGTTCTCGATCGGCGACACCCACGCCGCTCAAGGGGATGGCGAGGTCTGCGGCACGGCCATCGAGAGCCGCATGGACGTCGAGGCGACGATCGAGCTGGTCAAGGATGCGCGGCTGGAGAGCCCGCGCTTCACCACGCCGGGGCCGGTGACCCGCCATCTCGACGAGGCGGGCTACGAGGTCACCACCGGCGTCGGACCGGACCTGATGACCGCGGCGCGCGAAAGTGTGAAGCGCATGGTCGATCTGCTCGCCGCCGACCATGGGCTGAAGCCGGTCGACGCCTACATGCTCTGCTCGGTCTGCGGTGACTTGCGCATCAGCGAGATCGTCGACATGCCGAACTGGGTCGTCTCGTTCTATTTTCCGAGGATTGTCTTCAATTGATGGCGGATGGTTCCGGGCGAGGAAGAGATGCTGTCCTGACCGTCGAGAGCCTGTCGGTGGACGCGCTGACGCCGCAAGGCGCCAGGCGCGTCATCGACGGCATCAGCTTTGCGCTGGCGCCGGGCGAGACGCTCTGCCTTGCCGGCGAGTCCGGCTCGGGCAAGTCGGTGACGGCGCTTTCGATCATGCGCCTGTTGCCGCGTGCCTCGCTGCGCATCGCCGGCGGCGACATCAGGCTCGAACGCCAGTCGCTTCCGCGCCTGCCGGAGCGCGCCATGCGCGACGTGCGCGGCGGCGAGATCGCGATGATCTTCCAGGAGCCGATGACGTCGCTCAACCCGGTACACTCAATCGGTGCGCAACTGACCGAGGCGATCCGCATCCACCAGGGCGCGGAAGGTTCAAGCGTCGAGCAGCGCGCTCGCGACATGCTGGATGTCGTGCATATCAGCGACCCGGCGCGGCGCATGAAACAATATCCGCACGAGCTCTCCGGCGGCATGCGCCAGCGCGTCATGATCGCCATGGCGCTGTCCTGCCGGCCGAAAGTGCTTCTGGCCGACGAGCCGACGACGGCGCTCGACGTGACGGTGCAGGCGCAGATCCTGAAGCTGATGCGGGAACTGAAACGGGAGTTCGGCACCGCCATCATCCTCATCACCCACGACATGGGCGTCGTCGCCGAGATGGCCGACCGGGTGGCCGTCATGCGCGATGGACGGATCGTCGAGGCGGGCCTCGTGCTCGACATCTTCGAGCGGCCGCAAGCCGACTACACGCGCGAACTGCTCGCCGCCGTGCCGCGCCTCGGCGCCTTCGCGGGAACCGACGCACCGCCCCGGGTCACGGCCACCTCCCGACCGCCGGTCCCAGACGGGGAAGCGCCCGTGCTTTCGGTGAAGAAGCTTGTCGTCGATTACGGCGCCTCCTCCAGCCTGTTCCGCCGCCGCGCCTCGGAAGCGCCGGCGGTGCAGGATGTCTCCTTCGAGATAAGGCCGGGCCGCACGCTCGGCCTCGTCGGCGAGAGCGGCTCCGGCAAGTCCACCACCGGCAAGGCCGTGCTCGGCCTTGTTCCTTTCGCCGGCTCGGTGATCATCGGCGGCACGTCCATTCACGGCCTCTCCGCGGCCGCGATGCGGCCGGTGCGCCGCGCCGCGCAGATGATCTTCCAGGACCCCTACGCCTCGCTCGACCCGCGCATGACAGTGGGAGCCGCCATCGCCGAGCCGCTCGTCATCCACGGCATCGGCAGCAGGGATGATCGGCGCGAACGCGTGGCCTCGCTTCTTGCGCGGGTCGGACTCGAAGCCGATCACGCCTCGCGCTATCCGCACGAATTTTCCGGCGGCCAGCGCCAGCGCATTTGCATCGCACGCGCCCTGGCGCTGGAACCGAAGCTGATCGTCGCCGACGAAAGCGTCGCCGCGCTCGACGTGTCAGTGCGCGCTCGCGTGCTCGACCTGATGCTGGAGCTGCAGGAGACGCTGGGCCTAGCCTATCTCTTCATCTCGCACGACATGGCGGTGGTCGAGCGCATGAGCCATGACGTCGCCGTTATGCGCGCCGGCCGTATCGTCGAAGCCGGCCCGCGCCGCGCGGTGCTGTCGTCGCCGCGGGAGGATTACACGCGCGAACTGATCGCCGCCGTGCCCATTCCCGATCCACGCGCCGCGAACGTGCAGAACTGACGTCGTCCCGACGCGTCGCCGCGCTCATACCGCCGCCCGTTCCGCGGCTGGACGGCGGCGGAGGCTGGCGGTGGTCAGAGCCGGTGGATTGTATGCGGCCTCGTTCAGGCCGACATCGGTGCCGGGCGGAACGATCCGGTCGATGCGGTCGAGGACGTCGTCGGCCAGGGGGATGTTGGCGCCGGCAAGCAGGTCGTCGAGATGCTGCATGGTGCGCGGGCCGAGGATCGCCGATGTCACGCCGGGATGCGCCATGACGAACGCCATCGCCATGTGAGTGAGGGACATGCCGGCTTCGGCCGCCAGCGGAATCAGCTGCTCGACCACATCGAGGCTCCGCTCATCGGACATTTGCCTCGGCATGAATTTCGCTCGTATGCCGCCCTCGGGCAGCGGCTGCCCCTTGCGGTAGCGGCCGGTAAGCAGGCCTTTGGACAGCGGGCTCCAGACCAGCACGCCCATGCCGTAGCGCTGACAGGTCGGCAGCGTGTCGCGTTCGATGCCCCGGTCGAGGATCGAATAGGGCGGCTGCTCGGTGCGGAAGCGCGCGAGGCCGCGCCGCTCCGCGACCCACTGCGCCTCGACGATTTCGGAAACCGGGAAGGTGGAGGAGCCGATGGCGCGCACCTTTCCCGCCCGCATCAGGTCGGTAAGCACCGAAAGCGTCTCTTCGATGTCGGTGTCCGGCGAAGGACGGTGGATCTGGTAGAGGTCGATGTAGTCCGTCTGCAGGCGCTTGAGCGAATCCTCCACCGCACGGGTGATCCAGCGCCGCGAATTGCCCTGCATGTTGGGATCATCGCCCATCGGGCCGTGGACCTTGGTGGCAAGCACGATGCTGTCGCGGCGCCCCTTCAGGGCCTTGCCGACGATCTGCTCGGATTCGCCGGCGCTGTAGCGATCGGCGGTGTCGACAAAGTTGATACCGAAATCCAGCGCCTTATGGATGATGCGGATCGCATCGTCATGATCGGCATTGGCTATGCCGCCGAACATCATCGCGCCCAGGCAGTAGGGGCTGACCTTGATGCCGGTTCGTCCGAGCGTACGGTACTGCATGGCTATTCTCCTTGAATTCGACGCGCCGCCAAGCGGCCTGCGGCAGAAGCAGCGCTGCCGGCCATGTTCGATCTGCCGTCACCAGGGGATCGTCACATTTTCCCACCTTGTGAACGTCCCCGAGGGACCCTCCGGACCGAGCAGGGCGACACGGACCACCTCGCGCGAGCCGTCCTCGACCGACTCCGTTCCGCCGTAATTGTTGAGGTTGGTGCGGGTGTAGGCCGGCGAGACCAGGTTGACCTTGATGCCTGTCGACTCGAGCTCAATCATCATCGCCAGCGTTATGGCGTTGAGCGCCGTCTTGGAGGCCGGATAGACCGGGCCGAACAACGCGCGATAGCCGAAGGCAGGGTCGGCGTTGGAGGTCAGCGAGCCGACGCCGCTCGACACGTTGACGATGCGGGCATCCGCCGACCGGCGCAGCAGCGGCAGCATTGCCTGGTAAACGGCAAGCACGCCTAAGACGTTGGTCTCCCACACGGCGCGTACTTCATCGAGGGAGACGTTGCTCGGGCGGGTCAATCTGGCATGGTCCTCGACCGTCGCGTCCGGCCGGCGCCCGGTGTTCGAAATCGCGGCATTCTGCACGAGCAGGTCGAGCCGGCCGAATTCGTCGCCGATACGCGCCGCCGCGGCGGTGATCGAGTCCTGGTCCGTCACGTCGAGCTGCAGCGCAATGGCGCCCGGTCCGATCTCGCTCGCCGCCGCCTCGCCGCGCTCGAAATTGCGCGATCCGACAAGGACGGTGACCCCGTTTGCCGCAAGTGCCTTTGCGACCTGCAGGCCGACCCCTTGATTGGCTCCGGTGACCAGCGCGATGCGATTGTCCGGCATGATCGTCTCCTGTTGTCCGATTGATTGTCACAGCCGCCGCTCTGCACTATGTTGGCGGATATGGAACAGTGTTCCGATTCACAAATACGGAACATCGTTCCGTTTTTCAAGAGGTATTTGGTGAGCGGGAAACGGCGCACCCAAAATGAGGTGGCGGAGGGCGTCGACCGACGCGTACGGGTCGACGTCCAGCGCAACCTCGACGCGCTGCTGCAGGCGGCCAAGGCGGTGTTCGCGACCTCAGGCGTCGATGCGCCGGTGCGCGAGATCGCCGAGAAGGCGGGTGTCGGGGTCGGTACGGTCTATCGGCACTTCCCGCGGCGCTCAGATCTCGTGGCCGCGGTGTTTCGTCGTGAAATCGATGCCTGCGCCGCCGCCGCGCCTCTCCTCGCGGCCAGCTATGAGCCTGGCGAGGCTTTGTTGAAGTGGATTGAGCGCTACGTGGCCTTTATCGCGACCAAGCGCGGCTTGGCCGAAGCGCTGCATTCGGGAGATCCCGTCTTCGAGCCGCTGCCGCTATACTTCCAGCAGAATCTGGAGCCCGCGCTCGGCCAACTACTCCATGCCGCGGCGACCGCGGGGGAAATCCGGGGCGATGTCGATGCAGGGGACCTGCTCAACGCCATCGCGAGGCTGAGCGGCGCCGATCAAGCCCAGCGCATGGTCGCCCTGCTGGTCGACGGCCTTCGCTATGGCAAGAAAGCATCTTCAGGCCTCCGATAGCCTGTCGTCAGCTGTTGCGCGTCGCGACAAAGGTCGCAGCCTCCTTGAGCAACCCTGCCTGCTCGCCATAGGGCTCGAGCAGCCCATGCGCCTGGTCGATCAGCCCGTGCAGTTGGCCACGCACCCAGTCGGGGCCGTGCAGCGAAGCGAGCGTCGCCTTTCCGGCGGCGGCGTCCTTGTTCGTCGCCTTGCCCATCTGCTTGGCGTCGGCGGTCAGGTCGAGCAGGTCGTCGGCGAGCTGGAAGGCAAGGCCGATCGCGGAGCCGAATTCGGCCAGCCGCTCGCGGTCGGCCGCCGGCGCGCCGGCGACGATCGCGCCGGCCTCGCAGGCGAAGCGGATCAGCGCGCCGGTCTTCATCGCCTGCAAGGTGATGATGCCCGCCTCATCCGGCCGTTTGCGCTCGGCGTCGAGATCGAGCATCTGGCCGCCGACCATGCCGCCGGCGCCGGCCGCGCGCGCGAGCGCCAGCACGAGCGCCACCCTGCGGTCGGCAGGCAAGGCCGTCGCCCCGTCGGCGATGATGTCGAAGGCCAAGGTCAGCAGCGCGTCGCCGGCGAGGATGGCTGTCGCTTCGTCGAAGGCCTTGTGCACCGTCGGCTGGCCGCGCCGCAAATCGTCGTCGTCCATCGCCGGCAGGTCGTCATGGATCAGCGAATAGCAATGCACGCATTCCAGCGCCGCGGCGACGCGCAACGCCGCGTCATTGTCGGCCGAAAACAGCGCGGCACTTTCCATGACCAGGAAAGGCCGCAGCCGCTTGCCGCCGTTGAGCACGCCATGCCGCATCGCCGCCATCAGGCGCTCGGGCCGCGCGATCTCACCGGTGAGCGGACGCGCGTCGAGAATCCGGCGCAGCTCGGTCTCGACGGCAGCGGCGCGCAGGAAAAGCGCGGTTTCGAAGGCGATCTGGTCGTCTTTGCTCATGGCCGGGAGCGGTAGCCGACACTCAGACATTGCGCAAGCAGGCGCGCGCCTTTATGCCGGAGGGGGCGAGGCACGGGTGGGACGGCTTGACGGAACCGATCGTCGAACATGGAAGCGAAGGGCTGGACATGGCGCGCTCGCGGCGCCTGAGCCGCGCCAGTCTGAGGCGCATCGGCCGGCGCTGCCTGGTCGTCGCGCTCGTGCTGGCGGCCATTCCGGTCGTGCTCACCTTCCTCTACCTGCCGTCCTTCGTGCATCCGATATCGACCCTGATGCTGAAGGACCTCGCGACCTTCTCCGGCTACGACCGGCGCTGGGTGTCGATCGATGACGTGGCGCCCGTGCTGGCGCATTCGGTGATCATGTCGGAAGACGGGCAGTTCTGCTTCCATCGCGGCGTCGATCTCGGCGAATTGCGCGGCGTGGTCGATGACGCTCTGGCCGGCGAGGCGACGCGCGGCGCCTCCACCATCACCATGCAGACGGTGAAGAACCTTTTCTTGTGGTCGCGGCCGCTTGGCAGCGTGCGCAAGGTCGTCGAGTTGCCTTTAGCCGTCTATTTCGATGCGGTGATGTCGAAGCGGCGGATCATGGAGATCTATCTCAACATCGCCGAATGGGGCCCGGGCATCTACGGCATCGAGGCCGCCGCGCGGCATCATTTCGGCGTCTCGGCCAAGCAGTTGTCGCGCAGGCAGGCCGCTCTGCTCGCCGTCAGCCTGCCCAACCCGATCGCGCGCAATCCGGCGAAGCCCGGGCCGGGACTGAGGCGGCTGGCCTCGCTGATCGAGCGGCGCGCCAGCCGGTCCGGCGCCTATGTCGGATGCCTGGATTAGGGCGTGATCCCGAAAAGTGGGAACCGGTTTCGGAAAAGATCACGCTCCAACGAAGACTTGGACCAGGACGGCGTTTCGACGAAACGGCATCCTGATCCAAGCGAAGCGGCGCCGGCTCAAAAAAATTCGCGGCCAGCGCTGGCCAAAACGGCGCAAGGCGTGTATAGGCACCCGACTTTCTCAGATTATGGCCTCGATGCGGCCCTTTCGCGAGGGTTGCCGGGGCATTTTGACCATGTAGTGGAGCATATCCATGGCCGTTCCAAAAAGAAAAACCTCTCCGTCGAAGCGCGGCATGCGCCGCTCGGCCGACGCCCTCAAGGCCCCGACCTATGTCGAGGACAAGAATTCCGGCGAAATGCGTCGCCCGCATCACATCGACCTGAAGACCGGCATGTATCGCGGCCGCCAGGTTCTGGAGCCGAAGGAAAGCTGAGAGGCTTCCAAGGTTTGCGACTTTCAAAAGACCGGCCCCTGGCCGGTCTTTTTGTTTTGGCGCCCTGGCGGTCCGCCGACTGGTGCCGAAGTCGGCATGAGGTGGCTCCTCCAGAGATCGCGCCTGGAGGGGACGTAATGTCAGCCGGCAACCGGCTGACATCGTTATTTCATTAGGTCTTACAGCGTGTTCGTCGCCGCGGCGAAAAACCTTGACGGCGCGCTTGCCGCGGATTTTACAAAAGGGGGTGCCCTGATTGGAGTCGCCCAGATGTTCGGTGCCATCCCGCTGCTGATCGTGCCTTTCGTCCTCTACAATCTCGGCCTGCTCGGATTGTTCGGCGGCGGCGACGACCCCTGGATGACCGAGATGTTCTCCTTCCGCATGATGTCGGGCGGCGTCTTCTCCATGACGCTCGGCGACCTGATGGTGCTGATCGGGCTGATCTTTCTGTTCGTCGAGATCTCGAAATCGGTGCGCACGACCAATGCCTCGATCCTGGATCACCTTCTGTCGACGCTGGTCTTCATCGCCTTTCTCGTCGAGTTCCTGCTGGTGAAGGGCGCGGCGCACTCCGTCTTCTTCACGCTGATGATCATCGCGCTGTTCGACGTGCTGGCCGGCTTCTCCGTGTCGATGCGATCGGCAAGCCGCGACATCAATCTGAACTAGCCCCGGCACGGAAGTTCAGACGGGCTGCTCCCGTTGCTGGATGGCATGCGTTGACGATTGGCGGAGACCTCCGGCTCGCGCGCACCACGGCAGCGTGACAGATTCCGGCTGCCAACGCAGCCTCAACCTGTCAAGATCGCCTGACCGCTGAACCAGATCTTCACCTGCCCTCGTATCTCACCGCATGAACCTCATCGGCGCCGCGCTCCTCTTCCTCATCGCACTCCTCTTTGCCCTGGCCGGCATCACCCGCGCCGGCGTCTGGCTGATCGAGCGACGCAGTCCGCCAGCCGGCGAGTTCGCCGAGGTCAACGGCGCGCGCATCCATTATGCCCATATCCCGGCACCTGCCGGCGCCGACCTGACGCCGCTCGTCTTCATCCATGGCGCCAGCGCCAACCTCAAGGACCAGATGCTGCCGCTGAAGCCGCTGCTCGAGGGCCGCGCCGAGATGCTGTTCCTCGACCGCCCGGGCCTCGGCTGGTCGCGGCGCGGCAACAACGAAACTCTGGCCGCGCAGGCCGATACGATCGCGGCGCTGATGGACCGCCTCGGCATTGCAAAGGCCATTGTCGTTGCGCATTCCTTCGGCGGCGCGATCACCACGGCTTTCGCCCGCCAGCATCCAGAAAAAACAGCGGGTCTCGTCTTCGTGTCACCGGCCACGCATCCCTGGCCGGGCGGCGCGACCGCCTGGTACTACAAGCTCACCGCCATGCCGGTGGTCGGCTGGCTGTTTTCCGAAACGCTCGCCTATCCGGCCGGCATGCTGCGGATCGGCGATGCGACGGCTTGCGTCTTCTCCCCCAACACCCTGCCGGACTTCTACCTCCAGAACGCCTCGATCCCGCTGGTGCTCAGGCCATCCGCCTTTCGCGCCAACGCACGCGATGTCGCCCAGCTCCACGACTATGTCCGGGCCGCCTCTCCCGCTTACCGGGAGATCAAGGCGCCGACCGTCGTCATCTCGGGCGACCGCGACAAGGTGGTCTACGCGACGATCCACTCCGTCGGCCTCGAGCGCGACATTCCCGGGGCCGAACTGGTTTGGGTCCGCAATCTCGGCCACAAGCCGGACTGGATCGCACCCGATCTCGTGGTCGGCGCGATCGAGAGGGTGGCCGGCGCGCCGATCGACTTGCAGGCAATGGCAAGGACCGTGGAAGGCCGTATCGCCGGTGATGCCCATAACGACGGAAAATGCCCCGACATCAAAGTGCCCGACGCCGAGCTCGCGCCGACCTGATGAGCTTGTATTGCAGTCGCCAACGACCTCACGTCGGCGCTGCCCCTCATCGCCCTGCCGGGCACTTCTCCCCGTATAGTGACGGGGAGAAGGAGCGCCGCATCGACGATTTCGCCAATCGCCAACGTAGCAGGAACGGCGCCAAGTTTGCGGCCAGCCTCTTCTCCCCGTCACTATACGGGGAGAAGGTGCCGGCAGGCGGATGAGGGGCAGCGCCGACCCTGAAAGCTTTCATGTCGCGATCGCGACGGCGTGCCTTGCGGCTAGTCACTCGGCAACTGACCCAGCCACTGGCCGCTAATGCGTGTCCGACCCGATATACGCAATCCGCAGCATATTGGTCGATCCGGGTGTCCTGAGCGGCACGCCGGCCGTGATGATGACGCGGTCGCCAGGCTTGCCGAAACCTTCTTCCAGCGCGATCCGGCAGGCCCGGTCGACCATGTCGTCGAGGTCGGTAGCATCCTCCGAAACCACGCAATGCGTGCCCCACAGCAGCGACAGGCGGCGTGCCGTGCTGAGGATCGGCGACAGCGCCACGATCGGCACCTGCGGGCGCTCGCGCGCGGCGCGCAGCCCGGTCGTGCCGGACGCGGTGTAGGAAATGATCGCCGATAGTTTCAGCGTCTCGGCGATCTCGCGAGCGGCCAGCGAAATGGCGTCGGCCCCGGTCGCCTCGGGTTCCGAACGCTGCGCGTTGATGATGCCGGCATAGGTCGGGTCGGTTTCGACCTTGGTGGCGATGCGGTTCATCATGCCGACAGCTTCGACCGGATAGGCGCCGGCCGCGGATTCGGCCGAAAGCATGATTGCGTCGGCGCCCTCGAACACGGCGATCGACACGTCGGAGACCTCGGCGCGGGTCGGCACCGGCGCGGTGATCATCGATTCCAGCATCTGTGTGGCAATCACCACCGGCTTGCCGGCGCGCCGCGCCGCGCGCGTGATCTGCTTCTGGATGCCGGGCACGGCTTCGATCGGCATCTCGACGCCGAGATCGCCGCGGGCGACCATCAGCGCATCGGAGAGATCGATGATTTCGGGAAGCCTGGCCACCGCCTGCGGCTTCTCGATCTTGGCCATGATCAGCGCCCGCCCGCGCGCGATCTTGCGCGCTTCCGCCAGATCCTCCGGCCGCTGCACGAAGGACAGCGCCACCCAGTCGACGCCCGTGGCAAGCACCGCGTCGAGATCGGCGCGGTCCTTGTCGGTCAGCGCGCCGACCGGCAGGTCGGTGTCGGGCAGGCTGACGCCCTTCTTGTCGGAGATTCCGCTACCGGCAACGACGGTGCAGGTGATCGACTTGCCGTCGGCCTTCACCGCCTTCAGCTCCAGCTTGCCGTCATCGATCAAAAGTCTGTGACCGGCCTCGACCGAGCTCAGGATTTCGGGATGCGGCAGGTACACGCGCTTCGACGTGCCGGGCTCGGGATTGTCGTCGAGCGTAAAGGTCTGGCCGACAGTCAGCGCTTCCTTGCCGTTGGCGAACTTGCCCACCCTGAGCTTCGGACCCTGCAAATCGGCGAGAATGCCGATCGGCCGGCCGACGGCGGCCTCGACGGCGCGGATGCGCCCGACCAGCGTGCGCATCAGCTCGTGGTCGGTATGGCTCATATTGATGCGGAAGACATCGGCGCCCGCTTCGAAGAGCTTCTTCAGCATTTCCTCGGAGGAGGAAGCCGGACCGATGGTGGCGAGGATCTTGACCTTGCGGTTGCGTCTCATTGACTGTTTGTTCCCGGAGCGGGGGTCGCTGGCGCGCCTCCCGTTGCGGGCTCGTCGGTCAGCTGGACCATCCAGCTGGCCTGCTCGCCCGTGTCATATTCTTGGAATCCGGCGCGTTGGAAGCCCCGAGCGACGCAATCATTCACGCCGGCGATCTTGAACTCTTTTTCGGCGACGCACATGTTGATCGGGCCATCCCAGCGCCCGCCACGCTCGGCGTCTTCTGCATAAAGATAGTAAAACCTTGATGACAGCGGACCCTCGATCAGCGTCTTGCAGGTCGATCCTTCGATGTGCCACCAGCCCTCGGTGATCCAGCCGGCCTTGGCGCGATAGCCGATGCCGACGCCCACCAGATTTTGCGTTGCGTTGCAAACGCGGAAGTCGGCCCGGGCCGGCGAGGTCGCGGCTATCGCGAAAAATCCCGCGCCGACGATCAGCAACGGCAGGGCCAGGCGCTTGCGCAGCCGGCCGGCAAAACCCATCGCAGATCCCCTTGCGAACCACATTTGCATCTCTCGAAGCCCCTTTTCAGCAAACTCCGGTCGCATGTCAACGCGCCGTTTTGTTCAATTCCAATCGATTTAGAAGGGCCCGTCGCGCAAATTCTCCCCGCGCCGGGGATTTTTTGCGGAAACCTTGGCCAAACAACGGCATTGCGCCGGCGTCTTCTTCGTGGAATGACGATACCACATCGCAGCCGCCATCCCCTTTTCAGCCGATGACCCGATCCACAGTTTTCACGCCGTTCGACATTGTCGAGGGCGACCGCAAGAAGGGGGTCGTGCTTCTGGCCGACCACGCCCGCCGCGACCTGCCGGAGGAATATGGCAGCCTCGGTTTGCCGGCATCCGAATTCGACCGTCACATCGCCTATGACATCGGCGTCGAGACGGTGACGCGCGAGCTCGCGACCGCGCTCGACGCGCCGGCGGTGCTGGCAGGCTTCTCGCGGCTGTTGGTCGACCCCAACCGGGGCGAGGACGACCCGACCATGATCCGTCAGCTCTATGACGGCACCGTGGTGCCGGGTAACTATCCGATAGCTCCGGAAGAGCGCGAACGGCGGCTCGACCGCTTCTACAGGCCCTATCACGACGCCGTCGGCGCGATGATCGCCTCCGTGGCGCATGCGTCGGGCAAGGCGCCGTTCATCTTCTCCGTCCATTCCTTCACGCCGGTGATGCAGGGCTTCGTCCGCCCCTGGCATGTCGGCGTGCTGTGGGACCGCGACGACCGCGTGGCGCGGCCGCTGATCGACATGTTGGCGCAGGACAGGTCCCTCGTCGTCGGCGACAACGAGCCCTATGACGGCGCGCTGCGCGGCGACACCATGTTCCGCCACGCCATCGTCAACGGCTACGCGCATGCGCTGATCGAGATCCGCCAGGACCTGATCGCCGACCGCGCCGGGGCGCTCGCCTGGGCCGAGCGGCTGGCGCCCATCGTTGACGCCATCGACCGCCGTGCCGATATACATCAGGTGAAGATGTTCGGCTCGCGCACCGGGCCGGTGTAGGCAGGCCGACAGTCCAGGAGTTTCCGAGATGACCGAACTCAGCGACGACCAGAAGCGCGATTTCGAGGCCGCGGCTTTCCGCCGGCTGGTGGCGCATCTGCGCGAGCGCGGCGATGTCCAGAACATCGACCTGATGAACCTCGCCGGCTTCTGCCGCAACTGCCTGTCCAACTGGTATCGCGAGGCCGCCGAAGCCGAGGGCGTGGCGCTGTCGAAGGATAAATCGCGCGAGATCGTCTACGGCATGCCTTATGCCGAATGGCAGGCGCTCAACCAGACCGAGGCTTCAGAAGCCAAGAAGGCCGAGTTCGAGGCCAAGCGGCCGAAGGATCATTGACGCTGTCGAATGCCTTCGCGACTTCGTCATTCCAGGGCGGAGCAAGGAGCGAAGCGACGCGCGCAGACCCTGGAATCCATGCCGTTACGACTATCGAAGAGTGCAGCGGTCCAGAATATGATCGTAGTGCACCCCGGGGATGGTTTGCGTCGTAGCGGCGCTTCCAGGTCACGGAATGGATCCTCGGGTCTGCGCGCGTCGCTTCGCTCCTTGCTCCGCCCGTGGATGACGAATGGAGGGGCGATTCTGCTAATCTCCAAAGCTGCAGTATGCCTCGAACAGAACCAATCCTCGGCCGCTCCCTTGGTCCAAGCACTTTCTTTGTTCAGTTCTTGACTACAAATTGAATCGATCTAATTTGCCGCGCGAACCATTTACCGCAGCGGAAATCCGGACGATGAGCATGCAAACCACGATGCAGGCCGCGACACGCGGCCGCTGGGCCGTCGCCGGTATCTTCCTCGCCAATGGTTTTCTGACCGGCAGTTGGGCGCCGCAGATCCCGGTGTTCCTGACCCGGCTCGACATCACTCGGTTCACGCTCGGCCTGCTGATCCTTTTGTTCGGCGTCGGCGCGGTCATTGCCATGACCTGCTGCGGCCATCTCATTTCCAGGCATGGCTCGCGCAGCGTGACGCGTTGGTTCGGCGTCTGCGGCAGCTTCGGCCTGCTGATCGTGGCGCTCGCGCCCAACGTGCCGCTGGCGGCCATCGCCATGCTCATCTTCGGCGGTTCGATCGGCGGCATGGATGTCGCCATGAACTCGAACGCCGTGGTGGTTGAAAGAAGGCTTTCCCGGGCGATCATGTCCTCCTCGCACGGCTTCTGGAGCCTTGGCGGCTTCGCCGGCGGCGCGCTCGGCGGCTATTCGATCCAGAACTACGGTTATCTTCCCCATGCCGTCGCGGTGACGGTGATCGCCTTTGCCGTGATCGCCTTCGCCATTCGCCATCTCGTCGCCGAGGACCGGCCGCAGGCTGTCGAGCATCAGAAATTCACGCTGCCGCGGCACACCGCCGTCTATCTGGTCGGGCTGATGGCGCTGCTCACTATGATCTCCGAAGGCGCGGTGCTCGATTGGGCGGCGCTCTTCCTGCATCAGGAACTGGGCGCCGACCTCGCGGTCGCCGGCCTCGCCTATGCCGCCTTCTCGGGCGTCATGGCGCTGATGCGCTTCCTGGGCGACAGCGTGCGCAACCGCTTCGGCGCAGTGCAGACCTTGCGCGGCTCGGCGCTGGTCGCGGCCGCCGGCATGCTGGTCGCCGGCCTCTCGTCCTCGCCTTACCTCGCCATCGCCGCCTTCGCCTTCTGCGGCTTCGGCATCGCCAACATGGTGCCGATCCTGTTCTCAGCCGGCGGCAACCAGGAAGGCATGTCGTCCGGCACCGGCATGAGCGTCGTCACCACCATGGGCTATTCCGGCATATTGGTGGCGCCGTCGGCGATCGGCTTCGTCGCGGAGCATTCGAGCTTCGGACCGATCTTCATTGCGCTTTCCGGGCTGCTGGTCGTCGTGCTCCTGATGGCAGGGCTCGCTCACCGCGCAGAATTCGCTCCCGAACCCGTGCCGGCCGAATAAAGCTTCAGCCCCTCATGCAGGAAATCCGCCACGCGGCGGATGCGCATGCTGGTGCGCACGTCGCGATGCATCGCGAGCCAGACAGGCAGGACCGGCAGCGGCACATCGGGCAACAGCTTTTCCAGGTCCGGATCGCGGTCGGCCAACGGCTCCTGGCCGAGGCCGATGCCGTTTCCCGTGCGCACCGCCTCCCACAGCACGATCTGGTTGTCGGTCCTAAAGCGGAAATGGCTGCGGCCGACCGGAATGCCGAACGACGTGAAGCCGCGAATGATCTCGTCACTGCGGTCGAAGCCGACCAAGGCGTGATCGGCGAGGTCGGCGGGTTTTTCCGGCCGGCCCCGCCGGTCGAGATAGACGCTCGCCGCGCATAGGCAGAGCGGAATGTCGGTGACCTTGCGCGCCACCAGTTCGTTCTGCGCCGGCCGAACCATGCGGATGGCGATGTCGGCATCGCGACGCAAGAGATTCTCGACCTGGTTGGAGGCGACGATCTCGACCTCGATGCCAGGCTCCTCTTCGCCGAGCCGCGCCATCATGTCCGGCAGAACGAAGGCGGCGACCACTTCCGAAGCGGCGATGCGCACCGTGCCCTCGATCGCCTCGACAGAGCCCAGCGCCAGCAGCGAGAACGCATTGGCCTCAGCGCTGACCGCCCGTCCGCGCTCGTAGAGCGTGCTGCCCGCCTCGGTCAGCTCGTAGCCGCGACGCGCACGCCGGAACAGCGTGACGCCGAGCGCGGCCTCCAGCTCGGCGATGTGGCGGCCGAGCGTCGGTTGGCTGGCCGCGAGCCGGCGCGCGGCGCCCGACAGACTGCCGGTCTCGGCGACTGCGACAAAACTCTTGATCAGGTTCCAGTCGAATTCCTTCATTCATTTTTGAATAACAGAACGTCGACTTCGGTCAATTTCAATTCGTCGATGAAGGCATCAGATTGCAGGTGCAAACGCAAACCACGGAGAGAACAGATGACCAAGATCGCAATCCTCGGCGCCAATGGCCGGCTCGGCCGCGTGGTCGGCAAGGCCTTCATCGACGCCGGCTTCGACGTCCGCGCCGTCACCCGTACCGGCAAGGTTCCGGCCGAACTCAAGGGCGCCACCGCGGTTGCCGGCGACGCGCTGGATCGCCAATCCCTGATCCGCGCCACCCAAGGCGTCGACATCATCTTCAACGGCTTGAACCCGATCTACACCGATTGGGGCAAGTGCATGCCGATGGCCGAGAACGTCATGACCGCCTGCCGTGAAAACGGCGCCCTGCATCTCTTCCCGGGCACCGTCTACAATTACGGCTCGCCGATGCCGCAGGTGATCACCGAAGCGACGCCGTTCCATCCGACCACCGAGAAGGGCCGTATCCGCTGCGCCATGGAAGACCTGTTTCGCGGCGAGGCCGAAGCCGGCCGGGTCCGCACCATCGTCCTCAGAGCCGGCGACTTCTTCGGCGGCACCGGCAGCGGCTCCTGGTTCGACCTCGTCGTCGCCGCCAAGATGGAGAAGGGCGTCTACACCGCGCCCGGCCCGGCCGACCTGACCCATGAATGGGCCTACCTGCCGGACTTCTCCGTCGCCTTCGTCGGCCTGGCGAAGAACCTCGACAAAACGGGCCTCTTCGAAGCCATCAACTTCCCCGGCCACGCCATCACCGACCTCGACATGAAGGCGGCGGCCGAGAAGGCGCTCGGCCGCAAGCTGAAGCTCTCCTTCATGCCCTGGTGGGTTCTGCGCGCCGGCAGCCCGTTCGTCGCAATGTGGAAGGAGATCGTGTCGATGTCCTATCTGCGCTACGAGCCGCACCGGCTGGTTTCGACGCGGCTGGAAGAGATCATCGGCGAAATCCCGCATACCCCGCTCGATGAGGCGGTGAAGGAGGCCTTGCAGGATATCGGCATCGCCGTGCAGCCCTCGCGCCTGGGCGCTTGATCAAAAGCTCCAACGAAAGATGAAACGGCCGGGTTTCAAAGCCCGGCCGCAATTCATTGAAGATCAGATTCTGCCCATCAGCAGCAGGATGAGCAGCACGACCAAAATGACGCCGACGATGCCGGAAGGGCCGTAGCCCCAGGAGCGCGAATGCGGCCATGCCGGCACGGCGCCGATCAGGATCAGGATCAGGATTATTACGAGAATTGTGCCGATCGTCATGAAAAATCCTCGCCGTCTGGTTGAACTTCGAGGGAACAATGCAAATAGCCGCCCGGTTGTTCCGGGCGGCTTCTCGTCTTGGCGTTGCGAACCGCTCTATTCCGCCGCTTTCGGAAAGGCAACCGCCGGCTCTGTGCCAGTTTCTCCAGCGGGCGCGCCCGTCGTGACCTCGCCCTTGCCACTGCGGAACAGGCGTCCGAACCAGCCGCGTCGCTGGCCGGGCTTCACCTTGGCGCGAGTGAACACCATCAGCATAGACGGCGTCACCACCAGCGTCAGCAGCGTGGCGAAGGACAGGCCGAAGACGATCGCCGAGGACAGCGAGATCCACCATTGCGTCGAGGGCGCGTTGATCGTCGTCTCGTGATGGAAGATTTCGAGACCGAGACCGAAGGCGATCGGCAGCACGCCGAGGATGGCCGACACCGCCGTCAGCACCACCGGACGGGCGCGCTCCCGGCAGGTCTGCAGCACCGCGTCCATCTTGTCCCAGCCTTCCTCGTGCAATCGGTCATAGGTGTCGATCAAAACGATGTTGTTGTTCACCACCACGCCGGCCAGCGCGATGACGCCGATGCCCGACATGACGATGCCGAAGGCCTCGCCTGTCAGAAGCAAGCCTAAGAACACGCCGATCGTCGCCATCACCACGCAGGACAAGACAAGCCACACGCTGGTGAACTTGTTGAACTGTGCCAAGAGCACCAGGAAGATCAGGAAGATCGCCGCGCCAAAGGCCTTGCCGAGGAAGGCGCTGGCTTCGGCGCTGTCCTCGTTGGAGCCGGCGAGCTTCCAGCGGATGCCGCTGCCGAGATCCATGTCGGTGACGGCCTTGGTGACCTGCTCTTGCACGGCGGCGACCTGCGCGCCGGCGCTGACATTGGCCTGCACGACCACGGTGCGCGCGCCGTCGATGCGGTTGAGGATGCCGACAGTCGGCTCGGGCTTGCGCACGACGAAGTTGGAGATCGGCACCGAGCCTTGCGAGGTCTGCACGCGAAGCTCGTCGAGTGTCGACAGAGTGCGCCGGTCCTCCGGCAGGCGCAGCCTTATGTCGACCGCGTCGTCGGCGCCGGCTGGCCTGTATTCCGAGAGCTTGAGGCCGTTGGTGACCAGCTGCACCACCGTGCCGACAGAGGTCGGGCTGATGCCGTATTGCGCCGCCTTGGCGCGGTCGACCTCGAGCGCCCAGTCGACGCCGGGCGGCGGCAGGCCGTCCGAAATGTCGATGACGTTGGGGATCTTGGCGATGCGCGCCGCCACCGCGCCCGCCTTGTCGTCCAGCCCGGCCGGGTCGGCGGCCGACAGCCGGATCTGGATCGGCTTGCCGGTCGGCGGGCCGGCTTCTGGAACGCGCACTTCGACATCGACGCCGGGAATGCCGGCCATCACGCCGCGCAGGTCATCGAGGATCTGGTTGGCGGACTTGCGCTGGCGCCAGTCGACGAATTCATACTGGATGACCCCGACCACGTCCTCCGGAATGTCCTGGCCGCCGCCCTGCGTCTTGCCGACGCGCGTATAGACCGACTTCACGCCGGGCCAGCCGAGCAGCCGGCTTTCCGCCGTCTTGGTGGCGGCGTCCATTTCCGCCAGCGAAAGATTGCCGCGGGCATGGACATAGAGCAGGCCGTAATCCGGCTCGACGCTCGGGAAGAACTCGACGCCCGCGCCATATTTCGAATAGGCGAAGCCGACGCCGACCAAAAGCCCGACGGTGAGCAGGATGACAGTCATCGGGAAGCGGACAGCCTGCTTGACCACGGCCATGTACCAGCCGTCGCGATTGCCCTCCTCGTGATGCTCCGGCGCCTTGGCGAAGATCGCGCCCAAAGTCGGCGCGAACACCAGCGCATAGAGCATCGAAGCCGACAGCGTCACGATCAGCGTGATCGGCATGTATTTCATGAAATCGCCGATGATGCCGGGCCAGAACAAGAGCGGCGAGAAGGCGGCGATGCGCGTCATCGTCGCCGCGATGACTGGGCCGGCCATGCGCTTGGCGGCCAGCGCGAAGGCGTCGGCCTTCGGCATGCCCTCACTCATGCGCCGTTCGGCGAATTCGGTGACGATGATGGCGTCGTCCACCAGCATGCCGACAGCCAGGATCAGGCTGAACAGCACGATCATGTTGATCGTGTAGCCCATCATGGCGAGCAGCAGGATGCCCATCAGGAACGATGATGGGATGGCAAGCCCGATGAGCAGGGAAGCCCGTCCCGACAGCGCATAGAGGATGACGATGAACACCAGGATGACGGCGATCATCACATGGTTCTGCAGGTCGCCGAGCAGCTGGTTGACGAAGACCGACTTGTCCTGCGTGTAGGTGACATGCATGCCCTCGGGCATGGTCTTGATGAAATTGTCCGACACTTCACGGACATGGATCAGGGTGTCGATGAGGTTGGCGCCGATGCGCTTCTTCACTTCGATGGCGATGGCCGGCTTGCCGTCGAGCCGGGTGACTGTCTCGGCGTCCTTGAAGGTCGAGCGGATGGTGGCGACGTCCTTGGCCTGGACCACGGCGTTCGGTGTGGCGACGACCGGCAGGTTGGCGACATCTTCCGGCGTCTCGATCAGCGACGGCACCTTGACCGCGTATTTGCCTTCCGAGCCCTCGAGATTACCGGCCGCGACAAGGCTGTTGGAGGAAGCGACGCCCTGAATCACCTGATCGAGCTGCAGCCCGTAGGAGGACAGCTTGACCGGGTCGATGACGACCTCGACGAGGTCGTCGCGCGCGCCCTGCAGCGAGCCTTCGAGCACGCCGGGCACTTCCTCGATACGGTCGCGCAGCTCGCGCGCGGCGGCCGTCAGCACGCGCTCCGGCACATCGCCGGAAAGCGTCACGACCAGGACCGGGAATTCCGAAACGTTGACCTCGTTGACCGTCGGCTCCTCGGCCGCCTGCGGCAGGTCGGCCTTGGCGTCCTGCACCTTGCTGCGCGTATCCTGCAGCGCCGTCGCGAGATCCGTCTGCGGCTGGAATTCGACCAGCACATAGCCGCCGCCCTGGAAGGCGGCCGAGCGCATCTCCTTCAGCCCCTTGAGGCTCTTGAGCTTGCTTTCCATTGGCCTCAGCAGCAGGCGCTCGGAATCCTCCGGCGAGATGCCCTGATAGATCAGGCTGACATACATCATCGGAATCGGAACGTCGGGCTCCGCTTCCTTCGGTGTCGACTGATAGGCGACCCAGCCCGCGACGAGCAGGAACAGCAGCGCCGATATTGTGAGGCGGGCATTGTTGATGGCGAGTCTGACGATATCCATGACTTCGGCCTGTTATGCTTCCAAGGCTGCGGACCGCCGTCGCGGGATTGGCCCGGCGACGGACGCGTCGTGCTTTACTGCGTGCCGGCGGCGGCTTCGCCGATCAGCTTGCTGATGGTCGCCTGATCGGCCTCGACGGGCTTCACCAAGTCGCCTTCCTTTACCAGCTCCTGGCCGGCGACGATGATGCGCGCATCTTCCGGAATGCCGCCCAGCACCAGGCCGTGCGGCGTGTCGTCGACGAGATCGATCGGGAAGAAGGCCACCTTGTCGTCCTTGCCCACGGCGCGGATGCCGAGGTCGCCCTTGTCGCCGAGCGTCACCACCGAACGCGGCAGCATGACCGCATTGGTCGGCTCGGCGCTGAGCGTGATCTCGGCCGTCATGCCGGCGGGGATGGAGCCGTCGCCATTGGGGATCGCCACCTCGACGCGGAAGGTGCGGGTCTGCGCCGAGGCATCGCGGCTGATGTAGCGAACCGTGCCGGTGACCTTCTGGTCGTTGACCAGACGCACATCGGCCTGGTCGCCGATCTTGACGTAGCGCAGGTCACGCTCGCTGATCTCGCCGCGCGCGATGACCGGATCAAGCTTCAGGATCGTCGCCACCTCGCCGCCCTGCATCACCGAGCTGCCGAGCTCCACCGGGATGCGGTCGATGACGCCGTCGAACGGCGCCTTCACCTCATTGCGGTCGAGCTCCGCCTGCGCGGCATCGAGCTGCGATTGCGCGAGCGTCAGGTTGGAACGGGCAGTGTCGAGCTGCAGCTTCGGCAGATTGCCGGTCTTGGCCAGCCGCTCGGCGGCGTCGAGCTCGGCCTTGCGCTGCACAAGCAGCTGCCTGGCGTTGTCGACATTGGAGATCTTCTCCTCGGCCGCGAGCATCAGCACGAGATCGCCTGTCTTGACATGGTCGCCCTGCTTGACCGGCAGCTTTTCGATGACGCCGGCGACGCGCGTCGCCAGCACGGCGCGCTTGTCGGCCTCGGTCAGGCCGGAGATGCGGATGGCGCGCGCGAAGGTCTTGCGCGGCGGCGTCACCACCGCCACGGTGCGCGACGCGGCCTTTGGCTCAGCCTCGGCTGTCTTCGCCTTGGCGGCCTCCGGCTGGCCGGCGCCGGCCTGTTTGTCGGTCGTAGCCGACTTGTCGGTAGTAACCGACTTGTCGGTGGTGACAGACTTGTCCGCGGCGCTGCCGACAGAGGAAAACTCGCCCGTTCCCATCCAGGCCGCGAAACCGATGAGCACGGCAACGGCTGCAAGCTTGTGAAACCTGATTTTCGGCATCGTCATTTTTCCGTAGCAGGACCTGGCTAGGTCGGCGCTTCCGACTTGGGCGCGCGGCCGATATGGGTGTGCGCGGGGCCTAGTTCAATTTGCCGTGATCGGCGGACGCCGCTTCTACCTGAAAGTTGCGGCGCAATATAGTCGGAAAAGTTGCCGGAACATTGCGGCGGGGAACGCTGTACCTCGACAAACACGGGCTTTTCTGCCAGCCGGCTGGCGCTTTTGCCGGCGCGCCGGCAGGTTTCCCCAAGGTTACTGGCAACAGCCGTCAGCATGATGCGAAAAATCGTCCACGGGCCGCGGCAGCCGTCCGGTCGGAGCGCGCTAGCGCCCCGCTATCCTCGGTTGAAGCTGTCAAGTGATGAGATTGAGCAGCCGGAAGATCCGCTCGAATGTCCTGCCGTAAGGCGGGCGCAGCAGGCCGCCCGCGCTGAGCTTCGACTGGATGAAGATCGGCTTTTCCTTGCTGAAGGTGCGGAATCCCCATTCGCCGTGATAGGCGCCGGTGCCGCTCTCGCCGACGCCGCCGAAGGGCTGCCGCTCCTGCACCAGATGCAGCATGCAGTCGTTGATCGTGACGCCGCCAGCCACCGTCTCGCGCATCACCCTTTGGCGGTTGGCGCTGTCGCTGCCGAACCAGTAGAGCGCCAGCGGACGCTCACCCCGGTTCACATGGTCGATGGCTTCGTCGACCGTGCCATATTCGACGATCGGCAGCACCGGCCCGAAAATCTCCTCGCGCATCAGCCGCAGATTGTCGCCGGCATTGCGCACCAGCACCGGCGCCATCTTGCGGTCGCTGACGCCGAGCGTCTCGTCGGCCGGGTTGATCTCGGTGATGTCGGCGCCGCTGTCGCGCGCCTCCGCGACCATGTCGCTCAGCCGCCGGTGATGCCGCTCGCTGACGATCGCCGTATAGTCGGGATTGTCGCCGAGGCGCGGATAGAGCTTGGCCATGGCGACAGCGAACTTGGCCGCGACCGCCGCGCCCTGGCCTCGCGGCACCATCAGATAGTCCGGCGCGATGCAGGTCTGTCCGGCGTTGAGCAGCTTGCCATAGGCGACGCTGGCGACCGCCGCGTCGAGGTCGCAGGACGGATCGAAGATTGCCGGCGACTTGCCGCCGAGTTCCAGCGTCACCGGCGTCAGGTTGGCGGCGGCGGCCAGCGCCACTTGGCGGCCGACGGCGGTCGAGCCGGTGAACAGGAGGTGGTCGAAAGGCAGCGACACGAATGCCTTGCCGACATCGGCGTCGCCCACCATCACGGCGACCTCGTCGGCGGCGAAATATTTCTCGACTAGGCTGGCGAGCAGGTCCGAAAACTTCGGCGTCAGCTCAGACGGCTTGATCATGACGCGATTGCCGGCCGCGAGCGCCGCGGTCGCCGGCGCGACGGCGAGCTGGAAAGGATAGTTCCAGGGCGAGACGATGCCGACGACGCCGAGCGGCTGCGGCAAAAGGCGGTTGCGCCCCGGCATAAACGGCAGGCTGGTGGCGACGCGGCGCTCGCGCATCCAGGCGCTGAGATGCGACAGCGCATGCCTAATGCCGGCGCGCACGACGAACAGTTCGGCAAGCCGCGTTTCCTCAGCCGAGCGGGCGGAGAAATCGCTGTCGATCGCCGCGCAGATCTCGGCTTCGTGCTTTTCGGTGAGCGCCAGCAGGCGGTTCAGCCGGTCCTTGCGCACATCCAGCGTCGGGAACGGCTCCTTCTCGAAGGCCCGGCATTGCGCTTCAAACCGGACGCCAAGAGCGTTCTGCCTCGTTTGCAGCATCGCAACCTCCCCTTTACGTTCAGGTAAGACTACATCGCGCCGCGGGCATGATCCAGCGCCCCGCCGGTTCCGTTGCGGAAGATGCTGACAGCCGGGACGGACTTGCTGACAGGCATGGATGACCTTAAGCCCGACGCCGCGCCGACTCCGGCTTGATATGCGCGGCGAGGAACTCCTTCACCCGGCGCCCCGGCGCCGGGCCGCGCAACGGCTTGAAGCCGTCGTCAAGCTCGCCTGAAAGATCGAGTGTCGGCCGCTGACCGACGGCGTCGTAATTCTCTTCCAGCCAGTCGCTGGCAGCACTTCGGCCGAGGTCGCGCAGATAGGCGATGAAGGCCCATTCGGCATTGACCTTGGACGAGGCCGAGAGGTCCTTGAAAGCCTCGTCGGCATCGATGCGGTGCATACGGATGTCGCGATATTCGCCATGCGGCAGGCGTCCGGCCGCGATCAGCTCCTTGACGAAGGCGATCGAACGGAATTCGCGCAGCAGGCCGGCGTTGAAGGTGATCTCGTCGATGCGGTTCTGGATCTCGTTGGCGCTTTTCGGCGTGCCTTCGCGCACCACGGGATTGATCTGCACCAGAAGCACATCCTCGGTTGCCGCCGCCTTGAAGAACGGAAAGAGCGCCGGATTGCCGCCATAGCCGCCATCCCAATAGGGAACGCCCTTGATCTCCACGGCGCGGAACAATTGCGGCAAGCAGGCCGACGCCATCACCGTGTCGAGGTCGATCTCGCCGTCGGAGAAAACGCGCAGCTGTCCGGTCTCGACATTGGTCGCCGAGATGAACAGCTCCATCGACTTGCAGGCGCGCACATTGCCGAAGTCGATCTCCTTCTCCACCACATCGCGCAGTGGATTGAGGCCGAGCGGATTGGCGACATAGGGCGAGAACACCCGCGACATCGTGTCGAAGAAAAGATAGCCCGGCGTGTTCTCGATCGACCAGTTGCCCCACGCGACGTCCCACGGCATGCGCTGCACCGGGCTGAAACGGCCCTTCGAGGCCACCGCCCGCCAGAAATCGTCGAGCTTCTTTCGCGCGCCTTCCACGCCGCCCCGGACAAAACCGTCGGCCAGCGCCACCGCGTTCATAGCGCCGGCGCTGGTGCCGGACACCGCCGCGATCTCCAGCCGCCCATCCTCCAGCAGCCGGTCGAGCACACCCCAGGAAAAGGCCCCATGCGAGCCGCCGCCCTGCAGCGCGATGTTGATCTTCTTCTTTTCCTCCGCCTTGCCGTTCTTCGCCATGGCGTTCCTTGTCTTGATGCGCTGGCCTGCCCCTGCGTCATGTTGCAAGGGCGGCTTCTGCCTGCCCATGTTGCAGTGCAACATATAAGGACGAACCAAGGCAAGAACACGAACACACAAGCGTGATCGGATGAAATTTTGGTCGCGAGACGCTCTTTTCCTCGCCCCACGAAAGTGCAGGGCTGTCCGGGGAAAGTTAGACATAGTCGAGGCTCATCTGATCGGGAGAGCAGCGGGGGTACCTTCGACTTGGATTGACGGGCGGCGGTTTGTCGATGGCGGCGATGTGGCGCCGCTCGAACAGGCATCGTGTCACCAGGTCGGTGAAGCGCAGGATCGGCAGTGCAACGCGATATGCGCGCGCTGCAATGCGCAACAGCGCATAGGCGATCATGGCGGCGAAGAGCTGCAGGCGGATGGCGTTGTCATTGTTGCCGAGGAACTTACGGATCTTGAGGTGCTGCTTGATCCAGCGGAACAGGAGCTCAATCTGCCAGCGCCCCTTGTAGAGGGCTGCTATGTCGGCGGCCGAGCGCTCGAGATCGTTGGTCAGCAGCGTGATGGTGTCGCCTTCGTCTCGCTTCACGATGATGCGACGCAAGCGGATCGGCAGTTTGGAATCGCCTTTGCTGGCAAAGCTCACCTCGGCATCCTCAAGCACGGTGAAGCCATCGCCGTGCATGGCTGCGAGGGGACGATCGCACACCAGCTTGAGCCCCATGTTGGTTTTGGGCCGGGTGACGAAGAAGGCTTGCGCCGCCGCGATCGCCGTCCACCAGCCGTAGTGGCAGTAACCCTTGTCGAACACGTAGGTCGCACCGTCTTCGATAGAGATGGTGCGGCCGATCTGGGCGTCGTTGACGTTGGCATCGGTGATGTCGAGGACGCGCGGACAGTCGCTGTCTGGATCATAGACGATATGCAGCTTCATGCCGCGGATGCGGCCGTTCGACTTGGCCCAGTCGCAAAGCTTGCCGAGCGGGATGGGCGTGGAATCGATCAGCCGCAGCATGGCACTGCCTTCGCGACGCATCTGCCGGTCGAGTTGGCCTGCAAGCAGGGCGAACGTCTCGGCGAAGACGGCTACAGGGCGGCGCCGGTTGGCGTCCGACAAGGTCGAGCGCCGCAACAGGTCGCTGCCGAGGTGGTAATGGTGCTGGCAGTTGGCGTTCCAGCCGGCTTGCAGGCTGCGAAGGCTCGTCGCGCCGCTGAGCTGAGCATAGATCAACACCACGAGATGGTCCCAGCTCTTGAACGACTTGTCATACGCATCCCCGTCATGGCTATCCACAATCGTCTGGAAGCGGCGACGATTGATCGGTTCAACCAGCTTGCCAAGAATGCTAGGCGTAAAGCGCATGCCCCGTTCCCTTTCTGAGTCTCGACAACCAGAAGGTAGACGGAAAATCCCCGTCTTACGGGGCATGCACATGCGGCATTTCGATTCACCCGAACCTTTCCCCGGACAGCCCTGCACGAAAGTGGGGAGAGGTGGCCCGGCGCAGCCGGGACGGAGAGGGGCCTCTCGACCGCCGAAATTTGCTTTGGAAACCTCGGCAGACCGGATTCATCGGCACTTCGCCGGAAAGAGCCGCTGCTTCACGGCCGGCGTCCCTCTCTCCGTCCCGGCTTCGCCGGGCCACCTCTCCCCCGCGTTGCGGGGGCGAGGAAGCAGGCTCAAGCCACTAGATCCGGCACCGGCCCGAAATACCGCGACTGCGGTCTGATCAGCCGTCCGGTAGCCTGCTGCTCGCGGGCATGCGCGATCCAGCCGGCGACGCGGCCGGCGGCGAAGACGTTGGAGAATGCCTCTTTCGGGAAGCCGACCGCTTCGAGCAGAAGCGCGGTGTAGAATTCGACATTAGTCTGGATCGAGCGCTGCGGCTTGGCGATCCTGAGCACTTCGAGCGCGGCCTGTTCCACCGTCTCGGCGAAGGCCAGCCGGCTGCCCATCTTCTTGCTGCTTGCTTCGTTGCGGGAACCAAGCTGCCGCACCACCGCCTTCAGCGCGTCGGCGCGCGGATCGCGCACGCGGTAGATACGGTGGCCGAAGCCCATGATGCGCTCGCCATGCGCGATCTCGGCGCTGAGCCAGCCGGTCGCATCGCCGCTGGCCTCGATGGCGTCCAGCATCTCGATCACCGGCCCCGGCGCGCCGCCATGCAGCGGGCCCTTCAGCGCGCCGAGCCCGGCCAGGATCGCCGAGGTCAGCCCGGCCTGTGTCGACGCCACCACGCGGGTCGCGAAGGTCGAGGCGTTGAGCCCGTGGTCGCAGACCGTCACCAGATAGCTGTCGAGCGCCTTGGCAAGCGCCGGCGAGGCGGCGCCGGCGAGCATCCGCAGCATATCGCCGGCATGATCGGCTTTTGCGTCGGGAGCGATCGGAGTCTCGCCCCGGCCACGGCGCAGCAGGGCCGGCGTCAGCACCGCCGGCGCCGCGATCAAGCGCAGCGCGTCGGCAAGTCCGTCGCCGTCCGGCAGGACGGCCATGCCCGCTCGCATGCCGCTGTAGATGTCGAGCGGCGCGAACTGCGCAAGCAACGGCTTCACACGATCGAATACCTCCACCCGCGCCTTGCCGATCGCCTTCTCCAGTTCGGCGTCGCCGGGGAGATCGTCGAAGAAGCCGTCGAACAGCAGCCGCACCACCTGCGCGTAGCGCCAGCGGCCGGCGAGTTCCGCAAGCGAATGGCCGCGGATGGTGAGGTGCCCGCCCACACCGTCGACATCGGAAAGCACCGTGTCGGCCGCCACAACATCATCGAGCCCATTCGCCATGATCGTCTCCTTGACCTTTTGCGCTTTGCAATTAATGCTGCGCAATCAATGCATCAATCTTGATCAAGATAATCAATGTAGGGCGGCAAATGACGGAGTGGCTGACGCGGGAGCAAGCGCTGGAGCGGCTGAATGTCCGGCCGCAGACGCTCTATGCCTATGTCAGCCGCGGCCGCATCGGCATGAAGCCGGACGAGGCCGATCCGCGCCGCAGCCAGTACCGCGCCGACGACATCGCAGCACTTGCCACGCGACGCGATCGCGGCAGGAGTCCGCAAGCGATTGCCGAAAGCGCCATCGCCTGGGGCGAGCCGGCCATCGCCACCTCGATCTCGACTGTGCTGCATGGCCGCCTCATCTATCGCGGCAAGGACGCGGTGGAGTTCTCGGCGACGGCGACGCTCGAGGAGACCGCCGGACTGCTGTGGGCCTCCGGCCGTCCGGTGTCGTTTGCCTCGCTGACCCCTTCGGCCGCAGGGCAAAGCGGCACGCCGACCGCTTTCGCCAGGCTGTCGGCGCTTGCGGCCGAAGGCTGGCCCTCGCTCGGCCGCAGGCCGGCCATGCTGCAGCAGGACGGCGCCGCCGCGACCAGCGCGCTGGCGACGGCGCTCGGCGCAACGCCGGGCTCCGAACCCGTGCATGCAAGGCTGGCGCAGGGCTGGTCGGTGGAAGACGATGGCGCCGACCTTATCCGCAAGGCGTTGGTGCTGCTGGCCGATCACGAGCTCAACGCCTCGACCTTCGCCGCCCGCGTCGCGGCCTCCACCGGCGCGCCGATCGCCGCCTGCCTGCTCGCCGGTCTCGCGACGCTTATCGGCCCGCGTCACGGTGGCGCGGGTGCCGCGGCGATCGCGCTGGTCGAGGATGCGGAGCGGCTGGGCGCGGACGAAGCGATCGCCCGCTGGCTGGCGCATGACCGACCGCTGCCCGGCTTCGGCCATCCGCTCTATCCGGAAGGCGACCCGCGCGCCGAGGGCGTCTTCTCCGGCCTCGAGATCGACGAAGGGCTGTCGCGCCTTCGCAAGGCGGTCCTTGCCGCGACCGGCCTGCACCCCAACATCGATTTCGCCCTGGCTGCTATAACGCGCAGCCTGCGCCTGCCGGCCGACGCGCCGTTCCGCCTGTTCGCGCTCGGCCGCAGCGTCGGCTGGACGGCGCATGCCATCGAGCAGGTGACCAGCAACAGGCTGATCCGGCCCCGCGCCCGCTATGACGGGCCTATCGGCGCGGGATAATAGCCTTGCAGATTAGCGAAACGCGTTTGAGGTCGTCATTCTAGGGCGGAGCAAGGAGCGAAGCGACGCGCGCAGACCCTAGAATCCATTCCGTGACGCTAAGGCGTTGCGGCGATTAAAGAATTCTGCGCCGCTGCACCCTACGGCATCGGTCACGGAATGGATCCTTGGGTCAAGCCCGAGGATGACGAAGGGATAGGCCTTTGCGCCAATCTCCAGCTCGCGATCGCCGCCAAACCGCGACGCGCTCGTTAGGACATCGTGTCGAGCTTGCGCTGCATCGCCGCGATCTGCGCCTTCAATTCCTGCAGATCGTCGGACTTCTCTTCCTTCTTCGGCGGCTCGGCCGGGGCCGCGGCATTGCTGCCGGCGGGCGGGAACGGCGTGAACATGCGCATGGCGTTCTGGAACATCTCGACATTGCGGCGCGTCTGTTCCTCGAGCGCCTTGATCGGCGTCTTCATCATGTCCATCGGCGTCTTGCCGAAGGCGCCCTTCATCTGCTCGCGAAACCGCTCCTGCTCCTTGGAGAAGGCGATCATCGACTGCTCGAGGAAGCTCGGCACGATCATCTGCATCTGATCGCCGTAGAAGGAGATGAGCTGGCGCAGGAACGGGATCGGCAGCATGTTCTGCCCGTCCTTGTTCTCCAGCTCGAAAATGATCTGCGTCAGCACCGGATGCGTGATGTCGTCGCCGGTCTTGGCGTCCTGGACGGTGAACTCCTCGCCCTTCTTGACCATTTCGGCCAGGTCTTCGAGCGTCACATAGGTGCTGGTGCCGGTGTTGTAGAGCCGGCGATTGGCATACTTCTTGATGACGATCGGGTCGTCTTTTGCGGCCATCCGGATCCTCCCCAGGACACCGGCACCTCTAGGAGTAAGCGGCCGGTAACGATTGCGCCTTCTGTTAAGGATACGCGCAAAAGCGTCACAATTCCAAGTGGTTTGTGCACTGCGGCATCAATTAATGCTGCACAGCCATTGCAAAATCCGCCGCGCGGCCAACGTCACGTTACCGCGACTGGCGTGCGCTCTGCTTGCCGCGCATGGAGGCCATGCCCATTTCCGGTTTGACTCAGATCATTGAACGGGCAAGAAAAGTCTTCAACGATAGCCTAAAATACGACACCTCGAAGTCTGGAGAAGAAAATGGCCGCTTCCAATTCAATCGTCGTCGCCAGCGCCGCCCGCACAGCGGTCGGCTCCTTCAACGGCAGCTTCGCCGCCACGCCGGCGCATGAGCTAGGCGCCGTGGTCATCAAGGAACTGCTCGCCCGCGCGAGCGTCGAAGCCGCGGAGGTCGACGAGGTCATCCTCGGCCAGGTGCTGACCGCCGCTCAAGGACAGAACCCGGCCCGTCAGGCCTCGATCAATGCCGGCCTGCCGAAGGAAACCACGGCCTGGGGCCTCAACCAGGTTTGCGGCTCGGGCCTGCGCGCCATCGCGCTCGGCATGCAGCAGATCGCCGCCGGCGACGCCAAGGTGATCATCGCCGGCGGCCAGGAATCGATGTCGTTGTCGCCGCACGCCGAGCATCTTCGCGCAGGTGTGAAGATGGGCGACTACAAGATGATCGACACCATGATCAAGGACGGCCTGTGGGACGCTTTCAACGGCTACCACATGGGCAACACCGCCGAGAACGTCGCCCGCCAGTTCCAGATCACCCGCGAAACCCAGGACGAGTTCGCGCTTGCCTCGCAGAACAAGGCCGAGGCCGCGCAGAAGGCCGGCAGGTTCAAGGACGAGATCGTCGCCTTCACCATCAAGGGCAAGAAGGGCGACACCATCGTCGACCAGGACGAATATATCCGTCATGGCGCCACGATCGACGCCATGACCAAGCTGAGGCCCGCTTTCGACAAGGACGGCACGGTCACAGCCGCGAACGCGTCCGGCATCAATGACGGCGCCGCCGGCGCGCTGCTGATGACCGAGGCCGAGGCCGCCCGCCGCGGCATCACCCCGCTGGCGCGCATTGCTTCCTGGGCGACCGCCGGCGTCGACCCGGCGATCATGGGCACCGGTCCGATTCCCGCCTCGAAGCGGGCGCTGGAGAAGGCCGGCTGGTCGGTCAAGGACCTCGATCTCGTCGAGGCCAACGAGGCCTTCGCCGCGCAGGCCTGCGCCGTCAACCAGGGCATGGGCTGGGACCCCTCGATCGTCAACGTCAATGGCGGCGCCATCGCCATTGGCCATCCGATCGGCGCGTCCGGCGCCCGCATCTTCAACACGCTGGTCTACGAGATGCGCCGCCGCGGCGCTAAGAAAGGCCTTGCCACGCTGTGCATCGGCGGCGGCATGGGCGTCGCCATGTGCGTGGAAGCGATCTGAACAGCCAATTGCGAATAGAGAGTAGCGAATAGGGAAGAAAAAGCGTCGCGGCGGGACATCAGACCCCTACTCGCTATTCGCTACTCCCTATTCGCTCAGTCGATTTCTAAAGGGAGGACCACATGAGCAAGGTAGCAATTGTCACCGGCGGAACGCGCGGCATTGGTGCTGCGATATCGGCCGCCTTGAAGAACGCCGGCTATTCGGTCGCCGCCAACTATGCCGGCAATGACGAAGCGGCTCAGAAATTCAAGGCCGAGACCGGCATCCCGGTCTACAAATGGTCCGTCGCGGACTACGATGCCTGCGCCGCCGGCATCAAGCAGATCGAAGCCGATCTCGGTCCGGTCTCGGTGCTGGTCAACAACGCCGGCATCACCCGCGACGCCATGTTCCACAAGATGACGCCGGCACAGTGGAAGGAAGTGATCGACACCAACCTTTCCGGCGTCTTCAACATGACGCACCCGCTGTGGAGCGGCATGCGCGACCGCAAGTTCGGCCGCGTCATCACCATTTCCTCGATCAACGGCCAGAAGGGCCAGGCCGGCCAGGCCAATTATTCGGCGTCGAAGGCCGGCGACATCGGCTTCTCCAAGGCGCTTGCCCAGGAAGGCGCCCGCGCCGGCATAACCGTCAACGTGATCTGCCCCGGCTATATCGCGACCGAGATGGTCAAGGCGATCGACGAGAAGGTGCTCAACGAGCGCATCATCCCGCAGATCCCGGTCGGCCGCCTCGGCGAGCCGGAAGAGATCGCGCGCTGCGTCGTCTTCCTGGCTTCCGACGAGGCCGGCTTCATCACCGGCTCGACCATCACCGCCAATGGCGGCCAGTACTTTGCCTGACGGCATTTGTCGCCACGGCGGCTCCTGTTAGCGAGTAGCGAATAGGGAGTAGCGAATAGGGAAGAACGGCGGCGTCAGCGCGGCGGTTATCAGATCCCTATCCCCTATTCCCTATTCGCTACTCTCTATTCGCTCCAACTTGCCTCAATTCGGGACGCAAAAGTTAACGGCCCGGCCGCTCTCTGTGCACAACCCTTCTGACAAACTGTGAATCCTCGGTGGGCAAGCTGTGGATAACACCATATCTAGGGGTGAACAAACCGGGAAACTTCTTGCATCTCTGATTCGTCGCCGATTCGTTCTGGCTTTGGCCGAAAAGTTAACCGCAGAAGCCGAAAACGTTACCCAAATCGTTAAAAGCGATTAAGAAAATTCAACAAATTCATAACCTTGACGACACCTCTCCAATCGACCGCGACCGTTCACCGGCAAAGGTTAACGGCGACGCGATCCCGGCGGAGGCAAAGCATGAATCGGGCCAGTTTCCCGATTCAGCATGTGGTGAGACTCACCGAAAAAAAATCCACATATAGCCGTGAACAAAACCTGAATCAGAACGAGTCAGCGATTCGTCGCTGATTCGTTCCAGACTCGTTCCAGCCGTTAACGGCAGGCGGTTTTGACCGGGTCCGTCGATTCCCGCCTGCCCAAAAGAACATTCCGCTTTCGCTCGGCGTCCTAAATCCCTATGTGTCGGCTGTCACACGCGGCGGCGTCGCCGCGCTTCCGACCAAAAGCATGATCCCGAAAAGTGGGAACCGGTTTTCGAAGAAAGATCATGCTCAAAGAATCGAAGCGGCAAAAACACTTATTTCCGAGCCGATGAACATCCAGCCGAAACACTCCCAGCCGCTGATCCTTTCGGGCCGCGACGTGACGGCCGTGCTCGGCCCCACCAACACCGGCAAGACCCATCTCGCCATCGAGCGCATGGTGGCGCATGAGACCGGCATCATCGGCCTGCCGCTCCGGCTGCTTGCTCGCGAGGTCTATGCCCGCGTCTGCGAGAAGGTCGGCGCCCACAAGGTGGCGCTGATCACCGGCGAGGAGAAGATCGTCCCTGCCGGCGCGAAATATTCGGTCTGCACCGTCGAGGCGATGCCGCGCGAGACCGACGCCGCCTTCGTCGCCATCGACGAAGTGCAGCTCGCCGGCGATCTCGAACGCGGCCATATCTTCACCGACCGCATCCTGCATCTGCGCGGCCGGCAGGAGACACTGCTGCTTGGCGCCGCCACCATGCATGGCATCCTGCAGCGCCTGCTGAAGGGCGTGTCGGTGGTGACGCGGCCGCGCCTGTCGCACCTTGCCTATGCCGGCTCGAAGAAGCTGACCCGGCTGCCGCGGCGCACGGCGATCGTCGCCTTCTCGGCCGACGAGGTCTATGCCATCGCCGAGCTGATCCGCCGTCAGCAGGGCGGCGCCGCCGTCGTGCTCGGCGCGCTGTCGCCCCGCACCCGAAACGCCCAGGTGGAGATCTTCCAGTCCGGCGACGTCGACTATCTCGTCGCGACCGACGCCATCGGCATGGGCCTGAACCTCGACCTCGAGCACGTCGCCTTCGCCCAGAACCGCAAGTTCGACGGCTACCAATACCGCAACCTGAGCGCGGCCGAGCTCGGCCAGATCGCAGGACGCGCCGGCCGGCATCTGCGCGACGGCACGTTCGGCGTCACCGGGCAGGTCGACCCGTTCGACGAGGATCTGGTCGCCAAGATCGAGGCCCATGATTTCGACCCGGTGAAGGTGCTGCAATGGCGCACCGCCGATTTCGATTTTTCCAGCCTCGACGCGCTCAAGCGCTCGACCGAGACCAATGCGCCGGTCGAGGGGCTGACCCGCGCGCTGCCGGCTGTCGACGCGCAGGCGCTGGAGCATCTGTCGAAGGACGGCGACATCCGCGCCTTGGCCACCGGCAAGGAGCGTGTCGCTCTGCTCTGGGAAGCCTGCGCGCTCCCCGACTACCGCAAGATCGCGCCGGCCCAGCACGCCGATCTCATCGCCTCCATCTATATGGACCTTGCGCGCCATGGCCATGTCGATGAGAATTACATGGCCGAGCAGGTGCGGCGCGCCGACACAACCGAAGGCGACATCGACACGCTCTCGCACCGGATCGCGCAGATCCGCACCTGGACTTTCGTCTCCAACCGCCCTGGATGGCTGGCCGATCAGCTACACTGGCAGGAAAAGACGCGCGAAATCGAAGACAGATTGTCGGATGCGTTGCATGAGCGGTTGACGAAACGCTTCGTAGACCGCAGGACTTCCGTCCTCATGCGGCGCCTTAGAGAAAATACCATGCCTGAAGCCGAAATCAGCCCAACCGGAACCGTCCTCGTCGAAGGCCATCATGTCGGCGAGTTGCAGGGGTTCCGCTTCACCGCCGACCAAAGCGCCGGCGGCGAGGACGCCAAGGCGGTGCGCACCGCCGCCCAGAAGGCGCTAGCGGCCGAGTTCGACGCGCGCGCCGAACGCTTTGCCGCCTGCGCCAATGGCGACCTGGCCTTGGGCTCCGACGGCGTCCTGCGCTGGATCGGCGCGCCGATCGGCACGCTGGTCGGCGGCGACGAGGCGCTGAAGCCGCGCCTTGTCCTGCTTGCCGACGAGCAGTTGACCGGCCCTGCGCGCGACAAGGTTGCGTCCCGCGCCGAGCGTTTCGTCAATTTCCAGATCGAGTCGCTGCTGAAGCCGCTGGTCGATTTGAAGAATGCCGACCAGCTCACCGGCATCGCGCGCGGCATCGCCTTCCAGCTCGTCGAGCATTTCGGCCTGATCAATCGCCGCGACATCGCCGAAGAGATGAAGTCGCTCGATCAGGAAGGCCGCGCGGCGCTCCGCCGGCTCGGCGTGCGCTTCGGCGCTTATCATGTCTTCGTGCCGGCGCTGATCAAGCCGGCTCCGGCCGGTCTGGTGACCTTGCTCTGGGCGCTGAAGAACGACGGCAAGGACAAGCCGGGCTTCGGCGACGTGGTGCATGCGCTGGCCTCCGGCCGCACCTCGGTCGTCATCGACCCGGCCTTCGACAAGACTTTCTACAAGCTCGCCGGCTATCGCAATCTCGGCCGCCGCGCCGTGCGCGTCGATATCCTCGAGCGGCTTGCCGACCTCATCCGCCCGGCGACCAACTGGAAGCCCGGTCTCGGCCAGCGTCCTGACGGCGCTTATGACGGCCACGCCTTCATGGTGACGCCGCCGATGATGTCGATCCTCGGCGCCACGGCCGACGATATGGAAGAGATCCTGAAGGGTCTCGGCTATCGCTCTGAGGCCAAGCCTGCCGCCGAAGTGAAGGCGAAGCTCGACGCCCAGGACAATGCCGCCCGTGAGGCAGCGGCGGCGAAGCTGGCGGCGGAAGAAGCGGCGCGTGCCGCGCAGGCGGCAGAGGCGCAAGCCGCGGTCGCAGAGGCAACAGCCGAGGGCTCGGGGTCGGCAGCCGTCGAAGCTCCGACTGAAGCCGTCGCGGAAGCTCCGGCCGAAGCCAGCTCGGAAGCAGCGCCGGAACCTGCCGTTGAAGAGCCGTCAGAAGTTGCGGCCGAGGTCGCGGAAGAGGTTCCCACTGTGGAAGCCCCCGCCGCTGTGCTCGAGTCGGCCGAAGGCGCCGACGCCTTTACCTCCCCTCGATGGGGGAGGTCGCGGCGCGAAGCGACGCGGGTGGAGGTGATGGCGCCGACGATGCAGATGCTGGTACGGCCGGCGCTCCCCACGAGGGGGAAGGCAAGGCCGACGAAACACCAGCTGAAGCTGAAGAACCGAAGCCTGTCCTTCTGTGGCGCCAGGCGCGTTTCGACCATCAGCGCCCGCGCCAGCGTCACGACAACCGTCGCGACAATCGCCAGCGCGGTGACCAGCCGGCGCGCGACGGCCAGACGGGCGCCGCGGGCGGCCAGCCCGGCGACCGGCCGGCCCATGAAAGCCGCCGCGACCAGCGCGACGGCGCCGGCAAGCCGCGCTTCGACCGGTCGAAATTCAAGCCGAGGCCGGATGCAGGCGACCGCCGCGAGGGCGGTGAACGCCGCGAAGGGCGGCCGCAGGGCGATCGTCGGGAGGGCCGGCCTGACTGGAAGGGCAACAGGCAGGAAGGCAAAGGCAACGCTCCGGGCGGCAAGCCGGCCTTCCAGGGCAAGCCGCGCGAGGAACGCCCGCAGCGCTTCGATCCGGATTCGCCCTTCGCCAAGCTCGCCGCCTTGCGCGACCAGCTGAAGAAATAACCTCGGTCGGTTGCAATGGTTGGAGAAGGCCGCCAGCGCATCGACAAATGGCTGTTCTTCTCGCGCGCGGTGAAGTCGCGGTCCCTGGCCGCTAAGGTCGTCGTTGCCGGACGCGTGCGCATCAATCGCGACAAAGCAGCGCAGGCCTCCGATCTGGTGAAGCCCGGCGACGTGCTGACCATCACGCTCGAGGGCCGTATCCTGGTCTGGAAAGTGCTGGATTGCGGCACACGGCGCGGGCCGGCCGATGAAGCGCGCCTGCTTTACCAGGACATGTCGCCGACGCCGACGCCCAAAGGCGGGGCCGTTGCGGACGCCATTCCGGCGCTGCGCGAGGCCGGCAGCGGCCGCCCGACCAAACGCGAGCGCCGGCAGACCGACCGTCTGCTCGGCGACGATTGAAACATAGCCTGCCCGGGGCGTGGCCGGAGAAACTCCGAGAAACTGCGCGGCAATCAGGCTCGGTGACGTCGATCCGCTCTTCCGGCCGGAATTCCTTTCCGGCCCTCCGGCTCCGCCGGCAATCCCTACCCTTGCATGCGGCGGGCAAAGGCGTTACCTCAGCCAAAAAGCCCAACAAAATGGGACGTTCCGGAGCCTGCAATGACCTATGTCGTGACCGACAATTGCATCAAATGCAAATATATGGACTGCATCGAGGTCTGTCCGGTCGACTGTTTCTACGAGGGCGAGAACATGCTCGTCATCCATCCCGACGAGTGCATCGACTGCGGCGTGTGCGAGCCCGAATGCCCGGCGGACGCGATCAAGCCGGACACTGAGGGCGGTCTCGACAAATGGTTGCAGATCAACGCCGAATACGCGGACAAATGGCCCAACATCACGGCCAAGAAAGAACCGCCGGCCGATGCCAAGACCTTCGACGGCGAGACCGGGAAGTTCGAGAAATATTTCTCGGCCGAACCCGGCGAGGGTGATTGAGAAAGAGGCCGATAGCGCTGGCATGACGCCGCGTAACGGGGCCGATACAGATACTGTCTTGACAGGCAGCACTGCCGCTTGGCGTTAGCGAACGCGGCAAAACCTTGATTCTTCCGACTTTTTGTGTTACATAAGCAAAACATGCCGGTGACACGACGTCGATTTATGGCGCTAACGCCCCAAATCACTGAAAGGTGAGCTTTTAAGTCCGGACCAGAGCGATCTGGGGCAGGCGGTCGCATTCATGCGATATGCCGGTTCCCTGCTTTTCCGGTGGGTTCATCCTGTTGCGCGGCTAACGGTCGGCTATCGTCGGCCCATGGGTTCGCGCCGGCATGATGCCGGCGGCACAACTAAGGAGTTCAGGGCGTAATGGCAACGATCACCCCGCAGAAGAAGTCCACCGCGGCCCGCCACGGGTTCAAGACCGGCGAGTTCATCGTCTATCCGGCGCACGGCGTCGGCCAGATCGTGGCGATCGACGAGCAGGAAGTTGCGGGTCACAAGCTGGAACTGTTCGTCATCGATTTCCAGAAGGACAAGATGCGGCTGAAGGTGCCGGTCGCCAAGGCGACCTCGATCGGCATGCGCAAGCTGTCGGAAGAGGATTATGTCGACCGCGCGCTGAAGGTCGTGCAGGGTCGCGCCCGCATCAAGCGCACCATGTGGTCGCGCCGCGCCCAGGAATATGATGCCAAGATCAATTCCGGCGACCTGATCTCGATCTCGGAAGTCGTGCGCGACCTCTACCGTGCCGACAACCAGCCGGAGCAGTCCTATTCCGAGCGCCAGCTCTATGAAGCCGCGCTCGACCGCATGGCTCGTGAGATCGCCGCGGTGAACCGCATGTCGGAGACCGAGGCGGTGCGTCTCATCGAGGTCAACCTCAACAAGGGCCCGAAGCGCGGCGCCAAGGCCGACAACGAAGAATCCGAACAGGAAGAAGCTGCCTGAGCTTTTCCCCTTTAAGTTACGAAGAACCCGGCCTCGTGCCGGGTTTTTTGTTTCTGAAAGGCCTATCGAAGGTTACGCGTCTCCCCCTTCCTTCTGCGCCTCTTCCTGGCGCAGCGAGGCGATGAAGCGTTTCGTCCGCTCGCGCTCCGGATTGTCGAACACGACCGAGGCCGGACCCTTCTCGACGATCGCGCCGGCATCGAGGAAGACGACCTCCTCAGCGATCTTGGAGGCGAGCCTGAGATCATGCGTGGCCATCACCATGGTCGTGCCCTCGCGGGCCAGTTGCCCGAGCACGTCGACCACTTCCTGAGCCAGCTCCGGATCGAGCGCCGAGGTCGGCTCGTCGCACAGCAGCACGCGCGGCGACGGCGCAAGCGCCCGGGCGATCGCCACGCGCTGCTGCTGGCCGCCCGACAGCGTCGCCGGCCAGGCATCGGCCTTGTGCGCCATCCCGACCTTTTCGAGCAGCGCCATCGCCCGCTCGCGCGCCCTCGGCTCGGGCCATTTCAGCACCGTCACCAGCCCTTCCATCACATTCTCGATGGCCGTGCGATGCGGGAAGAGCTGGAAGTTCTGGAACACCATGCCGGTCTGCAGGCGGATGCGCTGGATATCCTTTGCCGGCACCTTGCCGCCCGGATGGAACGCAAGCGTCTCCTCGCCGATGCGCAAGGAACCGGACGTCGGGATCTCCAGCAGGTTGATGCAGCGCAGAAGCGTGCTCTTGCCCCCGCCGGAAGGGCCGACCAGCGCCGTGACGCTGCCTTCGTCGATGCTGACGGTGACGCCCTTCAGGACAAGATTGTCGCCGAAACGCTTCTCGATGTTCGTGAGGCCGATCATGAATTGGCCTCCAGGAAGCCGCCATAGCGGTTGAGCCGCACCTCCAGCCGCGCCTGCAGTGCCGACAGCACCGAGCTCAGCACGAGATAGAGCGCCGCCGCCTCGACATAGAGGATCAGCGGCTCGTAGGTGGTGGCGACGATGCGCTGCGCGGCCTGGAACATCTCGGGCACGGTGATGGCGGCCGCCAGCGAGGTGTCCTTGACCAGCGAGATGAAGGTGTTGGAGAGCGGCGGCACCGCGACGCGGCCCGCTTGTGGAAGTATGGGTGCGACGCATCGCCTCGCTCCAGGTCATGCCGATCGAATAGGACGCCTCCCACTGGCCCTTCGGCACCGAGCCGATGACCGCGCGGATGATCTCGGAGGTGTAGGCGCCGATGTTGAGCGTGAAGCCGATCAGCGCCGCGGGAAAGGCATCGAGCAGGATGCCGACCGACGGCAGGCCATAGAAGATCAGGAAGAGCTGCACCAGCAGTGGCGTGCCGCGAAAGATCCAGACATAGAAGCGCACCAGCGCGACCAGCGGCTTCGGGCCGAACAGCCGGATCAGCGCCGTCACCAGCCCGGCGATGAGCCCGAGCGCGAAGGACAGAAGAGTGAGCGGCACGGTGAAGATCAGCGCCGCCCATAACAGCGTCGGCAGCGATTCCAGCATCAATTGCAGCCAGTGCGGCACGGGGCGCTTCTCCCTTCCAGATACGGCGGCGCGTTGCCCCGTGTGGACTGACTATCATGCAAAAACCGGCGAGCCGTCAAAGACGGCCCCAATGAGTGTCCTGTTAAAAACGGCGGGCCGTCGAAGACGGCCCGCCGGAATTCAGGCAACAGACTGTTCGGCTTACTGGGAAACGTCCTGGCCGAAATACTTGTCGGCAATCTTCTTGTAGGTGCCGTCGGCCTTGATGTCGGCCAGCGCCTTGTTGATGGCCGCGACCAGTTCCGGATCGCCCTTGCGCACGATGACGCCGGAATAGTCGGCATTCTCTTCCTGCGCGGCGATCTTCACATTGGCGTCCGGCTTGTGCTTCTTGAAATCCAGGAAGGACAGGCTGTCGTTGATGGTGGCGTCGGCGCGGCCGGTGAGCAGAAGCTGGATCGACTGGTCGAAGCCGTCGGTGCCGACGAGTTCCGCGCCGTTCTTCTCGGCAAGCTTGCCGAAATTCGAGGTCAGCGACTGCGCCGACTTCTTGCCCTTGAGATCGGCGAAGGTCTTGATGTCGGTATTGTCGCCGCGCACGATCAGCACCGCCTTCGAGGCGATGTAGGGATCCGAGAAATCATACTTGGCCTTGCGCGCGTCGGTGATGCCGACCTCGTTGATGACGGCGTCGTAGCGGTTGGCGTCGAGGCCGGCGATCAGCCCATCCCACTTGCCTTCCAGGAACTCGACCTTGACGCCGAGCTTGTCGCCGATGGCCTTGGCGATCTCGACGTCGAAGCCGACCAGCGCGTTGGATTCGTCATGATAGGTGAAGGGCGCATAGGTGCCTTCCGTGCCGACCTTGAGCACGCCGGCCTGTTTGATCTGGTCGAGATTGGCGCCGGCATGGCCGGCGGTGACCGCCAGAACCTGCAGCGTTCCGACGATGAGGAGCGATTTAAGCCATTTCATTTTTCTGTGATCCCGTTTTGACCGGTATGCCGGTCCGATTGTGAGAGCCGGAAACTGACAGATAGAAGGTCGCGAAATAAGGAACCCGATTTCAAAAATCGGCTTTCCCGGAAATCTGATTCTCAAAATCGCCCGATAATCCGCGAAGCGGCATTTCGGGACCCGCTAACAGAATGTTCCCGCCGGCAACATTTGCCCCCTCGGGCGGCGGAACCATCCATGCGCCTGACACGTTGCATGGCTGTTGTAGGGCGCGGCGGCGTCTTTTCAACCGTCATGAGCGTAATGACCGCCAACAGGAGCCGGCATGATTGAGGACGCGGCAGGACGGACACTGGTCCGGGCGGCAATGAAGGCTCCCTATCTCGAGCGCGACGAGGAGCATGTCCTTGCGCTCCGCTGGAAGGAAGAGAACGACCAGCACGCGCTGCATCGGATCACCGTCGCCCATATGCGGCTGGTCATCTCCATGGCCTCGAAATTCCGCCATTACGGACTGCCGCTCGGCGACCTGATCCAGGAGGGCCATGTCGGCCTCCTCGAGGCGGCGGCTCGTTTCGAGCCCGCGCGCGAAGTGCGCTTCTCGACTTATGCCACCTGGTGGATCCGCGCCTCGATGCAGGACTACATCCTGCGCAACTGGTCGATCGTGCGCGGCGGCACCAGCTCGGCGCAGAAGGCGCTGTTCTTCAATCTCAGGCGTTTGCGCGCACGGCTGGCCAACGGCGCCGAGCCGCTCTCCAATGCCTCGCTCTACCGCGAGGTCTCGGCGGCGCTCGGCGTTCCCGAAGCGGACGTGGCGATGATGGATTCACGCCTGTCCTCCCCAGACAGCTCGCTCAACGCACCGCTTGCGGACGAAAACGGCGCTGCCGAGCGGATGGATTTCCTGGTCTCCGAAGACCCGTTGCCTGACGAGATCGTCGGCGAAAGAATCGACGTCCAGCGCCGCGCCCTCTGGCTGAAAAGCGCGCTTGGCGCGCTCAACGCCCGCGAGCTTCGCATCATCGAGGAGCGCAGGCTCAGCGATGACGGCGCCACGCTTGAATCACTTGGCGAACAGCTCGGCATCTCCAAGGAGCGTGTCCGCCAGATCGAGGCGCGTGCCATGGAAAAGCTGAAGCTGGCGCTGGTGAAGCAGAACCCGGAATTTCTGGCGGAGGCCGCCTGAGCAGCAACTTGAAGTTGTTGGCGAGTTCTATTCATTGAACAAAAATATATCCCCGTTGCGGCAAAAGCTTTCCTTCTTACTGTATCAGCGTATTGTGAATTCTTTAACAGACCCGCGCGCGCAACTGGTCTTTGGTGAATCCGACAGACCATAGCGGATGGGGGACTTGCCATGCTGCGATGCTGCGCCTTCCTTGCAGCCTTGATCCTCGTGGGCTTCGCGACGTTCGAAGCGCACGCTGACCGCAGGGTTGCCTTTGTGATCGGCAATTCGCAATACCGCAATATTCCGGCGCTCAAGAACCCGGACACCGACGCCAAGGACGTCTCGAAGACGTTCCGGCTGGCCGGTTTCGATGTATTCGTCGCCAAGGACGTCACCAAGCTGCAGTTCGAGGAGCAGTTCCGCAACTATCTCGCGGCCGCGGATGGCGCCGATCTCGCTGTCGTCTATTATTCGGGCCACGGGTTTCAGATCGGTGGCGTGAATTTCCTGATCCCTGTCGACGCTTCGCTCAAGCAGGCCGCCGACATCGAGGTTCAGGCGATCAAGCTCGATGACATGCTGGAGCAATTGCGCTCGAAGTCGAAAATCCAGATCATCATCCTCGATGCCTGCCGCAACAATCCGTTTCCGCGCAAGGACTACTGGCTGCGGGACCAGCTGATCACCGCTAGCGGCACCGGTCTTGCCGAGGTGAAAAGCTCGCAGAACGCGCTGATTGCCTTTGCCACCGGTCCCGATGCGATCGCCTATGACGGGACGGGCAACGCCAGTCCATTCTCATCCGCTTTTTCGCGCCGCGCGCTGGCGCCGAACCAGGAGATACGCGCGGTCATGGCCGCGGTGCGCCGCGACGTGGTCGCAGCCACCAAAGGCAAGCAGGTTCCTTGGGAGAACTCCTCGCTGATCGACGAAGTAGTGCTCATGCACCGTGCGAACAAGCCGGCGCTGCCGCCGGTGCTGGAGAGAGTCGTGCCGTCGGGGATCGGGCCGGTCGCGCTTGACCTGCCGACGCCTGTCACTGTCGACGGCAGCGCGGTCACCGTAAGCTTTGAAACGCTTCCCGCGCTCGCAGGCCTGGTGCTGGACGGCAAACCCGTCGCCGAAGGCGACCAGATTGCGGGCAACGACCTGCCGCGTCTGCTGATCGACCTGCCCAAGGCGTCCGACACGCAGGAACAGGTCGAAACGCTGGCCTATGCCACACATGACGAGTGGGGTGGCGTATCTCAGGGCATCCTGGTCTTGCGCATCAAGGGTGGCGCTGAGGGCCAGCAGAGCGCAGCGTCCCTGAAGGCCGAGCAGAAGCAATTGATGGTGGAGCGTGGCCTCCACATCACCGGTGCCGCCGAGGCGATCCAGAAGAAGAGCAAACTCAGCGTCCCGGTCGGCGTCGGCCCGGTTCCGTTGAACCTGGATTTTCCGACCGGAGACCCCGGCATCAGCCTGAAGCTCGCAAGTTACCCGGCAACAGGAACGCTGTCGCTGCCGGATCGCACATTGTCGCCGGATTCGACCATTCTGGCCAACGAGATCGACAAATTGCGCTACGAGCCGCAGATCGGCGCCGCCGCTCCCCTCGAGCTCGGCTTCCAGATCCGCGCTGGCAAGGCGTCAAAGCCGGCCACGGTGAAACTGTCGCCAAGCGTCGACCCTTGCGACCGGGCGGCAGGCGCGCCGCTCGACCTGCAGGGCGTCGCCCCCGGCCGCCAGCCGAACGAGATCGGCGGCGGAGCGATCGAAGCTTGCGAAGCGGCGGTTAAAGCCTACCCCAATGTCGTCCGCTTCCGCTATGAGCTCGGACGGGCGTTGCTGGCGGCCGGCAAGGTCGACGAGGCTAGGAAGGCCATTCAGGAGGCCGCCGACAAGGGCCATGCCCGAGCCGTTTTCGAGCTCGCCTATATGGCGGCGTCCGCAACAAGCACCGCCGCGGATGTTACGAAAGCGAATGGCCTCTATGCCCAGGCGGCCGACCAGGGCGATCCAGCCGCCATGGCTGCCTGGGGACGCGCTTTGTTCAACGGCGTCGGCGTCGAGCCGAACCCCCGAAAGGGATTGGACCTGCTGCTCAAGTCTGCGGCGATGGGGCATATCAGCGCCATGAACGATCTCGCGTTGATCTTCCAGGAAGGCCGCAATGGCGTGCCCGCCGATCCGGCCCGCGCTCTGGCGTTCCTCAAGGCCAGCATGGAACGGCAGGAAGTCTATTCGATGAGCATTCTCGGTCTTGCCGGGCGCCGCTTCCAGACAGCCGCTGTATGCAAGCCCAAGGTAATCACGAAGATCAGGGTGATCCGCGCGCCTGCACCGCCGATGATAACCCCACCTCCGGTCAAACCGGTGCCGCCCTTGATCGAGCCGGCGCCTTGGCGGGGCGGCAGTAGCGGCGATCGCCCGTCTCCTTCCAGGCAGAGCAGTACTGACGACAGCACTCCGGACAGCGACACTCCGGATACCCCCGACAGCCCCGCCACGGGCGAACCTCCCGGCACCGACGCCAGCACCACAGGCTTTGGTGGCATCTCCACCGTCAGAGGTGGATAGCAGCCGCGACGCGTGGCCGGACCAGCCGGGACAACGCATGTCGCCATGTCGATTGCGCGGCTTAAAGCATGTATCCCGAAAGTGTGAATCGGTTTCGGGACAAAGAAACGCGTGACCAAAAACCTACGCGCATGGAGCGAATCTGAAAGGTCGCGACGCGCTTTAGGGATCGCACATCGCGGCAAGCTCTCAAAGCGCCGGGCCGCACGAACGCGAATGCGGAGCCCTACTTGTCGGTGACGATCTTGACCTTGTCGCCGGCCGATACGCTGGCGCCCGGCGACATGGCGTTGAGCACACGGAACAGATCGAGCTTGCGGTCGACGCCGACCATTTGCGCGGCGAGCGAGCCCATGGTCTGGCCGGCCTGGACGGTGACGACCCGGATATGCAGCGGCTTAAGCGCCGCCTTCTCGGCTGGGGTGAGCACTCGGAAGGAGCCGCTGACCGAGCGCGCCACAGGATCCAGCGAAGCGCTGGCCGAGGGCGCGGCCGTCAGCAGCCTGTAGACCTGCCCGCCGGCGCGGATCACCGCGATGTCGAACTGCCAGCCTTGCGCGTTGGCATGCGCCATCGCTGCCTCATTGCCGTTGATCGTCTCCTGGCGCACGCTGGCGTCTTCGAGCCCCGCCACCCAGCCGCTGCGGATGTAATCGGTCAGCGACACCGACTTGTCGATCGCCACGCCGTCGAAACGGATGGCGATGTCGCCCGGCCCGGTCGCGGTGACGGCGGCCGCCGAATTGTCGATGACGAAACCGTCCGGCACGGTGAAGGAGACCCCGAGATTGGGGTGCATGAAGGTTTGGCCGCGCACATAGCCTTCTTCCGGCGTGTCGCCGTAAAGCAGACCGTCAATGCCCGCGAGGAATGCGTCGCGGTCGCGCGTGCCGACGCCGGGGGGGCCGAAATTGCGCGCAAGGCGCTGCGCCAGTTCGATGCGTTGCGGCGTGTTGGGGTGCGTCGCCAGGAAGTCGAGGCTGGCGTCGGTGGCGCCGCTGACCGAGCGGAAATCGGTATAGGCCGACATCGACTGCAGGAAGCGGCCAGCTGCGTAAGGATCGTAGCCCGCCTCGCCGATCGACTTGATGCCGATGGCGTCGGCCTGCAGTTCCTGGTTGCGCGAGAACTGCGCCAGCCGAAGCTTGCCGCGGATCAGGGCCGCCTTGGCGGTCGGGCTGTCGCCAAGCACGTCCGACACCACCTTGGTCGCCAGGCCTTCCTCGGCCTCGAGCTGCTGCCGTTGCAGCCCGTGATTCGCCGTGACGTGGCCCATCTCATGGGCGATGACGGCGGCAAGCTCGGAGGAATCATTGGCCAGCGCCAGCAGGCCGCGCGTCACATAGAGATAGCCGCCCGGCAGCGCGAAGGCGTTGACGTTGGGCGAGTTGAGGATGGTGATGCGATAGGTCTGGGTCGGGTTGGCCGACACCACGGTCAGATTGCCGACGACCTTGGCCACCATGCGTTCGAGCTTCGGGTCGGAATACTCGCCGCCATAGGTGGCGAGAATGCGCGGATGCTGCGCTTTCGCCATTTCGGCGAGCTTGGCGTTGGCGACGACATTGTCGACGGTGATCGGCTTGTCGGAAGGCTGGAAGCCGCTCTCCTGCACGTCCGGCGGCGTGAACATCTGACAGCTCGCCAGCACGGCAACGCCCGCCAGCGCGAAAAATCGTGCCAGTGGCCTCATCCACACTTTCTCAGCGCCGGTCGACAGATCGGCTTCCTTTCGAAATCTTTCGGCAAATCGCGGCCCCGCCGGACCTGCATGGCCGGACCTAGCCATACTCCCCCGGACAAGGCAAGCAAACGCCGGATCACCCGTTGCCGGTTTGAGCGTAAATTATGTCCGCTTCCGGGCAATATGTTGTGATCCGGCAACGGTGCCGCCTCGATCGCCGATATAGCGCCGGAACGCATCCGGTCCAGACCGATCGAAGAAATCATCAGCCGGCCCGGTCGCCGCGATCCTGCCCTCATCCAGAAAGGCCACGTTCTGGCCGATGCGGCGCGCATCTTCCGGCTGATGGGTGACGAACAGCACCGTCATTTTGCGCTCGGCATGGATGCCGGCGAGAAGGTCGAGCATGTCCTCGCGCAGCGCCGGGCCGAGCGACGCGAAAGGTTCGTCGAGCAGCAAGACGGGCCGGTCACGCAGCAGCACCCGCGCCAGCGCGACGCGCTGCCTTTCGCCGCCGGAAAGCTCGCGCGGCAGCCGCTTTTCCTTGCCGGCCAGGCCGACGCGCGCCAGCGCCTCGGCGACGGCGGCGCGATCGCCATCGCCGAGCTTCAGCGACGGCGAGCGGCCGAGCCCGACATTGGCCTCGACCGTAAGATGCGCGAACAGATTGTTTTCCTGGAACACCATCGACACCGGTCGCGCCGAGGGCGGCGTGGCGCCGATATCGATGCCGCCGATCAGCACCTTGCCGCTATTAGGTGTTTCGAAGCCGGCTATCAGATTGAGCAGCGTCGACTTGCCGGAGCCGCTCGGCCCCATGATGGCGGTGATCCTGCCCGCCGCGAACTCGGCATTGAAGCGGAAGGACGATTCGCCATAGCTGAACGACACGTCTTCGAGTGTGACGGTCAGCGCCTTCCCTGCCGCGATGCCGTTATCCGTCGATGTCATGCCCTTGCTTCCCGCCCCAGCCCATCGGCGACGACGACCAGCATCAGGCAAACCAGGCCGAGCAGCAAGGCGAGCCCCGCCGCGTCGGCGGTCCGGTAGCTGCCCATGCGCGCAAGCAGAAGATAGGGCAAGGTCTGCACGGAATCGCTGCCGAACAGCGCGATCACGCCGAGATCGCCGAGCGACAGCGCCATGGCGAAAGCGAAGCCGGTGGCCAAGGGCCGCCTGAGCGACGGCCAGTCGATCAGGCTGAGCCGGGTCCAGCCGGATATGCCAAGCGCCAGGCAAAGCCGCTCATGGCGTTCGCTCGCCGCGTCATAGGCTGGGCGAATGGCACGGATGGCGAAGGGCATCGCCATCACCGCGTTGACGGCGACGACCATCACCGGCGCGACGGCAAAGACATCGGTGATGTTGCGCAGCGCCAGGAACCAGCCGGCGCCAAGAACTATCGGCGGCACGACGAGCACGAAGCCGGCGCCGGTGTCGGCGGCATGCTCGAGCAGCGACATGGCGCTGCCGGCACGGCGACGCAAAGCCAATGCGCGCCGCGCCGCGATCAATACCAGCGACAGCGACACGCTGAGCAGCGCCGCGATCAAGGCGAGCCCGGCGCTAGTAAGCGTCGCGCGGCGCACCGCTTCCTCGCCCGCCAATCGGCCGAGATCGGCCTGAAGGCCCGAAACCACCGTCGCCGCCATCGGTCCGGCGACGAACAGCAGGGCGAGCGCGATGAGGCCGGCATTCAGTAGGCTTTCGATCCGGCCCGCCGAAAGGTAGCGGCGGGGCGCGACCGGCAGATTGGCGTCGCCGACCGTGTTGGCGCCAAGCCGCGTGAGCGCTGCGACCACGACGAAGGTGAGCGCGATCTGTAGCAGCGTCAGCACCACCGCACGGGCCGGATCGAAGTCGAAGCGCAGCGCCTGGTAGATGGCGACCTCGAGCGTCGTCGCGGCCGGCCCGCCGCCCAGCGTCAGCACGATGGTGAAGGACGTGATGCAGAGCATGAAGACCAGCCCGGCGACGCCCGGCAAGGCCGCGCGCAGCACCGGCCATTCGATCAGCCGGAAGGCCGGCCGGGCGCCCATGCCGAGCTGGCTCGCCAGCCGCCACTGGTCGGCGGGAATGGTGCCCAGCGCCTCCAGGAACAAGCGCGTCGCCAGAGGCAGGTTGAAGAAGACATGCGCGACCAGGATGCCGGAGAGGCCGTAGATGCCGGGCCACTCTCCGCCGCCGAACCGGGCGAAGACGCCGGCAAAGTACCCGGCGCGGCCGTAAAGCGCCAATATGCCGAGCGCCGCGACGATCGCCGGCAACGCCAGCGGCACGGTGAAGAGCTGCAGGATCAGGCGACGCCCGGGAAAGGCCGGATGCCTTGAAAGCGCGCGTGCCACCAGCAGCGCCGGCGCGACCGACAGCAGCGTCGAGAGCAATGCTTGCCACAGCGTGAAGCGGGCCACGCGCAGGAGGTAGCCGTCGAAGGCGGCGGCAGCGCCGGAGAGGTCGTGCGCGCCTTCGAGGATGAGGCCAGCGAAGGCGCCGCCGATGAGCGCGGCGATGGCCGCGAGCGCGACGACACTGGCGGTGACGCGGGAGTCACGCGCGGAGTGCACGCCGCACCATGCGAGCTTCAGCTAGGCAACGCCGCGTTCCTTCGCGCCTCCCTCTGTCCTGCCGGCCATCTCCCCCTCTAGGGGGGAGATTGGCAGCGTCGACGCCCCGCTCGATCCTGCAACGTCGGAGATGGGCGAAAGCCGGCGTGACAGCCAATCTCCCCCTTGAGGGGGAGATGTCCGGCAGGACAGAGAGGGGGGCCTTGGCGCAAGCATCGCAGCCTACTTGCTCATCACCGCCAGCCACTCATCCGCCCACGCCTTGCGGTTGGCGGCAACCTCCTCCGGGCTGAACAGCAGGGTCTTGGTCGGCTTGACCAGTTTGTCGAAGGCCGGGTTGAGCGGCTTGTCGGTCTTGCCGGCCGGGAACATCCAGTTGGTTTCCGGGATGACGTCCTGGAATTTCGGCCCGGTCATGAAGGCGATGAACTTTTGCGTCAGCGGGTTCTTGGCACCCGTCGTGGTGATGCCGGCAACCTCGATCTGCAGGTATTCGCCTTCCTCGAAGGACGCCGCCTGATAGCGCTCGGTGTTCTCGGCCACCATGTGATAGGCCGGCGAGGTGGTGTAGGAGAGCACCATCGGCGCCTCGCCCTTGGTGAACAGGCCATAGGCCTCGCTCCAACCCGGCGTCACCGTCAGCACTTTCGTCTTGAGCTTGGCCCAGGCCTCCGGCGCCTTGTCGCCATAGACAGACTTCACCCACAAGAGCAGGCCGAGGCCGGGCGTCGAGGTGCGCGGATCCTGGATGACGATCTTGTCGGTGCCGCTACCCTCGATCAGGTCCTTCAGGCTCTTCGGCGGGACTTTTAGCTTCTGCGTGTCATAGACGACGGCGAAATAGCCATAGTCGAACGGCACGAAAGTGTCGTCGCTCCAGCCGCCCGGCACGTTGATACCCGAGACGTCGCCATGCGGCGCGAACAGCCCGCTCGCCTTGGCGTCCGCGGTCAGGTTGGTGTCGAGGCCGAGGACGATGTCGGCCTTGGTGCCGGCGCCCTCGAGCTTGACGCGGTTGAGCAGCGCGACGCCATCGGCGACCGAGACGAATTCGAGATCGCAGCCACATTCGGCTTCGAATTCCTTCTTCACCGCCGGTCCGGGCCCCCAATCGGCAGTGAAGCTTTCATAGGTATAGACGGTGAGCTTGTCCTCGGCGACGGCAGGCGCAACACCGGCCAGAAGCGACAAAAGACCGGCTGCGAGAATAAGCTTGGACAATATCGCGCGCATCGGCGCCTCCTTCGTTCGAGTGACAAGGAATTGAGGCGCCGGATGGTCCGAAACGTCTAATCCCTCCGCCGGTACAAACCGGATCAGGTTCAGCGGGTTGGCTCGATTGCCTCTCAGCCGGATCACGTCCGGCACCCCGTTAGAGCGTCTCGACAGATAGGCCCGGCCGAAGCGGCGTGCAAGCGGAAGTTTGCCGGGCAGCTAATGTTCCGAGGCAGGAACCGAAGCGCGGCGCTTCCGGCTTCCGTTTCCCCCGGCGGGCTGGTAAGGGCGACGGCCATGGGCACATTCACCATCCTGCTTGGCGGCGAGCTTATCCGCACGCCCCGGCTCGAACGCCAGATCGCTGGTTCGCGCGTCATCGCCGCCGACGCCGGCATCGGCCATGCCCGCATGCTGGGCCTTGTCCCCGAGCTCTGGGTCGGCGATTTCGACTCGGTGCCGGCCAACCTGCCCGAAGATCTGGCTTCCGTCCCACAAAAAATCTTCCCGGCCGAGAAGGACATGACCGATGGCGAGCTTGCAATAGCGGAAGCGCTCCAGCGCGGCGCCACCAGCCTCGTGCTTGCCGGCGCCTTCGGCGGCAAGCGCGCCGACCATGCCTCCCTGCATCTGGCGCTCGCCGTGCGGCTGGCAGAAGCGGGCACGACCGTGTTGCTGACGAGCGGCGCACAGGAAGGCGTTCCCATCCTGCCTGGCAAAGCCAGTTTCGACTATGCGGACAGCACCCTGTTTTCGGTGCTCGGCTTCTCCGACCTGTCCGGCCTGACGGTCACCGGCGCCAAATGGCCGCTCGACCGCGTCGAGGTGGCGTTCGGCTCCTCGCTCACTATATCAAACGAGGTCAAAGGGCGGCTTGGCATCGCGCTGGAGCGCGGCCGGGCGCTGCTTCTGGCCCACCCCTATCCTCTTCCCGAAAGCTGACATTCCAGATATGGCGCCGCCACTTCTCAACCTCGACGGCATTAAACTGACCTTCGGCGGCACCCCGCTGCTCGACGGTGCTGCGCTCAGCGCTTCCGCCGGCGAAAAGATCGCGCTGGTCGGCCGCAACGGCTCGGGCAAGTCGACCCTGCTCAAGATCGCCGCCGGCATGATCGAGCCGCAGGACGGCGAAGTGTTCCGCCAACCCTCGGCGACCGTTCGTTATCTGCCGCAGATGCCGGATATGGATGGCTTCGCCACCGTGCGCGCCTATGTCGAGGCCGGCCTCGGCCCGGCCGACGATCCGCATCGCGCCACCTATCTGATGGAGCATCTCGGCCTCACCGGCGAGGAGAAGCCGGGCGACCTGTCTGGCGGCGAGGCGCGCCGCGCCGCGCTTGCGCGCGTCATGGCGCCGGAACCCGACATCCTTCTGCTCGACGAGCCCACCAACCATCTCGACCTTTCCGTGATCGAATGGCTGGAAGAGGAGCTTGCCCGCACCTCTTCGGCGGTGATCCTGATCTCGCACGACCGCCGCTTTCTCGAACGCGTCACCCGCGCCACCGTCTGGCTCGATCGCGGCCAGACGCGACGGCTGGACAAGGGCTTTGCCCATTTCGAGGAATGGCGCGACCAGGTGTTGGAGGAGGAAGAGCGCGAGCAGCACAAGCTCGGCCGCCAGATCGTGCGCGAGGAGCATTGGTTGCGCTACGGCGTGACCGCCAGACGCAAGCGCAACATGCGCCGCCTCGGCGAATTGCAGACGATGCGCCAGCGCTTCCGCAGCCACCGCGGCGCCGAAGGCATCGCCACCATGGTGGCGAGCGACGCCGCCGAATCCGGCAAGCTGGTGATCGAGGCCAAGGGCATCGACAAGAGCTTTGGCGACCTCACCGTGGTCAAGGGTTTCTCGACCCGCATCCAGCGCGGCGACCGCGTCGGCCTGGTCGGCCCCAACGGCGCCGGCAAGACGACGCTTTTGAAGATGCTGACCGGCGAGCTCGCGCCGGATGCCGGCAGCGTGCGGCTCGGCGTCAACCTGGAGATCGCCACACTCGACCAGAAGCGCGAGGCCGTCGACCCGGCCGAAACCCTGGCGCATTACCTTACCGATGGGCGCGGCGAGAACCTGCTGGTCAATGGCGAGCAGCGCCACGTCGTCTCCTACATGAAGGATTTCCTGTTCAAGCCGGAGCAGGCGCGCACGCCGGTGCGCGAGCTTTCCGGCGGCGAGCGCGCGCGCCTTCTTCTGGCCCGCGTGCTGGCGCGCCCGGCGAACCTTCTGGTGCTCGACGAGCCGACCAACGACCTCGACATGGAGACGCTGGAGTTGCTGCAGGAACTGGTCGCGGGCTTTTCCGGAACTGTCATCCTGGTCAGCCACGACCGCGATTTCCTAGACCGCACCGTCACCAGCGTGATCGCGCCGGAGGGCAACGGCCGCTGGATCGAATATGCCGGCGGCTATTCAGACATGCTGGCGCAGCGCGGCGGCTCGAAGCTGGAAGACCGCAAGGCAAGATCGAAAGCCGAGGCCGCCGAGGCTTCGCCGAAGGCCGAACAAGCCGCACCCAAAGGCCCGGCGAAAAAGCTCTCGTTCAAGCAGAAGTTCGCGCTGGATTCCCTGCCCAAGAAGATCGAAGCGGTGACAGCCTCAATCGCCAGGCTGGAGAACAACATCGCCGACCCCGCCTTCTACGAACGCGATCCCGTCTCGTTCCAGAAGACCATCGCCGCGCTCGACAAGGAGCGCACGACGCTCGCCGCGCTCGAGGAGGAGTGGCTGGAGCTGGAGATACTGCGTGAGGAGATGGAGGGATAGCACCCTCATTGCGCTGACGCACCGATGCGCATAAAGTATGCGCATGTCGAGGTGACTGTCATGCGCAAGATTGCAACGAACGCAAATCGCCAGCCAGCTAATCTGTCGATCGATTCGCAGCTCATGGCGGAAGCCAAGGGGCTCAACGTGAATGTATCACGGGCTGCGGAGGCCGGTATATCGGAAGCGGTTGCTGCGGAAAAAACGCGGCTATGGAAGCTTGAGAACCGTGCGACGATAGACGCTTGGAACGACTATGTCGACAAGCACGGCATCCCACTCGCCGAACATCGGCAATTCTGATGGCGCGCTATGACGTCTTCGCCAGCGGCATCGAAGGCGGCTATCTGCTCGACGTTCAGTCCGACCTGCTCGACCACTTCAAGACGCGGGTGGTCGTTCCGCTTCTGCCACTGACCTCGGCGCCTTCGCCAATGCGCAAGCTGCATCCGGTATTTGAGATCAACGGCCGGAAGATGGTGATGGCCACCCACCTAATCGCGACGGTTGCCGCAACCGAACTCGGCGAAAATCGAACCAATCTCATGAGCCGCCACGACGATATCGTGGCGGCGCTCGATATGCTCTTTCAAGGCTTTTAAGGCGCCTGCCTTACGCAATTCCGGACGGAAAACGGCTCACACTTTTCCTGGAATTGCTCATCACCCCGACGTCTTCGCCGCCCAGGCCTTCAGCGCCTCCTCGAAGACCTTCTCGCCGGGGATGCCCTTTTCCATGGTGAGCAGCGCGCGGCGCCCGGTCTTGTAGACCACCGGCACGTCGATCCAGGACTGTCCCCGAAGCAGCGTCAGATTGGCGTCCTCGTCGGCCTTGGTGTCGTTGAGCGCGACGAGGAAGAAGCCGTCGGCGATCTTGGCTGGGATGCCGATCAGCGGGCTGCCGGCGTCCTGCTCCGAGCTCTTCATGGCGATGCGCAAGATGTTGTCGACGCCGCCGCCGTCAAACCCTTCCGGCGTCAGGAAAATCATCTCGATGATGTGGCTGGCCGGCAGGGTCTGGTCGGTGTTGCGCCGGATCGTCATGCGCAGCTGGATGTTCTTGCCGGGGATCGTCGCTTCGGCGCGGATCGCCGGTTCCGGCGGCAGGTCGCCGCCGGGCGATTCCTGGACCAGCGACCAGACGATGCTGCCGGGCTCGGCCGTGCCCTGCTGGGTGCTGGTGCGCTCCTCATAGAAGATCGCCTTCTGTCCGACCGGCACGGTCGCCTCGGCGGTCGCCGGCGCGGGTGTGGCCGGCGCGGTGGCTGCAGCGGGTGGCGTTGCTCCGGCGGCGGGGGGCGTCGTTGCCGCATCAGCCGTTGGCGGTGCGGTTCCAGCCGCCGGCGGCATCGGATTGGCCGCGTCGGTCGTCGGCGCCGCAGCGGGAGGCGTTTGCGTGGCAGGCGCAGGCGCGGCACCGGTCGGCGCAGGCGCCGTTGCCGGGGCGGGCGGCGGCCGCGAGGTCAGCGCCGCGACGGATTCGCCTTCGCCGATCGTGGCCTGTCCGCTAGCCGGACCGGGATCGGTCTCCTTGCCCTCGGGCGTCAGGCGCTGCGTGAACTTGGTCGTGTCGGCGGGCTCGCCTGTAGCGGCCGGAGCTGGGCTCGGCGCGGCCGCCGTCTCGGTCGCAGGCTTGGCCGGAGCAGGCTTGACCAGCGGCTCGGTCGAGACCGTCTTGTTGCCGCTGCCGCCAAGGCCAAAGAGCGAGCCGAACGCAGTCTTGTTCAGCCATATGCCGTAACCGCCGCCGGCCAGCACCAAAAGCGCGATGACGGCAGCGATCAGGCCGCCATAGCCGCGCCTGCGCTGCGGCTGCTGAGGCCGCAGCCGTTGGAAAGTATCGGCCGCCGGCTGCTCGTCATTGGCAAAGACATCGCTGCCGTCCTCGGCGTCGGCGGCGTCCATGCCCGCCAGGCCGACATCGTCCTCGCGCGGCGACGGCATCGGCGGTGGCGGCGCCTTCTGCCAGGCAGGCTCCGCCTCTGGCGCGGCCTGCCAGCTCGGCTCCGTCCTTGCCGTGCTTTGCCAGGCCGGCTCGGTCTTCACGGGGTTTTGCGGCGCCGGCTCCGCCTTCGGCGCGCTTTGCCAGGACGGTTCGGCCCTGGCGGGCGCCGGTGTCGGCTTGAGGGGTTCTGATTTGAACGGGTCCGGCTTAGCCGGCGCCGGCACAGCCGCGGGCGGCGCCGGCTGGCGGGAGTGGGTCGGCTGGTTCCTGTTGCGGTCGATGGAGGAGAAGATATGCTCCAGCTCCGCCAGCGGATCGGCGGCGGGAACGCTTTTGGCATAACTGCGCTCGACGCTGGAGATGGCGTCTTCAAGCGTGCGCTTCTGCTGATCCACGACCGAAGGCGCCAATGGTGGAACGCGATCGGCAAGCTTCTTGTCGATTGTCACCCGCGCCTTGTCATAGACCTTCGACCGCATCTCCGGCGTGTTCTCGCTGAGATTGTCGATCGTCTTTTTCAGAACGGCGATGAAATCTGCCATGCGTCAGGTGACCTGCATTCTTTTCCCACCGGCCGCAAATCAGCCGTAACGCCGGGAAGGGCTGTGAAACTAGTCTTGAAACGGATCGGTCACAAGTATCGTGTCGTCCCGTTCGGGGCTGGTGGAAAGCAGCGCCACCGGGGCACCGATCAGCTCCTCGATATAGCGGACATATTTGACGGCTTGCGCCGGCAAATCGTTCCAGCTCCTGGCGCCGGCGGTGGTTCCCTTCCAGCCTTCGAGCGTCTCGTAGATGGGCTCGACCCGCGCTTGCGCGCCCTGGCTGGCCGGCAGGTAATCGATCGTCTCTCCGTCGAGCCTGTACCCGGTGCAGACCTTGATCTCGTCCAGCCCGTCGAGCACGTCGAGCTTGGTGAGCGCAATGCCCTTGATGCCGTTGACGGCAACGGCCTGGCGCACCAGCACGGCGTCGAACCAGCCGCAGCGGCGCTTGCGGCCGGTGACGACGCCGAACTCGTGGCCGCGCGTGCCGAGAAACTCGCCGATCTCGTTCTTCTGCTCGGTCGGGAACGGCCCCTCGCCGACGCGCGTCGTGTAGGCCTTGGTGATGCCGAGCACATAGCCGATGACGCCCGGACCGACGCCGGAACCGGCGGCTGCCTGCCCCGCGACCGTGTTGGACGAGGTGACGAAGGGATAGGTGCCGTGGTCGATGTCGAGCAGCGTGCCCTGCGCTCCCTCGAACAGGATGCGCTCGCCGGCGCGGCGTTTGTCGTCGAGCACCTTCCAGACGCGGTCCATGTAAGGCAGGATCTCGCCGGCCACCGAGGTCAGCTCCTGCATGATCGCCTCATGCGTCGCCTCCGGATGGCCGAGCCCGCGACGCAGAGCATTGTGGTGCGTCAGCAGCCTGTCGACCTTCAAAGGAAGCGTTTCCAAATCCGCCAGATCCATCACCCGCACCGCGCGCCGGCCCACCTTGTCCTCATAGGCGGGACCGATGCCGCGGCGGGTCGTGCCGATCTTGGTCCCGGAATTCGAGGCGGCATCTTCGCGGAATCCATCCAGCTCCCGGTGCAGCGACAGGATAAGCGCGGTGTTTTCGGCTATTTTCAGGCGCTCCGGCGTGACCTCCACGCCCTGGTCCTTGAGCTTCTTGGCTTCGGCCACGAAAGCATGCGGATCGAACACCACGCCATTACCGATGATCGAGAGCTTGCCCTGCCTGACCACGCCGGAGGGCAGCAGCGACAGCTTGTAGACCTTGCCGTCGACGACCAGCGTATGGCCGGCATTGTGGCCGCCCTGGAAGCGCACGACCACGTCGGCCCGTTCCGACAGCCAGTCGACAATCTTGCCCTTGCCTTCGTCGCCCCACTGCGAGCCGACGACCACCACATTGGCCATGTTCTTTTCCCTTGAAATGCCGCGCGGGCGGCCTGAAACGACAGCCTCTATAGCGTCAAGCGCCGGCCGGCGCGACCCTTTCTTTGCCGCCGAAACCTTCCCTGGAACATGATTTGAAAAGCGGGAGCCGGCTTTCGGAACCCGATCATGCTCCAGGAGTTGGATCGGCATGACGATGCCGGCGAAGCCTCGTCCCGATCAGGCATAACAAATTCCAGCTTTCGCATCATTTACTTGCCGCCGCCGCCACTTTAGGCGGCCTGAACCCCGCGAACATTCCTGCAGGCCGATCCCTTATGCACCGAGCCGCCTATCTGTTCCTGCTGTCGACCATGCTGTTGTGGGGCGGCAATTCGGTCGCGGGCAAGCTTGCCGTCGGCCATGTCTCGCCGATGATGCTGGTGTTCCTGCGCTGGGTGATGGCGGTGCTGATCCTGCTGCCTGTCGGCTGGCGGACACTGCGTGAGGACTGGCCCGAAGTGCGCAGCCACTGGAAACTGCTTGCCGGCCTCGGCGCGTGCGGCTTCACCATCTTCAATGTCATCTTCTACACCGCGCTCAACTACACGACCGCCATCAACGTCTCGATCGAGCAGGCGGCCATCCCGATCGTCATCATCCTTGCCAATTTCATGTTCTTCCGGCTGCGCGTGCGGCCTCTGCAGATCGTCGGCGTCGTGCTCACCATCGTCGGCGTCGCGCTGACCGCAAGCCATGGCGACCTCGGTCAGCTCTTGAAGCTCGACCTCAACTTCGGCGACGCCATCATGCTTGTGGCGGTGCTTTGCTACAGCCTCTATTCGGTGGGGCTGCGCCTCAGGCCCGCAATCCGCTGGCAGAGTTTCATGCTGGCGCTGTCGATCGCCGCGCTGCTGATTTCCCTGCCCTTCGTCATCTGGGAGGTCGCGGCCGGCCGCGCCGTCATGCCGGACGCAAGCGGATGGGCGCTCACCCTCTATACGGCCCTCGGCGCCTCGGTCGTCTCGCAGGTTCTCTACATCAAGGGCAACGAGCTGATCGGCGCCAACCGCGCCGGGCTGTTCATCAACCTGGTACCGATCTTCGGCACGCTGCTTTCGGTGCTGATCGTCGGCGAGCAGTTTCAGCCCTATCAGGCCTTCGCGCTGGCTCTTGTCCTCGGCGGCATTGCCCTTGCCGAATACAGCGGCAGCAGAGCGGCACTGCAGGCGGGATGATATCTCCCGCCACGCGTCAAGCAGCCGTTGGCGATGGCTGTACTATCAACGCCTCGCCTGACGATGCAGGCGGGGCGTCTTCATTTTCAACGTTCACTCGGCGCCGACGTCGAAGCGCAGCCGCTTGGCCGAGTCGATCGACTTGTGCGCGCGCACCTGCTCCAGCACCTTTTCCGGGAACGGCGCGTCGAGATAAAGCAGCGCGATGGCATCGCCGCCCGGCCGGTTGCGGCCGAGCTGGAAATTGGCGATGTTGACGCCGTTCTCGCCGCACACCGTGCCGAGCAGGCCGATGATGCCAGGCGCGTCGGCATTGGTCGTGTAGAGCATGTGCTGGCCGACTTCGGCGTCGAGATTGATGCCCTTGATCTGGATGAAGCGCGGCTTGCCGTCGGAGAAGCAGGTGCCGGCGATCGAGCGCGTCATGTGCTCGGTCTTGACCGTCAGCTTGATATAGCCGTCGAACACGCCCGACTTGTCGCGCTTGACCTCGGCGACGATGATGCCGCGCTCCTTCACCATGATCGGCGCCGACACCATGTTGACGTCGGAGACCTGCGGCCGGATCAGGCCGGCAAGGGCGGCGCTCACCAGCGCGCGGGTGTTCATCGTCGCGGTCGAGCCATCGAACAGGATCTCGACCTCCTTGATCGGATCCTCGGTGACCTGACCGACGAAGGCGCCGAGCACCTCGGCGAGCTTGACGAACGGTTTCAGCCGCGGCGCCTCCTCCGCGGTGATCGAAGGCATGTTGATGGCGTTGGAGACGGCGCCATTGATGAGATAGTCGCTCATCTGCTCGGCGACCTGCAGCGCGACATTCTCCTGAGCCTCGGTGGTCGAGGCGCCGAGATGCGGTGTCGCCACGACATTCTCCATGCCGAACAGCGGGTTGTTCTCCGCCGGCTCGACCTCGAATACGTCGATGCCCGCGCCCGCCACCTTGCCGCTCTTCAGCGCCGCGATCAGATCGGCCTCGACGACCAGGCCGCCGCGCGCGCAATTGATGATGCGCACGCCGTCCTTCATCTTGGCGATCGCGGCCGCGTCGATGATGTTGCGCGTCTTCTCGGTCAGCGGCGTGTGCAGCGTGATGAAGTCGGCGCGGGCGAAAAGCTCGTCGAGCTCGACCTTCTGGACGCCGAGCTCCTCGGCGCGGCTGTCCGACAGGAACGGGTCGAAGGCGATCACATGCATCTTCAATCCGACGCCGCGCGTGGCGACGATCGAGCCGATATTGCCGCACCCGATCACGCCCAGCGTCTTGCTAGTGATCTCGACGCCCATGAAGCGGTTCTTTTCCCATTTTCCGGCATGGGTCGAGGCATTGGCTTCCGGGATCTGCCGCGCCAGCGCGAAGATCATCGCCACCGCATGCTCGGCCGTGGTGATCGAATTGCCGAAGGGCGTGTTCATCACGATGATGCCCTTGCGGCTGGCGGCCGGGATATCGACATTGTCGACGCCGATGCCGGCGCGGCCGACGACCTTGAGCCTGGTTGCCGCATTGATCAGCTTCTCGGTGACCTTGGTCGCCGAGCGGATGGCGAGGCCGTCATACTGGTCGATCACCTCGAGCAGCTTTTCCTTGTCCTTGCCGAGGTCGGGCAGGTAGTCGACCTCGATGCCGCGATCCTTGAAGACCTGCACGGCGGTGGTTGAAAGTTTATCCGAAACGAGAACGCGGGGCGCCATCACGGCCTCCTTGAAGGGAATTGGATGTGTCGGGAAATGGTGGCGGCCCGCAGGCCGCCACGGATTTCAGGCCGCCGCCTTGAGCGACGCCTTCTGCGCGGCGAAGGCCCAGTCGAGCCAGGGCAGAAGCGCTTCGAGATCGGCGGTCTCGACGGTGGCGCCGCACCAGATGCGCAGCCCGGGCGGCGCGTCGCGATAGGAGCCGATGTCGTAGGCGACACCTTCCTTGTCGAGCGCCGAGACGAGGCCCTTGGCGAAAGCCGCCTGACCGTCGGCATCGAGCGCCGCGATATCCGGATCGGTGAAGGACAGGCACACGGACGTGTTCGAGCGCGTTGCCGGATCGACGGCCAGATGGCCGAGCCACGACGACTTGCCAACGAACCGGTCGAGCACCGCGGCATTGGCGTCGGCGCGGGCAATCAGCGCTTCCAAGCCGCCGATCGACTTCGCCCAGTGCAGCGCATCGAGATAATCCTCGACGCACAGCATCGACGGCGTGTTGATGGTCTCGCCCTTGAAGATGCCCTCGATCAGCTTGCCGCCCGAGGTCAGGCGGAAGATCTTCGGCAGCGGCCAGGCTGGCTTGTAGGTCTCCAGCCGCTCGACGGCGCGGGGCGACAGGATCAGCATGCCGTGCGCGCCTTCGCCGCCCAGCACCTTCTGCCAGGAGAAGGTGACGACATCGAGTTTTTCAAAGTCGAGCCTTTGCGCGAAGGCAGCCGACGTCGCGTCGCAGATGGTCAAGCCCTTGCGGTCCGCGGGAATGAAATCGCCGTTCGGCACGCGCACGCCCGAGGTCGTGCCGTTCCAGGTGAAGACCACGTCGCGATCGAAATCGATCTGCTTGAGGTCGGGCAGTTGGCCGTAGCCGGCCTCGAACTTGCGCACGTCGGCGAGCTTGAGCTGCTTGACGACATCCGTCACCCAGCCGAAGCCGAAGCTCTCCCAGGCGACCATGTCGACGCCGCGCTCGCCGAGCAGCGACCACAGCGCCATCTCGACCGCGCCGGTGTCCGACGCCGGCACGATGCCGATGCGATAGTTCGCGGGAACCTTGAGGATGTCGCGCGTCAGCTCGATCGCCTGTTCGAGCTTGCTCTTGCCGATCTTGGCGCGGTGGGAGCGTCCGAGCGCGGCCTTAGAGAGCGCCTCGGCCGACCAGCCGGGACGTTTTGCGCAGGGACCTGAGGAGAAATTGGGGTTTGCCGGACGGAGTCCGGGCTTGGTAGGTGTCGTCATCGTGGTCTATCCTTCCAGATAGTGGCCCCTCGTTGGGGAGGGGTGGCCCACGGACGGCGATATGCTTTCAGCCTTTCGGCGTCAAGAGCAAAGTTTTTGTCGTTGTTGGGATATTCCCTTCCACCCGGCGCGCCCCGAAATGAAAACGGCGAGCCGTTGGGCCCGCCGTGGCATTTCGTGACCCGCTTCGCTTTACCAGAGGTCGTAGCGCAGGCCGAATTTGATCTGGTGGTTGCTGATCCCCTTACGGGTGGGATAGGAGGTCAGGCTCTCGGCGGCCACATATTCCGCATTGGGGGCGGAGAAATACTGGTAGCCGAGGTCGACAAGAACATTCTTGGTCACTTGGTATGCAAGGCCCGCATTGAGCGTATAGGCGAGCGAGTATTGGTTTTTGTTGCTGCTCAGGACGAAATCGTTGGAGGAGTCGGCGCTGTCTGTGTATGAGGCCGAAAGCTTGCTTGTCGTCCGAACCAAACCAATGCCGGCGCCGACATAGGGCGTGATCCCGACATAGGTGCCCAGATCGACATAACCATTGAGAATACCGGAGAACGCGTAGTTCTTCACATTTCCCGAGCCCAGGATCGCCGTTCCCGCCGGTGCGACCGCTGAATCGTCATAGCTTACGCTGACGTGATTGCCGGGCAGATAGCCCAGGTTGAGATCGGCGCGAAGGTAATCGTTGAAATGATAGCCGAAGCCGATGCTCGCGAAATACGCGTCCTCGCCCTCGCTGAAGCTTTCGTTGTCGATCGCTGACGGGAAGGTGAAATCCCCGTTGTCGAAGGTCTCCTGCGGCAGATAGGCGACGTCCCCGCGCAGATACCAGCCCGAGCCGACCTCGACCGGCTGGTAGTCCGGCGCCTGGTCGACATAGATCGGCGGATCGTAGTCGGCCGCGAGCGCCGGCGTCATCGGCAACAGGATGGTTGCGGCAAGAGCTGACGCGATACGCGATCTGGATGTCATGGTCCCCGGCTCCCGAGATTGGCGCCAGCCGCGAACGCGGGCGCCGTTTCAAGCAGCCATTGTTAACCATAGTGGTTAAGTGCCGGTTAAGGCTAACAGAGAGTTACCGAATTGATTTCGATGAAATTTCACCCGCCGCGCACAAACGAAAACCGCCCGGCTGATGCCGGGCGGTCGAACTTCGGATGCGCCAGTTCTACTTGGTGTAGATCGGTTCCGGCTCAGGCTGATAGGCGACCACCGGCGCGGCGCAGCCATTATTGCCGCCGAACTGATAGCGCAGACCGCCGCGCACTTCATGCGTGTTGATGCCGTGGTCGAAACCCGGTCCGGAGCTGGTCGTATCGAATTCGAACATGCGCCCACCCTCGATGTGAGTGAAGCGGTAGCCGGCATCGAGGATGACCTTGTCCGTGAGGCAGTAGGAAGCGCCGGCCATAAGCGCGTAGGCGAAGCGCCAGTTGGACGACCCGGGGTTGGTTTCGGTGGTGTTTGGGTCATGGACCGTGTCCCACTTGACATGCGCACCACCGATGCCAGCGCCGATATAAGGGGTGACGCCGTTCCACGTGCCGATATCCACATAGGCATTTGCAAGCAGAAGCAGAGCGCTCATGCTCGACTCTTCGGTCGATGTCGTGATCAGATCCGAGGTCTGGCCGTTGAAGTCCGACTTGAACCAGTAGTCGGCAGTCAGATCCGTACGCAAGTAATCGTTGATCTTGTAGCCGACGCCGGCGCCGAGCGAGAACCCGCCCTTTAGGTCGCCGAAATCGAAATCGTTGGTGCCGGGCGGTGGGCCGTAGGTGATGTAATCGATGCTGTCCAAATTCGACCAGTGGTAGTCGATATCGCCGCGGATGTACCAACCGCCGACATCGACCGGTTGAGCCTCGACAACCGGCGGCGGCGCCTCCTCGACCGGAGGCGGCTCCGCGAAGTCGGCGGCGAGCGCCGGTCCGGCCACTCCCGCGAGCAACGCGGCAAACAAAGCCATTCTTGCTGTATTGAACATGCTGTCACCCCTAAGAGACCTCGGGACGACACCGCCCGAAGATGAACCTCGGCGTGGATAATGAATTGCAAAGGTTAAAGGCCGTTTAACCGTACCGATTAACCACGAATCTATGCAATTTTAGAGGGTATGCCGTTGCCCGGCCGTTGGGGGCGCGCACAAAAAAGCCCGCCGGGCGGCGGGCTTCCAAGCGCGAAGAGCTTTGGCCCGATCTCTCTGTCAGGCGGCGCTGCGCGTTTCCTGGAGGATGCCCACGATGTCGTTGACAACCGCCTCGACCAGCTGCGGATCGTCGCCCTCGGCCATGACGCGGATCAGCGGCTCGGTGCCGGATGGCCGGATGACGAGGCGGCCGGACGTGCCGAGCCGGTTGCGCCCTTCTTCGATCGCCGCCTTGACCGGCGCTTCCTCCAGCGGCTTGCCGCCGGAGATGCGGACGTTCTTGAGAAGCTGCGGCACCGGCTCGAACTTCTTCGACAATTCGCTGACCGGGCGGTTCTGCCGCTTGATGCAGGCGAGCACCTGCAGCGCCGAGACCAGACCGTCTCCCGTGGTCGAGAAGTCGGAAAGCACGATGTGGCCGGACTGCTCGCCGCCGACATTCAAGCCATGCGCGCGCATATGCTCCACGACATAGCGGTCGCCCACCTTGGTGCGATGCAGCTGCAGCTTCATATCGCCGAGGAAGCGCTCCAGGCCGAGATTGGACATCACGGTGGAAACGACGCCGCCGCCGGCCAGCCTTCCGCTCTGGTGCCAGGATTCGGCGATCAGCGCCATGATCTGGTCGCCGTCGACGATCGCTCCGTTCTCGTCGACGATGACCACGCGGTCGGCATCGCCGTCGAGCGCGATGCCGATGTCGGCGCGCACCTCATGCACCTTCTTCTGCAGGCCGGCCGGATGGGTCGAGCCGCATTCCTTGTTGATGTTGAAGCCGTTCGGCTCGACATTGATCGCCACCACCTCGGCGCCGAGCTCCCACAGCGCCTCCGGAGCCACCTTGTAGGAGGCGCCGTTCGCGCAATCGACGACGATCCGCAGGCCCGAGAGCGACATCGAGCGGGGCAGCGTGCGCTTGGCGAATTCGATATAGCGGTCATGCACGCCATCGACGCGCTTGGCGCGGCCGAGCCCGTCGGAATCGGCGAGCGCCAGCTCGATGTCCTTGTCGAGCATGCCTTCGATGCGCTCCTCGATCTCGTCGGAGAGCTTGTAGCCGTCGGGACCGAACAGCTTGATGCCATTGTCGTAATAAGGGTTGTGCGAGGCCGAGATCATCACGCCGATGTCGGCGCGCAGCGAGCGCACCAGCATGGCGACGGCAGGCGTCGGTATCGGGCCGAGCAGGAAGACGTCCATGCCGGCGGCGCACAGACCGGCAACCATGGCGTTCTCGATCATGTAGCCGGAAAGCCGCGTATCCTTGCCGAGCACGACGCGGTGACGATGATTGCCACGCTGGAACGAAAGCCCGGCGGCCATGCCGACGCGCATGGCGACCTCGGCCGTCATCGGAAATTTGTTGGCGCGTCCGCGAATACCGTCCGTGCCGAAATACTGACCTGCCATATCCTTACAGTCCCCGTCGGTTTTCAGCGGGCCCGTATTGCCACAATTGGGCCGCATCCGATCATCAAATTTCGTGATTGTATATTACCAATCCTTAGAAAAACATTGTCGCGGTCGGTGCAAGTGGTTCGACAGCCTATCACCACCTTTGACTTGGCGGCGCTACACCTGCCGACACGAGGCTTTTCGGAGCGCCCTGTCCACCGGCAAAGCTTCGCTGGCGGCGAACCCGCAAGCAATTCATCCCCTTATCAGGAGCAACACACTTTGTGACGGGTCCCGCGCCGGATGCATCTGGCGCAACCAGACATTGAGAGCTATTGATTTGGCATAGGGACACCTATTGGCGGCAGCAAGGGAGAAAACGCCATGCTTATTCATAGACTTGCAGCTTTGACGGGTCTCGCCGTCGCAACCTTGTTCATGGCGGCGCCGGCCAACGCGCTGACCATGGCCGAGTGCAGCACCAAGTATAATGCGGCCAAGGATGCGGGAACGCTTGCCGGCCAGACCTGGAACCAGTTCCGCAAGGCGCAGTGCGGCAGCGATGCTTCCGCCGCGACCGACACCAAGGCGGCCACCGATACCAAGGCTGCGACCGACACGAAGGCCGCCGACACCAAGACGACCAAGAAGGCAAAGACAGCCGCCGCTGCCGACGACGCGGCCAAGGGCCTGAGCTCCAAGGAATGCAGCGCCAAGTATCAGGCGGCAAAGTCCGCCGGCACGCTCAACGGCATGAAGTGGAATGACTTCCGCAAGGCCGAGTGCGGCCCGGGCGCAACCGCCGCGGCTGCCACCGCGCCTGCAGCCGAAACCAAGCCGGCCAAGACCTCGACCGCGGCTGCCGCCGGCGGCAAGGGCCTGACCATGGCGGAATGCAGCACCAAGTACCAGACCGCGAAGACCGCCAACAAGCTCAACGGCATGAAGTGGAACGACTTCCGCAAGGCGGAGTGCGGTGCCGGCGCCGATGACGACGACACCGTGCCGGCTCCGACCGAAGCCACATACACCAGCGAGCCGGCGAAGCCGACGGTCGCAGCGCCAAAGGGCGTGAGCTTCCCGAAGGCGATCTCGCCGAAATTCGCCACCGAAAATCCGGGCAAGGGCCGCATGCACACCTGCCTCGAGCAGTACTACGCCAACAAGGACGCCAATACGCTGAACGGCCTGAAGTGGATCCAGAAGGGCGGCGGCTTCTACAGCCTCTGCAATGCCAAGCTGAAGAGCTGATCGCCTAGTTATTCAAGAGAAAAGGCCCGCGCATCGCAAGATGCGTGGGCTTTTTTGTACAGGCGAAGACGCCCGCGGCCTTGCTCTATCTGCATATGGCGGGACTGCCGGCATCGTCGATTTGCCCACACTGCCCACCGCCAGGCTTATGGGTAGCTCGCAAAATTCTGGTTGAACATACAGGGAACAAACAGTATACAAAAGACGTCTAACTTATCATCAATCAGGAGGGTCTTATGTTCAATTTGAAATTGGCGGCATTGGCTGTGACGGCATTGGTCACTTGGAATGTCGCGCCGGCAAGCGCACTGACGATGAAGGAATGTGGCGAGACCTATCGGGCAGCCAAGGATGGCGGCACTCTGAACGGCATGGACTGGGCCGCTTTCCGCAAGGAGAAATGCGCCACGTCCGCCGCGGAGAGTGTCAGCGCGGATTCGGTCAAAACCGCGGAGCCAGCAGAAAAAGACACCAGCGCGGCGGTCACCCCCACTGTGGCGCCGGCGGGTGTGACATTCCCGACCACCCTCGCTGCCGAGTTCAACACCGAAACGCCCGCGAAGGCCCGGATGAAGACCTGCCTGCAGGGTTACCACGACAACAAGGAGGCGGGTACGTTGAACGGCCTTCGTTGGATCCAGAAGGGCGGCGGCTACTACAGCCTCTGCAATGCGCGGCTGAAGAGCTGATCGCTTAGCCTCTTCCTTTTGTTGGATAGCTTCAAAAGTCACGTCCTCGGCTCCTTTAAAACGATCAAAGATCGGCAGCTTCGGAGTCTTCCTTCTTTCGACGCTTGCGATTGGCGAAAGCCGGCGTGACGGCCAATCTCCCCCCTGGTGGGGGAGATGTCCGGCAGGACAGAGGGGGGCGCGAACGAACTGGACGCTCACAGGACGAAGGTTCCTCGCCCCACGAAAGTGGGGAGAGGTGGCTCGGCGAGCCGAGACGGAGAGGGGAGCGCCCTGCGAAGGCCCCTCTCCGTCCGCTTCGCGGCCACCTCTCCCCCGCCTTGCAGGGCTGTCCGGGGAAAGGTTCGGGTGAATCGAAATGCCGCATGTGCATGCCCCGTAAGACGGGGATTTTCCGTCTACCTTCTGGTTGTCGAGACTCAGAAAGGGAACGGGGCATGCGCTTTACGCCTAGCATTCTTGGCAAGCTGGTTGAACCGATCAATCGTCGCCGCTTCCAGACGATTGTGGATAGCCATGACGGGGATGCGTATGACAAGTCGTTCAAGAGCTGGGACCATCTCGTGGTGTTGATCTATGCTCAGCTCAGCGGCGCGACGAGCCTTCGCAGCCTGCAAGCCGGCTGGAACGCCAACTGCCAGCACCATTACCACCTCGGCAGCGACCTGTTGCGGCGCTCGACCTTGTCGGACGCCAACCGGCGCCGCCCTGTAGCCGTCTTCGCCGAGACGTTCGCCCTGCTTGCAGGCCAACTCGACCGGCAGATGCGTCGCGAAGGCAGTGCCATGCTGCGGCTGATCGATTCCACGCCCATCCCGCTCGGCAAGCTTTGCGACTGGGCCAAGTCGAACGGCCGCATCCGCGGCATGAAGCTGCATATCGTCTATGATCCAGACAGCGACTGTCCGCGCGTCCTCGACATCACCGATGCCAACGTCAACGACGCCCAGATCGGCCGCACCATCTCTATCGAAGACGGTGCGACCTACGTGTTCGACAAGGGTTACTGCCACTACGGCTGGTGGACGGCGATCGCGGCGGCGCAAGCCTTCTTCGTCACCCGGCCCAAAACCAACATGGGGCTCAAGCTGGTGTGCGATCGTCCCCTCGCAGCCATGCACGGCGATGGCTTCACCGTGCTTGAGGATGCCGAGGTGAGCTTTGCCAGCAAAGGCGATTCCAAACTGCCGATCCGCTTGCGTCGCATCATCGTGAAGCGAGACGAAGGCGACACCATCACGCTGCTGACCAACGATCTCGAGCGCTCGGCCGCCGACATAGCAGCCCTCTACAAGGGGCGCTGGCAGATTGAGCTCCTGTTCCGCTGGATCAAGCAGCACCTCAAGATCCGTAAGTTCCTCGGCAACAATGACAACGCCATCCGCCTGCAGCTCTTCGCCGCCATGATCGCCTATGCGCTGTTGCGCATTGCAGCGCGCGCATATCGCGTTGCACTGCCGATCCTGCGCTTCACCGACCTGGTGACACGATGCCTGTTCGAGCGGCGCCACATCGCCGCCATCGACAAACCGCCGCCCGTCAATCCAAGTCGAAGGTACCCCCGCTGCTCTCCCGATCAGATGAGCCTCGACTATGTCTAACTTTCCCCGGACAGCCCTGCCCGCCTTGGCGGGGGCGAGGAACCCAAGCTTTGATACGCCCGCGGGACAGCGCCCCTCTGCCTGCCGGGTATTTCTCCCACAAAGAGGGAGATTGGCTGTCCCACCGCTTTCGCCAATCACCAGCGCACGCCAGCCAAACTCCCGGCGCGCCCAAAAAAGCAAAACGCCGCGGTTTGATCCGCGGCGTTCGTTGTGAGCATTCGCTGTCCTCAGCTTGACGGCTGCGGTTCCATGCCGCCTTCGGGCTCCGGGCCCTTCTTGCGGCGGCCGCCGGTGCCGGCCTTCGGCACGGCCGAGCCACGGCTGGGCGGGGTGTCGTCGCCGAGGTCGCGGGCCGGCTTGTTGCCCGCGATCAGTTGCTTGATCTCTTCGCCCGACAGCGTCTCGTATTCGAGCAGCCCTTCGGCGAGCGCGATCCATTCCTTCTTCTTCTTGGTCAGGATGGCCTTGGCGGTCGAGTAGGCGTCGTCGATCAGCCGCCGCACTTCGGCATCGATGATCTGCGCCGTCTCTTCCGAGATGTTTTGCGTGCGGGCCACCGAGTGTCCGAGGAAGACCTCTTCCTGGTTGTCGCCATAGGCGACATGGCCGAGCTTGTCGGAGAAGCCCCAGCGCGTGACCATGGCGCGCGCCAGCTTGGTCGCCTGCTCGATGTCGGAGGAAGCGCCCGACGTGATGTTCTCCTTGCCGAACTTGAACTCCTCGGCGACGCGGCCACCCATCATGATCGCCAGCCTGGAGATCATGTATTTGTAGCTCATCGAATAGCGGTCGCCTTCCGGCAGTTGCATGACCATGCCGAGCGCGCGACCGCGCGGGATGATGGTCGCCTTGTGCAGCGGGTCCGCCGTCGGCACGTTGAGCGCCAGGATGGCGTGGCCGGCCTCGTGATAGGCGGTCAGCTCCTTCTCGGCCTGCGTCATCGCCGACGAACGGCGCTCCGCGCCCATCATGATCTTGTCCTTGGCGTCCTCGAACTCGGCCATGGTGACCAGCCGCTTGTTGCGGCGCGCCGCCATCAGCGCGGATTCGTTGACGAGGTTCATCAGGTCGGCGCCGGAGAAGCCCGGCGTGCCGCGCGCGATGACCTTGAGGTCGACATTGGGCGCCAGCGGCACGTTGCGCACATGCACCTTGAGGATCTTCTCGCGGCCTACGATGTCGGGATTCGGCACCACGACCTGGCGGTCGAAGCGGCCGGGCCTCAGCAGCGCCGGGTCCAGCACGTCGGGCCGGTTGGTGGCGGCGATCAGGATGATCGACTCGTTCGATTCGAAGCCGTCCATCTCGACCAGCAGCTGGTTCAGCGTCTGCTCGCGCTCGTCATTGCCGCCGCCAAGGCCGGCGCCGCGATGGCGGCCGACGGCGTCGATTTCGTCGATGAAGATGATGCAGGGCGCGTTCTTCTTGGCCTGGTCGAACATGTCGCGCACGCGGCTCGCGCCGACGCCGACGAACATCTCGACGAAGTCCGAGCCGGAGATGGTGAAGAACGGCACATTGGCCTCGCCGGCGACCGAGCGGGCGAGCAGCGTCTTGCCGGTGCCGGGCGGGCCGACCAACAGCACGCCGCGCGGGATCTTGCCGCCGAGGCGCTGGAACTTCTGCGGATCGCGCAGGAACTCGACGATCTCTTCGAGGTCTTCCTTGGCTTCGTCGACGCCGGCGACATCCTGGAAGGTGACGCGGCCATGCGCCTCCGTCAGAAGCTTGGCCTTCGACTTGCCGAAGCCCATCGCTCTTCCGGAGCCGGACTGCATCTGGCGCATGAAGAATATCCACACGCCGAGGATCAGGATCATCGGCAGCCACGAAATCAGGTAGCCGAACAGCGAGTTGGAGCCGTCGGTCTCAGGCTTGGCGGTGATGGTGACGTTCTTGTCCTGCAGCCTGGAAACCAGCGACGGGTCGCCCGGCGAATAAGTCTGGAAGCCGTTGGCGTTGTCCGTGTAGTTGCCGAAGACGCGGGCACCCGCGATGGTCACGCTCTTGACCCGGCCGGAGGCGACGTCCTGCAGGAACTGCGAATAGGGGATATCCGTCGTTGCACCGCGCGTCTGAGGCGTCTGGAACAGATTGAACAGGGCGATGAGCAGGACCGCTATGATCGCCCAGAGCGCGAGGTTGCGATAGTTCGGATTCATCTATTGTCCCGTTGGAGCCCGCCTGCGGGCCCGCGATGATGGAGAAGCTTGGGCCTAACATAGGGAGAGCGCCTCCCCTTGCCAAGCAGAACAGCACGTATCGGTTAAGCTTTCGCCCACCGTCGCCCACCATCATGGCCATGGAATGGCGGCGCCGGCACCGGCGGCGCTCCGACAAGCATCGCGACGGCGGTGGCGGGTTCAATGTCGAAGCACGGCAGGAAGCGCGCGAAAGGGGCAACCGCCGGAACGATCGACACCGATTGCCGGCCGGCGTCGCCGCCAGCGAAATCAAGGCGTTTGCCGCCGGACCATAGCGCTGGCTCCGCGGCAAGCGCCGCGCGTGAAAGGCTCTGTGGAACATCCTCGCTGAAGGGCGCTTTACTGGCGGCGGCAGGGCCCAGCGGCGCGATCACCAAATCGCCCGACCCGTCTTTCAAAGTGATGCGCCGGCGGTTGTCCCAAAGCCAATTATCCGCCGGCGGCGCGGGGACGGGCAGGTTGCGGCTTTCGCGGCGAAGGAAAATGCCTGTACGGCGCGCATCGACCACCGTCCGCGACAATGTAGCGCAAAGCGATCCCAGCTGCAGGCGGGAAAGCAGCTCAGCACAGCGCGCCTGGTCGGCGAGAAAAGACATGCCGCCAACCGTGGCCAGCAGGATGCGCAGCACGTATACGGCCGCTTGGCCGTCCTCATGCCAAGCGAAATCGCGATCGAGGCGGATGAGACCCGGAACCGGTCTGCTGGCGAACGCGTCGATGAGCATGGCGGCGCGGCGGCCGATGTCGTGGCGCTCACGTGCCGCCTGGGCCGACAGCGCCAGCGCCTCGGCAATGCGCCGTTCGCCTTCGCCCTGCGCGAGCGACGCGCGCATGCGTGGCCGCTCGAAGCGGACATCCATATTGGTCGGGTCCTCGATCCAGCCGATGTCGCGATGCCGCAGCATGTCGCGCAGTGCCGCACGCCTTGTGCCGAGCAGCAGCCGGACGATCCAGGTGCGCCAGTCATGCAGCGTGGCGGGCGCCATGCCGGCAAGCCCGCGGCCGTCATCGTCGCGTGCCTGCCGCATCAGCACCGTCTCGGCCTGGTCGTCGGCGGTGTGCCCGGTCAGGATCAGCTTGATGCCTTCGGCGTCGGCTGCTTGCGCCAGCAGCCTGTAGCGCGCCGCGCGTGCCGCGGCCGGCAGACCGGTCAGGGGCTTGTCGCCGCGCCAGGCGAGAATGCGATGCGCGACGCCGCGCTCGGCGCAGAAATCGGCAACCTGCCGTGCCTCGGTGGCCGAATCCGGCCGCAAGCCATGATCGATCGTCACCGCGAGCAGCCTGGCGCCCGGTGCGGTCCGGTCGAGATGATCTTTGAGAAGGAGGAGCAGGGCGGTCGAGTCGCTGCCGCCGGACACGGCTGCAACGGCGCCGGTCGAAAGGTCCAGGTCGGAGAAAAGGTCGTCTGAGAGGTCGGCTTTGGTATCGGGCGTCAGCACGCCGCCAGCGCCTTTTCCTGCTTGATGCGCTCCTTGAGCGTGGCTGAGACGTCGGGATAGCGCTTGCCGATCTCGTTGAAAGTGGCGCAGGCGACGTCATTCTGCTTCAGTCCGACCAGCGAAACCCCGAGCTTGAGCAGCATGTCGGGGGCTTTCTTGGCCTTCGGGTACTCCTTGCTGGCGGCGAGGAAGACTTCGGCCGCGTCACGGTATTTCTGCTCACCCAGCAGAGACTCGCCCAGCCAGTAATGCGCGTCCGCCGCCTTGGCGTCCTTGGGGAAGCGCGAGATATGGTCGCGAAAGCCCTGCTCGGCGGTTGGATAGTCGCCCGACAAGATGAACTGGTAGGAATTGCGGTAGAGCTCGTCGGGATCGTTGGTCGACGGCAGGGCCGCGACTTGCGTGTCGCCGGACTTGTTCTTCTTGGCCGGCGTCTCGGCGGAAGGAGCGCTTGCCGTGGCCGCGGGAGCCTGCACCGGCGCGCTGGCTTGCGGGCCGGTCTCGGCATTGACGACATTGCCGTTCTTGTCGACGGTGATGGTGCCGAAATTCTTCGGCGGCGCGCCGGTGATCAGCTTGCCGGGGTCGCCGGTCTGCGATTCCACAATGACGTCGCCGACCGTCTTGCCGCCGCCATTTTGCCCGCCGGTGTCAGCAGGCGCCTGCGTCGCCGGAGCCTGCGCGACGCTATTGTCGGTTCCGGCGTCGCCGGTGCCGGAATCCCCGGTGCCGGCATCGCCGAGATTGGTGTTGCCGGTTCCGTCCTGAGGCGCGGCTTCCGATTTCTTCTGCCCGGCCGGCTTGGCGCCTCCTTGCGAACCGCCCTCGAGCTGCTGGAAGCGGAACTCATTGTCTTCCTGCTGCTTTCGGATCTGTTCCTGCATCTGCAGGATCTGGAAATTCATCTCCTCGATCTTGCCGTTCAGCTGGCGCAGCTGGTCTTCCAGACCGGTCACGCCGCCGCCACTATCCTGCGCGATCTGCGCCTGTTCAGGCTTCTTCTTGTCGCCGAAGATGCCGAGCGTCGGCAGGTGAAAGGTAAAGCCGTTGCCGGAAGCCTGTCCGGCGCTGTCGGCCGACGCGGCGAGGCTTGTGAGGCTTGATACGAGCAGCAGCGCAAGCGTGCCGCTCAGGACCGTTCTAAAATGCATTCTGTCTCTCGCGGTGGATGTGTTGGCCTGATGCGCCTTTCCAACAGGGGGAGGAAGCGCCCTCGCGCTCATAGCAGGACCCGAGACTTCGGCCAAATTTTGTTTCAAGTCGTTGCAAATGAAAAAGGCGGCCCTGAGGCCGCCTTTGATTCTTGCGATGTTGTATTTTTGCCGCCTGTGGCGTCGCACCAAGCGGCGGCCACGGGGCCTGTTATCAGGAACCGGCGCCCGACAGCGTGGTGACGGCGCGGCGGTTCTGCGACCAGCAGGAGATGTCGTCGCAGACCGCGACCGGACGCTCCTTGCCGTACGAGATGGTCTTCAGGCGGCCTGCGGAGACGCCCTTGGAAACCAGGAAGTCGCGGGTGGCGGCGGCGCGGCGGGCGCCCAGCGCCAGATTGTACTCACGCGTGCCGCGCTCGTCGGCATGGCCTTCGATGACGATCGCGTACTGGCGATACTGGTTGAGCCACTGCGCCTGGCGCGCCAGCGTGGTCTGCGCGTCAGCGCGGATCGACGAGGAGTCGGTGTCGAAGAAGATGCGGTCGCCGATGTTGACGGTGAAGTCCTGCGCGGAACCCGGCGTGGCGGCGCCGGCGCCGTTGAGCCCGAGATCGGCCGCGCTGTTCGGGGTCTTTTTCGACGCGCAACCGGTGATGGCGAGAGCCGCCACCAACGCGATCATCGCCGGGTTTCTGGTAAGTGCTGCGATACGGCCCATGCCGCCCTCTCCTTAGCATTCGAGTGATTTCGTTGATCACCCAGTAACCACGTTTGGGTTAACCGGCATTCAAGAAACACGGTTAATTTTTGGTTTCGGCCGCCGTCCTCGGCCGTTACGCATCCACGCATTTACCAAGATCGACAATGCGCGCGGACCGTAGGCGGAAATGCGGCCAAAACGCGACCAAGCCGTGGAAAATGGCACTAAGAAATTGAGAGCCGGGGCTTCTCGATTCCTCAGTTCTTCAATTCCTCAGTTCTTCAGTTCCCTATTCCAGCAACGGCGACCAAGCCGGATCCGACGCGTAGTTCGCGGTCGGGATCGGCTGCTCGTTGCGGCCGGTAAGATCGACCGAGACCAGCTTGGGTCCGCCGCCCGAGTCGCGGAAGAACATCAACACGCGGCCGTTCGGCGCCCAGGTCGGGCCCTCCTGCTGGAAGCCGGAGGACAGGATGCGCTCACCCGAGCCGTCGGTCTTCATGACGCCGATCTGGAATTCACCGCCGCTCTGCTTGGTGAAGGCGATCAGGTCGCCGCGCGGCGACCAGACCGGCGTCGAATAAACGCCGTCGCCAAAGGAGATGCGGTGCGGGTTCGAGCCGTCGCCACCCATGACGTAGATCTGCGAGCGGCCACTGCCGCCGCCGCGGTCTGAGGTGAAGACGACCTGCGAGCCATCCGGCGAATAGGACGGCGAGGTGTCGATCGCGGTCGAATCAGTGAGCCGCGTGGTCGAGCGGCTTCTCAGATCCATGGCGAAGATGTTGGAATTGCCGTCATCGCGCAGCAGGCTCATGATCACCTTCTGGCCGTCGGGCGAGAAGCGCGGCGCAAATGTCATGCCGGGGAAGTTGCCGACCAACTCGCGCTGTCCGGTTTCGATCTGCAGCAGATACACCTTCGGCTGTCCGCTCTCATAGGACATGTAGGTGATTTCCTGCCGGTTCGGCGAGAAGCGCGGCGTCAGCACGATGGCGCGGCCGTCGGACAGATAGCGCACATTGGCGCCGTCCTGGTCCATGATGGCGAGCCGCTTCTTGCGCGCGTTCTTGGCGCCGGATTCGTCGACGAAGACGACGCGTGTATCGAAATAGCCTTTCTCGCCGGTGATCTTCTCGTAGATCGCATCGGCGATGATGTGCGCGACACGGCGCTGATTGGCGTCGTTGGCGAAAAACTGCTCACCGGCCAGCTGCTGGTTGCCGAAAATATCCCACAGCCGGTACTGGGCGCGGATGCGGCCGTCCGCCTCCTTGCTCACGCTGCCGGTCACCAGCGCCTGCGCGTTGATGACTTTCCAGTCCTCGAAACGCGGCGAGGCATCCGGATTGGTGATCTTTTCGACAAAAGCGGCCTTGTCGATCGGCGCGAACAGCCCCGACCGTTTCAGGTCGGCTGTCACGATCTCCGATATCAGCGGACCAAGCCCTCCCTGAAAATCAGGGATGGCGATGGGCATCGGCTCGACATTGCCTTTGTTGACGTTCAGCTCAAGAGTTGCCTGAGCGGGCAAGGTGGTGACAGAACTTATGCCTGCCGCCATCGCGGCGACCATCAGGAGCGGCTTGAGGATGGATTTCATGTCTTCTCGCTTCTCTTGCTGATTTTTTGGGTGCTCAGGCTACAGGCCAAGCATCGCTCTTGGATCGAAGTTGACGCGAACGTCAGACCATATGTCCTGCTTTCCGGCGGGAACCTGCAGACCTGCGACATCGCATTTCTGCACGGCGCGGACCGCGCTGGCGTCGAACTGGGGGTTGCCGCTGGACTTCTCGACGGTCGGGCGGCCCTCGAGCTTGCCGGAGGCATTCAGGTTGAAACGGATGACCACGGTGAAGTTTTCGGAGCCCTCGAGGCCAACCGGAAGAGTCCAGCAACCGCCGAGCTGATCCTCCAACGCCCCTTGTTCCGACTTGGAGAGCTTCTGGCCCTGATCCTTCTCGCCGCCCAGCGAAGCCTGCTGTGTCGAGCGTTTGGCGCCGCCGCCGGATGGTTTCTGCTTATCGAGCAGCGCCGTTATCTCGTCGGCGTTGAACTGCTTCTCGTCCGACTTCTTCTTGGAAGACGCTTCCTTCACCGGCTTTTCCGCGTCCTTGCGATCCGGCGCCTTGGCACTCTCGGCCTGGGCCGGCTGCGGCTGCGGCTTCGGCCGTGCTTCCGGCGCGGGCGCTGAATCCGGCAGCTTCGCCTCATCCGTCGGCTGGTCCTGCGAGATCGCCTCGGCCACTGCGTCCGGCTTGACCTCTTCCTTCTGGATGGCCGCGGTCTTGTCGGGCGGCGGCGTCGCTTCCTTCGCCGGCGTCGGCTTGGGCTCCGTCTGCTTGACCGGCTCGGGCTTGACCTCTTCCTTCGGCGTCGGCGTCGGCGCGACTTCCGTCGCGGGCGTCGGCTTCGGCTTCTCCTGCGGCTTCGGCACGTCCTCGACCGCAGGCTTCTCGGTTGGCGTCGGCGCGGGCGGCGGCGCCGCCGTCTTCTCGACCGGCTTCGGCTTGGCTTCGTCCGTCACCGGCTTATCGGTGTCGGACGTGTTCTCGCCGACCTTCTGGGCATTGGGAACGACATCCGGCCGCTTCGTCGGAACCGGCGCCGGCTTGTCATGCATGACCGCCTTCTTGTCGCCTTGCAGCGTTTGCGCGATGGCCTCCATCGGCACGATATCCACCGCCACCGACTCCACGTCGGCGGCCGGCATGGCCGGTGGCGACGACAGCGTGAACAGCCCGAAGGCCAGCGCCACCGCATGCAAGATCACCGATGAGGTGAGGCCCGTGCGCATCTGGCGTCTACTGATCCTGTTCCTGCAGCGAGACCAAGCCGATATTCTTGTAGCCGGCGGCTGAAATGCGGGCCATGACCTTCATCGCCGTGCCGTAGTCGGTCGACTTGTCGCCGCGGATGAAGATGCGCTCGTCATAGCCGGTCTTCGAGATCGCCTGCAGCTTGGCCACCAGTTCCTCGATGGGGATCTCGGTTTCCTGCAGGAAAATCTTGCCGGCGGCGTCGATCGAGACGGTGATCGGCTGCGTATCGACATTCATCGCCTTGGCTTGCGTGTCCGGCAGATCGATCGGAACTCCGACGGTGAGCAGCGGCGCCGCGACCATGAAGATGATCAACAGCACCAGCATCACGTCGACCATCGGCGTGACGTTGATTTCCGACATCAGGCCATGGTGACGGCCACGGCGCCTATGGCCGCGTCCGCCTCGCCCCGAGCCACCTGCGCCAGCAGCAGACATCCCCATGATCGTTCCTCAGGCCTTCTGCGCTACTTTTTCATCGATTTGGCGCGAGAGTATGGCGGAGAACTCGTCCGAGAACCCTTCCATGCGCACGGCGAGCTTGTTCGCGTCCGATGACAGCTTGTTGTAGGCGATGACCGCGGGGATGGCCGCGAGCAGGCCGATCGCGGTCGCCAGCAGCGCCTCCGCGATGCCGGGCGCCACCACCGAAAGGCTGGTATTCTTCGACGCGGCGATCGCCTGGAACGAGGTCATGATGCCGATGACGGTGCCGAACAGGCCGATGAAGGGCGCGGCCGAGCCGGTGGTGGCGAGGAAGCCGAGGCGTCCCTCCAGCCTTTCCATCTCGCGCGTCAATGCCAGGTCCATGGCCTTGTCGATGCGGGTTTGCAGCGCCAGCGGCGACTTCGCGCCCTTTTCGAAGCTCTTCTTCCATTCGCGCATGGCGGCGACGAAGATCGCGCCCATGCCGGTGGTCTTGCGGTCGGCCAGCGTGCGGTAGAGGTCTTCGAGCGACTGCCCGGACCAGAAGACCTGCTCGAAGCGATTGAGGGCGAGGCGCATGCGGCTATAGGCGACGAGCTTGTCGATGATGATCGCCCAGGTCCAGATCGAGGCGCAGAGCAGGCCGATCATCACCAGCTTGACCACCCAGCCGGCCTGCATGAACAGGGCCCAGATCGACAAATGCGCTGCCGGATCGGCGAGTGCGATATTTTCCATCACTTAAGTCCTTAAGATTTTCCGGGCATCGCTGGCGGCTGGCCCATGGGCATCCCTTTGGTCCGATCGCGCGAAGCGTGAAGCTTGCGGGACACGCCCCGAATGCACCGTTTCGCGGCCTTTTCGAGGCAAATATTGGTGAAAGGAAGGCGCACGAATTGCGCCAATCTTCACCAATTCCTTCATGAACCGTTATGGTTAAGGATGGGTTAGGATGTCAGGCGCGGCGCATTGCCGCGCTTGGCAGGCGACCAATCAACAAGCGCCGCCGCAAGGGTATGCTGAGATTTAGGTCAGGCCGAGCCGAGAACGATGGCTTCCGAGAACCGGAGCGGAGCGTACTTCGGCATGTCCCGGAAAAGTGGTCTCCGGTTTTCCGATAAGGACGTGCGGCAGTTAGAAACTACGTGAGCACCGGAAGCGCAGGAAGCCATCATTCGCAGGCCGGCATCACCTGAATATCAGCGTACCCGAGGCATGAAGGCGGCAATCCACTCCCTTGGAAACCGTTTCGGGCGCCCGCTTTCGCCGACGATCGCCGCCTCGACTTTCGCCTCGACCAGCACCTCGCCGCCGCGCTTCAGTTGCTGGCCCATGAAGATGCGGGCGCCGGAGATGTCGTCGGTGCGCGTGTCGATGGTCAGGATGTCGTCCATGCGGGCCGGCGAGCGGAAGTCGATTTCCATGCGCCGCACCACCCAGACGATGCGCTCGCCATGCTTGCCGTCCAGCAGCTCGGTGTGGTGGACGCCGGTCAGCCGCAGATAGTCGGAGCGGCCGCGCTCGAGGAACTCGAGATAGCGCGCATGGTAGACGACGCCGGAGAAATCGGTGTCGGCATAATAGACCCTCGCCATCAGCCGGTGGCCGAAATCCGTCAGCGCGCCGGAAAGCCCGGCGCTGAGCGCCGCCGATTCACCATGATCGTCCATCGCGCTTTCCTTTTTCGGCCCAGAAGGGCAGGTGTCTCTCGCGCGGGAACGGGATGGCACTGTTGGGCACGATGATCAAGAGCTTGATGGCGGCGCTGCTTGCGCTCGGCGCGCTGGCGCTGCCGGCCGGGGCAGCGACGTTCTCGATGAAACGCGGCCTCAATCTCGACCGATGGGTCACCTGGCCCACCGAGGACAAATGGAGCGATCGCCGGGCGATCCTGCCTTATCCGGAGTGGCGCAAATTCCTCAAGCAGGACGACCTCAAGGCGCTCAAGGATGCCGGTCTCGATTTCCTGCGCATGCCGGTCGATCCCTCGCCCTTTCTCTCGGACCGGACCGAAGCGCTTCGCGACGACCTCTATGCCAGCGTGCTCGACTCGGCGCGCATGATCAACCGCGCCGGCCTGAAGGTGATCGTCGACCTGCATCTGATCCCCGCGGGCGGCGACCGCAAGATCGGCATGGGGCAGGTGATGGACGGTCCGGCGACGTTCGACGCCTATGCCGAGGTCGTGCGCAACATGGCAAAGACGCTGGCCCGGGAAGATCCGAAGCAGGTCGCGCTGGAGCTGATGAACGAGCCGATCGTCGATTGCGACGCGAACGGCACCAACCTTTGGCCCGACCGCCAGAAAAAGCTGTTCGCGGCCGCGCGAGCTTCCGCCACCAGGCTCACGCTGATCCTGACCGGCGGCTGCTTTTCAAACGCGGAGTCCCTGGCCAGGATCGACCCCGGGACGATCCCCGACGACAACATCATCTGGACCTTCCATTCCTACGACCCGTTCCTTCTGACACACCAGGGAGCGACCTGGGCCGGCGATTTCATCCAATACGTCACCGGCCTGCCCTATCCGCTCACAGCCGTTCCCAAGCCGCAATTGGACGTGACGCTGGACACGATCCGCGATCGGATCAAGGCCGAGGCGCCCTGGGCGCGGCAGAGCGGCATGCTCGCCTATCTCGACGAACAGGTGGCAGCGATGGACAGTCCCGAAAAGCTGGCCGCCGTCATGGATGCGCCGTTCAGGACGGTCGACGCCTGGGCGAAGGCCAACGGCATCAAGCCTCAGGATATCACGCTTGGCGAATTCGGCATGATCCGCAAGGAATACGGCAACGGCTTCGTCATGCCGGCAGCGTACCGCGCCGCCTATGTGGGCTACATGATCGCCCGCGCCGAGGCGTATGGTTTTTCCTGGTCGGTGTGGAGCTATGGCGGCGCCTTCGGCGTCGTCGATGCGTTCGACGGCGAGAAGGCGGAACCCAATGTGATGGATGTGATCAGGTCGCTGCGGTAAGGCAGCAAACCAAGGCGTACCGAGATTCAGGTCAGGCCGAGTCGAGAATGGCGGGTTCCGAGAACCGGAGCGGAGCGTACTTAAAGTACGTGAGCACCGGAAGCGCAGGAAACCGGCATTCGCAGGCCGGCCTCACCTGAATATCGGTACGCCTTAGCCAAGATCGATTTGGAGTATCTCCGGCCGCACACCGAAACGGACCGGCGCAATGCTGAAGCCGAGACCGCCCGAGACGATCAGGTTGCGGTCGTTCTCGACGACATGGCCATAGGCATAGCGGTTGCCATAGGCGGAAGGCACGACCGGCGAATAGCCGAACAGCCGCACCTGTCCGCCATGGGTGTGACCGGACAGCGTCAGCGAAACCCGCCAGGGCACCTTTGGAAAGATGTCCGGCTCATGCGCGAGCAGGATGATGGGATCCCTGTCGCCGACCTTGGCCAACGTGCCGGGAAGATCGTCGAGGCCGGTGAGCCCCCTGCGGCCCTTGGCCCTGTCCGGCAGCAGCGCAATCTGGTCGGCCAGCCCGGCAATCCAAAAGCCTTTGCCGTCCTTTTCCAGCCGCACGACGTCGTTCTCCAGCACCGGAATGCCGACAGCCTCGAGCGCCTTGCGGGAAATTGTCGGCCCTGCCCCAGCCGCCTGTGCCGAGCGATCCTCCCACCAGTCGTGATTGCCGAGGATCGAGAACACGCCGAGCGGCGCCTTCAGCCCGGAGAGCGCCGGCGCCCATTCGGATGCGTTCACCCAGCCGGTCACCATGCGGGTTCCCGCAGGATAATCGCCAAGCATGACGATGACATCCGGCTGCAGCGCATTGGCCTGCTCTGCAAGCGCCGCGATCCGCTCCGGCGTCATCCAGGGCCGGCAGGCGTGGATGTCGGCCAGCGCCACGACGCGCAGCTTGAGTCCGGCCGGCCAGTGCGGCGGCGTCAGCGCGTAGCGCTTCACACGCGTCAGCAGCATCGGCTCGATGCCGACCGCATAGGCGCCGAGCGACACCATGGCGAAGGCCGAGCCGCCGACAAGGCGCAGGAAACCGCGTCTGGTGATCATGGAACGGCCCAAGCCCCTTGGGTTTCTACCAGGAAGCTGCCTTAAAGGCGGCAATTGCGCCCTGAGCTGGGCCAAGGCGCGCAGATTCTGCGCAGATCGGCCCCTTGCTTGGCCGAGCGGCGAACAAATCTGCGTTACTCTTCCTGGAACAGGCTGATCTGCTGCTGCGCGATATCCTTTGGCGGGTCGAGCCCCAGATGCCGCCAGGCATTGGCGGTCAGCACGCGCCCGCGCGGCGTGCGCTGGATGAAACCCTGCTGGATGAGATAGGGCTCGATGATGTCCTCGATAGCGTCGCGCGGCTCCGAAAGCCCGGCCGCGATCGTCTCGATGCCGACCGGCCCGCCGCCGAAATTGCGCGCGATCATCGACAGATAGCGGCGGTCGAGCGCGTCGAGGCCGAGCGCATCGACCTCCAGCCTGGTCAGCGCCTCGTCGGCGATCTTGCGGTCGACATGCGCGGCACCGGCGACGCTGGCGAAGTCGCGCACGCGGCGCAAGAGCCGGCCGGCGATGCGCGGCGTGCCGCGCGCGCGGCGCGCGATCTCGACCGCCCCGTCGTCGCCGAGTGGCATCGAGAGGATCCGGGCGCCGCGGCGCACGATCTGCTCCAGCTCCTCGACCGTGTAGAAATTGAGCCGCACCGGAATGCCGAACCGGTCGCGCAGCGGATTGGTCAAGAGCCCGAGCCGGGTTGTCGCCGCGACCAAGGTGAAACGGGCAAGGTCGATCTTGACCGAGCGCGCCGCCGGCCCCTCGCCGATGATCAGGTCGAGCTGAAAATCCTCCATCGCCGGATAGAGGATCTCCTCGACCGCCGGGTTGAGGCGGTGGATCTCGTCGATGAAGAGCACATCGCGCTCCTCCAGATTGGTGAGCAGCGCGGCAAGGTCGCCGGCCTTGGCGATGACCGGGCCGGAGGTCGAGCGGAAGTTGACGCCGAGCTCGCGCGCCATGATCTGCGCCAGCGTCGTCTTGCCGAGCCCCGGCGGGCCGACGAAAAGCACATGGTCGAGCGCCTCGCCGCGGCTCTTGGCAGCATCGACGAAGACCTTGAGATTGGCGCGCACCGCAGCCTGGCCGACGAACTCGTCGAGCGACTGCGGCCGCAGCGTCTGCTCGGCATCCTCGCCGCGCTTGTCGGGTGCAATGAGGCGGGGCGAAAGGCTCATGCCGCCTTCCTTGCATAGGACCGCTGGCGGGACAAGCGTCGCCTCATCGCGCCAGTTCCTTGAGCCCGAAACGGATCAACTTCGAGGCATCCGCTCCGTCGCCGGCCGACTTCAGCGCCGCCGCGACCGCGTTTGCCGCTATGTCGCGCGAATAGCCGAGATTGACGAGCGCCGAGACCGCATCCGTGATCGGCGCGGCCGCGACGCCTTCGCCGAGTTCCTGCTTGAGGCCGATCGTGCCGGTCGCCGCGCCAGCATAGGCCGGCGCCTTGGTGCGCAATTCGGTGACGATGCGCTCGGCCACCTTCTTGCCCACGCCGGGCGCGCGGGAAACCATGGCGATGTCGCGCAGCGCGATGGCGTTGGCGAGGTCGGCCGGCGCCAGCGTCGACAGCACCGCCAACGCCACCTTGGCGCCGACGCCCTGCACATTGTTCATCAAAAGCCGGAACCACTCGCGCTCCAGCCCCGTCTGGAAGCCGTAGAGCCGGATCATGTCCTCGCGCACATAGGTCTCGATGAAAAGCACCACCGCCTCGCCGGGCGACGGCAGTGATGCCAGCGTGCGCGCCGAGCAATGGGCGACATAGCCGACGCCATGCACGTCGATGACGCAGCTATCTTCGTCGATCTCGTCCAGCATGCCTTTCAGCTTGCCGATCATGATTTTCCCCTCACCCCGAAACCGCCATCCGATAGGCGACACTCGGACGATGATGCGCATGGCAGATGGCGATGGCCAGGGCGTCGGCAGCATCATCCGTGTCGAAGACCGCCTTCGGCATCAGCACCTTGACCATCATATGGATCTGCTTCTTCTCGCCATGGCCGACGCCGATCACCGCCTTCTTGACCGCATTGGGCGCGTATTCGGCGACGACCAGCCCGGCGCGCGCCGGCACCAGCATGGCGATGCCGCGCGCCTGGCCGAGCTTCAGGGTCGCCGTCGCGTCCTTGTTGACGAAGGTCTGTTCGACCGCGGCCTCATGCGGCATGGCCTGATGCAGCACCTCGGCCAGCCCGTCATGCAATTGGCAGAGCCGCGTCGCGAGCGGCGCCTTGTCATCCGAGCGCACGGTGCCGGACGCGACGAAGCGCAGCGAATTGCCGAGGCTATCGATGATGCCCCATCCGGTGCGCCTCAGGCCCGGATCGATGCCGATGATGCGAATCGCTTCCCCCATGCGCCAAGTTTAACCTCGGCGGCAAGCGATGCCAGCGAAATGTGAACAAACCGGAAACGGTCGCGATCCCAAGATCGCGCCTGACCGGTGTCGCAGGCCGTAGGGGATTTGGCCGGTCGGCTCTGTTGGCGTTGGCAGGCGGAATTGCGTTGGAGATTGGCCGAAACGCCCTTTGCGATCGTCATTCCAGGGCGGAGCAGGAGCGAAGCTCCGTCGCGAAGACCCTGGAATCCATGCCGTTACCTTCGCCAAGGCGTGCAACGGAGCAGAATTCTGCACCGTGGCGCCGCGTTCAAGTCACGGCATGGATTCTATGGTCTGCGCCGCGTCGCTTCGCTCCTTGCTCCGCCATAGAATGACGAGGTTGGGGCGGCTTCAACCAATCTCCAGCGTTTGCGCTGATTTCACGCAAATGAATGGAAAATCTTGCGCCAAGACAAACAGCAACCTTTCAAAATCCCTGTGTCGCGAACCTAGTTCGTCACGCGACGGATGGTTTTCGACAGCCGCGTGAGAACCGCCGGCCGGGACGACGCGACCAGCTTCCATGCCAGCACCGCATTGCCCATGCGCCGCGGCAGGATTCCGATGCTGAGGAACCAGGCCGCCAGGGCAGCCCGCCGCCGCCAGGATGCGTTCATTTCCAGGCTGGCGGCGGCGCCCGCTCTTGCCAGGCCCAGCCGGGAGTCGGTTTCAACCGGATGCTGGGGCTCATCGACGCAGAGCGAAGCCAGCCGCTCTTCCAGGTGAACCGGATCGTGAAGGCCGGCATCCGGCGGCATGGTCAAGCCGATCTCGGCCGCCCGGTCGGACAGGGCTTCGAGGCGCCGGAAGTCATGCTGCATGCGCCAGCGCGCCCGCTCGGCAAGCTTCTCGTCGAAGACCGAATGGTTGGAGCCGTGGATGCGGTAGGCGCCAAGGCAGGTGTCGATGGATTTCACTTCTCCGTGAAGCGGCGCCAGTGTCGCCAGATAGCCATCGGCGCCTTGCCGGAAATCGCTTTCAGGCATGGGCATTATCGGTTCCAGCGCCTCGCGGTCGAACGCCAGCCCGCTTGTCACCGTCGTACGGTAGCGCCCCTTGCGCAACAATTCCGGCACGACGTCGCCTGAATCGAACGGCTGTTCGGGAGGGGGAAAGACATCCTTGATCTGCTGGTCCTCATCAACGAGATGCAGCCGGAATTGCGCCTGGGCGACATCTGCATCCCACTCGTCCAGGACCTCGGAGACGGCGTTCGGATAGAGATAATCGTCGGCGTCCAGGAAAAGGATGATCGCCCCGGTGCTCGCCTCGAATCCGGTGTTGAATGCTGCGCCATGCCCGCCATTCCTGCGCCTCAGGCACGGGCGGATCTTGTCGCCATAGGATTCGATGACGGCCACCGACGCATCGGTCGAAGCGTCGTCGACGACCACGACCTCGACATTTCGGTGGTCCTGCTCCAACGCGCTGTCGATGGCGCGCCCGAGAAACTGTTCGTAATTGTAGTTAGGGATGATGATCGATACCGGAATGCGGTCCAATGGCGAATGCACGGGATCAAGCCTCGCAATCTGCTTTGGTCACAGTGACGGTGATTTTCTTGCAAATCCGGCTCGGGTCGACCCGGCTGCGGCGAACGGCTCCAACTAGAGGCCTATCGCTTCCAGGCAAGGGTGATCTTTCTCGCGAAGGTGGGCACGGCCTTCAATGCGCCGAAAGCTGCTGCCGCAACATCGAAAAGTGGCTGGAGGCCAGAGGCGCTTGATTTGCGCCGATCACGGCTCGATGGGGGAAGCCGCCCGCGCTACTCAGCGTTTGTTGCAAACGCGGTGTCAGCCGCGCGCGAACGCCGTATTCAAAAGGCTGATCTGGTCGGAAACCGGATTGGCCCGGCGGCTGGGCGCGTGCGTCTCGGCGACGACGCCGCCATAGATTTCCTCGTCCATGCGCCGTACCAGCGCCTGCAGGCGTAGCGAGCGCGTCACCAGATCGAGAAATTCCTTCGGCAGCTCGTTCCAGCCAAGCGCCTCGTCATGCGCCGACGCGGTATCCAGCCGCACCTTGGATTTCTCCGAGGCCACCTGGTCGCGCGTCATCTCGCCGGAATTCGCCGCGCGCTGCAGCAGCAGCCAGGAGGCGACCTGCATCAGCCTTGTGGTCAGCCGCATCGATTCCGCTGCATAGAGGGTCGCGGCCGTGCGCGACAATTTCTTGGCCTCGAGCCTGCCCTTGCCATCGAGATATTCGGCGGCCTGCTCGACCAGCCCCATGCCTTCCTGGTAGAGCGGCTTGAAGGATTGGGAGAAAACCCGGCGCTCCGCCAGCTTGATGGTTTTCGCGCTGCCCTTCGAAGGCTCGTTCATCGATACGCCCCTGCACTGCCGCCAGCCGATTCGACTATCCTTGCCGACGTGGCCAGCACCCTTAACTGACTGAGGCTTGAAAATGCGCTTCGATGCCCATGAAGGCAAGCGCATGTTTAACAAACGGTTAACGCCGGCTGCTTTGGAGCCGGCCGCCCGTGGACAAAAAAAGAGCCGCGGATAAGGCGGCTCTCAGGAGTTTAACAGGGAGGCGTCAAACAAAGTGGCTCCAACCACTCGGTAAGAATCCAGCAAAACTGGATGTGCATAGTAAACGCCTGTAAAGCTTAACGAACCCTTAACGCGGCGGCGATTTTTTAAGCGAACGCGCTTCCCTGTGCCGGAACAGGACAGCGGCTCCGCCGCTGGGGATCGTCTAAAACCGGATTTTCGAATGCCGATCGTGGCCGCCTGTAACATGCCCGCCGCTGCCGCGGCATCGTTCCGAAACACGCGCCACGCAAAAGCCCGCTCCTCTGAAGCGGCGCGCAAATCCTCGCCGCTTGAAATCAGGCAGGATCTCCGGGAGCAAACCATGGATTGGTATTCGATCGTCAAATTCCTTCACGTCGTTTCGGCTATTTTGTGGGTCGGCGGCGGCTTCGTGCTGTTCCTGCTCGGCGTGCTGGCCGAGCGCGCCGGCAACATCGAGGACAAGCTGCAGGCAATGCGCGCCAGCGGACAGCTCGGCGGCAGGTTCTTCGCGCCGATGTCGATGCTGACGCTGATCTTCGGCCTCGTCATGTGCGGTTTCTGGGTCGGCTTCACCGAACTGTGGATCGTCATCGGCCTCGTCGGCTATGCCACGACCTTCTCGATCGGCATGCTGATCTTCAAGCCGACCGGCGAGCGCATGGGCGCCATGGTCGCCGAGCAGGGTGTGACGCCCGCCGTCCTTGCCATCGGCCAGCGCATGATGAGATGGGCGCGCCTCGATTATGCGGTGATGCTGGTGATCATCGCCGACATGGTGCTGAAGCCCACTCTGCACGACATCGGCATTCTTGCCGGCATGGCAATGGTGATTGCGCTCGGCGCCGCGCTCGCCTTCGGCGGCGGCCGCCAGCTGGTACCGAGCGCCGCCTGAGCGTTACATCTTTTGGAGCGAGGCGGTTGAAGGCCGCCTCGTTTCTACATCAAGCCGACTATGCCATCCCACAGCAGCTTGACGGCGACCACCGCGACGGTGGCGTAGGTGAACGGATAGAAGATCTCCGGCCGCATGCGGCGCACCAGCCAGGCGCCGGCGATGGTAGACAGCGGCGCCAGCGGCATCAGAACCGCCGAGGCCGTGAGGTTGGCGGTGTCGAACTGGCCGAGCGCGAAATAGGGGATGAGCTTCAGCGCGTTGGTGGCGGCAAAGAAGATCGCCGCGGTTCCGGACAGCACTTTCGGGTCGAGCCGGATCGGCAGCGCGTAGACCTGGAAGGGCGGACCGCCGACATGGGCGACGAAGCTGGTGAAGCCGGCCACCGTGCCCCAGCAAGCGGCGGCGATGCGGTTCGGCTCCGCCGCGTGATCGGCGCCATGGCGGAACTGCAGGTAGAGCCAGCGCAGCACGAACACCAGTGCGACGGCGCCGACGATCAGCCGCACCATCTCCTCGGTCACCAAGGCGGCGGTCAGCCAGCCGAGGCCGATGCCGATGACGGCGCCGGGCATCATGTCGACCAGCATCTTGCGGTCATAGACGCCCCACCACGTCCACACCGAAACGATATCCATCAGGCACAGGATCGGCAGCAGGATGGCCGCTGCCTGGACCGGCGGGATGGTCAGCGCCATCAACGGCACGCCGACGAAGCCGACGGCGCCGCCGAAGCCGCCTTTCGACAGGCCGACAAGGATCACCGCCGGGATGGCGGCGGCATAGAACCACGGATCGCTGAGCAAGCCTGACATCGGCAAGAGAAGGTTGGAGGAGGCGGGGAACCAAGCCATAGCGCGGAACGGCGCCGCCGGGATAGTCATTAATGCCGGCATCCGCTATTGCCGCCCAATCAGCACGACCATCTGCCCCGCCAGGGTCCGCCGGTCGGTCGGCCCGCCATTTCGGAGAGTGGAAATGAACGCCATCAGCATTCGCCGTGCACGTGAAGCGGACGTTGCGGTCATCGTCGCGATGCTTGCCGACGATGCGCTGGGCCGGGCCCGTGAAGACGCCACCCTGCCGCTGGCGCAACCCTATCTGGACGCCTTCGCGGCGATAGACGGCGATCCGAACCAGTTGCTCGCGGTGATGACCGATGGCGACGAAATCATCGGCACGCTCCAGATCACCTTTCTCGCCGGCCTATCGCAGCGCGGCGCGTGGCGCGGCCAGATCGAGGCCGTGCGCATCGCGTCCACCCGGCGCGGCGAGGGGCTGGGACAGCGCCTGTTGGAATGGGCGATCGACAAATGCCGCGAGCGCGGCTGCCGGGTCATGCAGCTGACGACGAACAAGAGCCGGACGGATGCGCATCGCTTCTATGAGCGCCTTGGCTTCAAGGCCAGCCATATCGGCTACAAGCTTGAACTCTAGAACAATTCCAGGAGAGGTGTGAGCGGTTTTCCGTCCGGAATTGCGTAAAAACAACGAGATAGCGCGTTTCGCCGTTTCCGTGAAACGGTGAAACGCACTAGCGATTGGCCGCTGGCTGTCGGCAATTGCGGCCGCTGCCCTACATCTTGTCCGGTCCCGGGTCGCCACCGGCGGCGGTGATCGCGAGCCGATCCAGATAGTGCGTCCAGCCCTTCTCGTGGCTGTCGCAAATCTCTCGGTCGGCAAGGCCGCTATGGGTTAGCTTGACCCGCGTCCCGCCCGGCTCTTCGACCAGATCGATTTCGACAAGGCTCGAACCGGGTGGCGTCCGATCGTTGCCCTCCCAGCCGAAGCTGTAGGCAAGGCGGTGGACGGGTATGACCTCGGTGAATTGGCCGCGAGCCGTGGCTCTTCCTCCCAAATTCAGCAGATAGAGACCGCCGGGGTTGGGTTCCGCCGTTGCCTCCGTTCCCATCCAGCGCACAATCTTGTCCGGATCTGTCAGGAAGGCGAAGACTGTCGCCGGCGGCGCCGCGATCTGTACCTCGCGACGAACGATCAAGGGTTCAGCCATCGAAACCTCCCGGGTTTGCGCGCCAACACGGCTCGCCTGGCAGGTGGCGCCGGGCCAGCGCTTTCGATTCGAAGCCAAATCGCCCTGCCGTTCAACTAAAATCTCGTTGGGTCGATTCGCGCTGGTGACAGCGACGGAACGCCGAAGCATGATCATATCGATGCGGCTTTCTTCAACTTTCGCCTGGCTGGTCGACAGCGCCGGCGGCGCCGTCCAGCCGGATGATTTTCTGGCCACGCTCGGCGCGCGGCTGGTTGACGACGGATTGCCGCTCGTCGGTGGAGCCCTGACGCTCGCCGCGCCGCATCCGATCATAACGCGCCGCGCCTGGCTGTGGCGGGCCGAGACAGGCGTCGTCATGGAGGCGCTGGGTTTTGGCGCCGGCATGATGCCTGGAACCGGAGAGGCAGATCTCGGACGCGAATGGCTGGCGGGACTGGGAACCGGTGTCGTGTACGATTACATGGTTGGCCCCGAGTGCGAGGATGCGCAATGGGGGAATCCAAAACTGAACTGGGCCGCGGTACGCCCTCTCGCGGAGCACGAATCGAAAACACTGGACCAGGTGGCGCGCTTCGCCGTGGCGCCGCTTGCCGCTCTCGCCGCTAGGTCGACCCTGTCGGCCCTGCTTGAGGCCTATCTTGGGCAACGCAGCGCAGCGCAGGTGTTGGCCGGCCGTTCGCGGCGCGAGGTTGGCGAGACAATCCGCGCGGTCCTGTTCTACAGCGATTTGCGCGACTTTACCGCCCTGTCGGAAGAGACGGACGCCGAGCAGGTCGTGGCGGCGCTCAACGCCAGCTTCGACCGCATAGCCGGCGCCGTTCACGCTTTTGGCGGCGAGGTGCTGAAATTCATCGGCGACGGCGTGCTGGCGATCTTTCCTGTCGGCGAGCGCTCGGTCTCGGAGGCTTGCGAGGCGGCGTTGCGCGCGGTCGCAGCGGCGCGGGCGGGGATGGCGCAGCTCAATCAGGTTCGTGCCGGACAAGGCATGCCCGAGCTGCAATTCGGCATGGCGCTGCACATCGGCGACATGGTGTGGGGCAATGTCGGCACAGCCGACCGTCTGGATTTCACCGCAATCGGCCCGGCCGTGAACCTCGTCAGCAGGCTCGAAGGCCTGTGTCGGCCGCTTGGACGGAGCGTCCTGATCTCCGGCGCTGTCGCCGCGGAAACCACGACGCCCTTGGTTCCGTTGGGCGAACACCAATTGCGTGGAATTGTCAGACCGTGCGCCGTCTTCAGCCTGCCGGACGGGTGATCCCTGGAGCGGTTCGGCGTTTCCGCGAACCGGCTCTGTAAACGACGGAGCGCGGCGATCCGGCGGCGCCCCCGCGCTCGACGATCCTGCTTCGCCCTCCTGTTCAAGCTGGCCGCTTTGCTCTATGCCGCAATGCAACCATCTTCGCCCGGCATAGGCGAAACCGGGATCGAAGGCCAATGAACGATTTAACCCCGCCCAACCGCTGCCGCATCGTGCTGATCGCGCCGCCGCTCGTACCGGCCGAGCATATCTGCGCGGCCTTCGAGGGCGGCGACATCGCTTCGCTTATCCTGCCCGACAATGGCATGGATGACGCCTCCTTCCAGGCCCTCGCCGAACGGATCGTGCCGATCGCTCAAGGCGCCGGCATCGCCGTCATCATCGCCGGCGACAGCCGCATCGCCGGTCGCGTCCAGGCCGACGGCATCCATGTCGAGGCAAAGCCGCGGGAGCTCGCCGAGACGATCGAGCGCCTGGCCGGCAAGATGATGGTGGGCGCCGGCGGCGCCAAGACGCGCGACGAGGCGCTGGCGCTCGGCGAGGAGCGGCCCGACTACATGTTCTTCGGCCGTTTCGGCTACGACAACAAGCCGGAGCCGCATCACCGCAACCTCGCCCTCGGCGAATGGTGGGCTGAGATGATCTCGATTCCCTGCATCGTCATGGGCGGCTCCGAGCTTGCTTCCGTCGAGGCGGTGGCCGCGACCGGCGCCGAATTCGTGGCGCTGTCCAGCGCCGTTTTCGCCGATGGGCGCGATCCCGCGGCGGCGATCGCCGCCGCCAACGCGCTGCTCGATGAAACCGCGCCGCGTTTCGAGGACTGACATGCGCTTGCGTGTGCTTCCTCTGGCCGTCCTGGCCGGCTTGCTGGTTCCGGCTTGCTGGCTGGGCGAAACGGCGAGCGCGACTGAGACCGTGCCTCTGCCCCAGCCCCAGCCGGAGACGAGTGCGCCGGACAAGGGCGCGCCCGACGCAGCCAAGCCGGATACAGGCTCGCCGGACACGGGCACGCCGGATAAGGGCAAACCGGACACAGCCACGCAGGACACCGCGCCGGATGCGAGCCGGTTCGGCAGCGATCCGCATATCGACAAGCCGATCCAGAACACCTTGCCGCAGCCTGCAACCATGACTCCGCCATCGGCCGACACCGTCAATCCCGACCGTTTCGGCGCCAAGCAGCCGGACGCCGCCTATGGCGCCTTCCAGCGCGGCCTCTACAAGACCGCCTACAATCTCGCCATGGAGCGCGCCAAGAACGGCGATCCGGCGGCCGAGACGCTGGTGGCCGAAATCCTGTCGCGCGGGCTGGGCGTGCCGCTCAATCCGGCCGAGGCTGCAAAATGGTATGGGCTGGCCGCGGAACAGGGCGTGCCGGAGGCGCAGTTCCAATATGCGCTGATGCTGCTCGACGGCCGCTATGTGAAGAAGGACGAAAAGGGCGCCTTCGCGCTGATGCAGGCCTCGGCCGAGGCCGGCAACCGGCTTGCGCAGTTCAACTTCGCGCAGTTGCTTGTCCAGCAGGATCCCGGCGATGACGGGCTTGTGAAAGCCGCCGTCTACTACGAGCGCGCGGCCGCCACCGGCCTTGCCGACGCGCAATACGCGATGGCGCAACTCTATGCCAACGGCGCCGGCGGCAAGCCGCATGACGACGCCCAGGCGCGTATCCTCCTGACGCAAGCCGCGCGCCAAAACTACGACACGGCGCAGATCGACCTCGCCGCCTGGATGATCGAGGGGCGCGGTGGCGAGCGCGACCTGAAATCGGGCTTTGCCTGGATGAGACGGGCGGCGCAAGGCGGCAATGTCGCCGCCCAGAACCGCCTCGCCAAGCTCTATATGGGCGGCATCGGCACCGACCCGGACCTGATCCTCGCCGGCGCCTGGTATATCGTCGCTCGTCGCGCCGGACTGATCGACCCGCAGATGGACGATTTCCTGCAGGGCCTCGACGACGACCAGACCAAGCAGGCCCTGCAAAAGGCAAATCGCCTGCCTTGAGGCCCGTCGCCGCGGCAACCGCTCGGGTTCCCTCCCTTGCCTACCTTGGCAATTTGTGGTCTTGGAGGCGCCAAAGCGCGACCCGCGCCAGAAAATCTCATTCCGGATCAGTTCATCATGGCCAAGATCAGTGGCAGCGAAATCCGTCCCGGCTATGTCATCGAGCACGATGGCGGGCTGTGGGTGGCGGTCAAGACCAACACCGTCAAGCCCGGCAAGGGCGGCGCCTACAACCAGGTCGAGCTGAAGAACCTGATCAACGGCACCAAGCTCAACGAGCGCTTCCGCTCGGCCGAGACCGTCGAGCAGATAAGGCTCGACCTCAAGGATTTCTCGTTCCTCTACGAGCAGGGCGATGCGCTGGTGTTCATGGACACTGAAAGCTACGAGCAGCTCGAGCTGGCGAAGGACTTCGTCGGCGAGCGCGCCGCTTTCCTGCAGGACGGCATGATGGTGACGGTTCAGCTCTACGAGGAGCGGCCGATCGGCATCTCGCTGCCCGACCAGGTGACGCTGACCGTCACCGAGGCCGATCCGGTGGTGCGCGGCCAGACGGCCGCCTCCTCCTACAAGCCGGCGGTGCTGGAAAACGGCATCCGCGTTCTGGTGCCGCCCTTCATCTCGGCCGGCGAGCGCATCATCGTCGACACCAACGAAATCACCTATATGCGCCGCGCCGATTGAGCGCCGGCCGGTAGGAAGAAAAAGCCAGGAAGAAAAAATGGCGCGTTCCGCTCTCCTCAACGTCATGGTGCAGGCCGCGATGAAGGCCGGCCGCTCGCTGTCGCGCGACTTCGGCGAGGTGCAGAACCTGCAGGTCTCGATGAAGGGACCGGGCGACTATGTCAGCCAGGCCGACCGCAAGGCCGAAGAGATCGTCTACGCCGAGCTGTCGAAGGCGCGGCCGGGCTATGCCTTCCTGATGGAGGAGCGCGGCGCCGTGGAGGGCGAGGACGCCCAGCACCGCTGGATCGTCGATCCGCTCGACGGCACCACCAACTTCCTGCACGGCATCCCGCTCTTCTCGGTGTCGATCGCGCTCGAGCGCCAGGGCCAGGTCGTCGCCGGCGTCGTCTACAATCCGGCCATGGACGAGCTCTACACGGCCGAGCGCGGCGGCGGCGCGTTCATGAACGACCGCCGGCTGCGTGTTGCCGGCCGCTCCAAGCTGACCGACGCGGTGATCGGCTGCGGCGTGCCGCATCTCGGCCGCGGCCAGCACGGCAACTTCCTGATCGAGCTGCGCAACGTCATGGCTGAAGTCTCGGGTGTTCGCCGCCTCGGTTCCGCGGCGCTCGACCTTGCCTATGTCGCGGCCGGACGCATGGACGGCTTCTGGGAAACCGGCCTGTCGTCCTGGGATATCGCCGCCGGCATCCTTCTGGTGCGCGAAGCCGGCGGCTTCGTCTCCGACATGGATGGCGCGCAGGACATGCTGGACAATGGCGAGGTCGTCGCCGGCAACGAGCTCATCCAGCGCGCGCTGCTCAAGACCGTGAAGAAGCCGTTGGCGCCTCGCTGAGCGCGGCGTCGCGGTCAGCGCCCTACTGCGAAAGTCGGAATCGATTTTCGCAAGGGATCATGCGCAAATCAACGCGCCACAGCGCTCTTTGCGCGTCGAAAGGACGCGCGGCGCGGCAGTCGCAAAACCGCAACCCAAGCTTGAAATACTGGTCCGCGACTGCCCAGATTAGGGTTGCAGGATCATGTGATGAGCGACGCGCGACCAGATACGCAGCTTGAGATCCCCTTCGTGGGACGCTGGCATTATTCGCGCGCCGAAATGATCGCCGACGGCATCGTCCACGCGGTGGGCATCGTGCTGGCGATCGCGGCGGGCTCCGCCTTCCTGGCGCTCGCGGCTTTCCATGCCGGCCCCGGCGAGTATGCCGCCGCTGTGTTCTATGTCGTCTCGCTGCTCACCGTGCTGTCGGTGTCGCTGGCCTACAATCTGTGGCCGGTATCCTGGCCGGCGAAATGGATCCTGCGCCGCTTCGACCACGCCGCGATCTATCTCCTGATCGCCGCCACCTACACGCCCTTCCTAGCCCAACTCGACAACTCGCCGCTGGCATTGCCCATGATCGTCGTCGTGTGGGGTGCCGCGCTGGCCGGCATCGCCATCAAGATGTTCCTGCCCGGCCGCTACGACCGGCTGGCCATCGTCTTCTACCTCGCCATCGGCTGGAGCGGCGTGGTGCTCGCCGGACCGCTGGTCGAGACGCTGCCGCCGACCTCGGTCGCGCTGCTCGTCGCCGGCGGCATCGTCTATTCCCTGGGCGTCGTCTTCTTCGCCTGGAAAGGCCTGCGCTTCCACAATGCCGTCTGGCACGGCTTCGTCGTCACCGGCGCCGGGCTGCATCTGGCCGCCATGGTCGACTGCCTGGTCGTCAACCGGTTCTAATCCATGACATAGGCGATATTGCCAAGCACCATTCAATTTGGTCACAATTCCGTTTAGAGTCGCGGCAATTCTGCGGCGGGTGGCATCGGAAACGGGGCACGGATGGCTTTTCTCAGATCCTTCGGCAGGCGATCGGACGTCCTTGTCTACGATCCTCACAAGCTGTCGAGCCCGCAGGTCTTCCTGCTCACCATGGTGATCTTCCTGATCATCGTCGCTTTCATCGCCGCCATCCTCACCCGCCAGATCTCCACCGCCTTCTCCAGCAATCCGGGCCTCAACGGGCTGATCGTCGGCGTGCTGGCGGTCGGCATCCTGCTTGCCTTCGTCCAGGTCGGGCGGCTGTTCCGCGAGGTGCGCTGGGTCAATTCCTTCCGCGCCGGCTCCGAAACCACCGAGCCGGTGCTGTTGGCGCCAATGAAGGCGATGATCGGCCGCTCGTCGACGATCGCCTTCTCGACCTCGTCGATGCGCACGATGCTGGATTCCATCGCAACCCGCCTCGACGAGAGCCGCGACACCTCACGCTATCTTGTCGGCCTGCTGGTGTTCCTCGGCCTGCTCGGCACCTTCTGGGGCTTGCTCAACACCATCGCCTCGATCCGCGAGACGATCGAGGCGCTGGACCCCGGCACCGGCGATGCCGCCGCCGTGCTCGACGCGCTGAAGCAGGGTCTGTCGGCGCCGCTCGCCGGCATGGGCACCGCCTTTTCGTCCTCGCTGTTCGGCCTCTCCGGCTCGCTGGTGCTCGGCTTCCTCGACCTGCAGGCCGGCCGCGCCCAGACCCGTTTCTACACCGAGCTCGAGAACTGGCTGTCCTCGGTCACCGACCTGTCGTCGGACATCGTCGTCTCCGACACGGCCAAGACCGAGTCCTCCGAGGACATCCGCCTGCTGTCCGAGCGGCTGCGCAGCCTGCAGGAGAATGGCGGCGGCTCCAATCCGCGCGTCGCCACCGCCATGGCCAACCTCGCCGACGGCATTTCGGGGCTGGTCAAGAACATGCGCTCCGAGCAGCAGATCATGCGCGACTGGGTCGAGGCCCAGTCGGACGAGCAGAAGGCCATGCGCAACACGCTGGAAAAGATCGCCGACGCGCTGAAGAAGCAAGGGGTCCACTGACGTGGCGCTGGCAAGACGGCGCGCCGACCGCCGCATCGACTATTGGCCGGGCTTCGTCGACGCGCTGTCGACGTTGCTTCTGGCGATCATGTTCCTGCTCACCGTCTTCGTGCTGGCGCAGTTCCTGCTCAGCCGCGAGATCTCCGGCAAGGACACCGTGCTCAACCGTCTCAACTCGCAGATCAACGAGCTGACCCAGTTGCTCGCGCTGGAGCGCTCGAACAGCCAGGACAAGGAGGATACGCTCGCCAACCTGCAGGCATCGCTGTCGGCGGCGCAGGCCGAAAAGAGCCGCCTCGAGCAATTGCTGGCGCAGGGCGCCGGCGCCGGCGACGCGGCCAACAAGCGGGCGGACCAGCTTTCCGGCGAACTCAGCAACCAGCGCCAGATCAGCCAGCAGGCGCTGAGCCAGGTCGAGATCCTCAACCAGCAGATTGCCGCCTTACGCAAGCAGATCGGCGCGCTGGAAGACGCGCTCAACGTCTCCGAGCAGCGCGACCGCGACTCCAACACCAAGATCGCCGATCTCGGCCGCCGTCTGAACGTGGCGCTGGCGCAGCGCGTCCAGGAGCTCAACCGCTACCGTTCCGACTTCTTCGGCCGGCTGCGCGAGATCCTCGCCGACCGCGAGAACATCCGCATCGTCGGCGACCGTTTTGTCTTCCAGTCGGAGGTGCTATTTCCGACCGGTTCCGACGTGATCAACGACGCCGGCAAGGTCGAGATGAAGAAGCTCGCCGACGCCATCATCGAATTGCAGAAGGAAATCCCGCCGGAGATCAGCTGGGTGCTGCGCGTCGACGGCCACACCGACAACAAACCGCTGTCCGGCACCGGCCGCTATCGCGACAACTGGGAACTGTCGACCGCGCGCGCCACCTCGGTGGTGAAGTTCCTGATCGAGAACGGCGTGCCGGCCAACCGGCTGGTGGCCGCCGGCTTCGGCGAGTTCCAGCCACTCGACCCCGCCGACACCGACGAGGCGCGCAGCAAGAACCGCCGCATTGAACTGAAGCTCACCGAACGGTGATCCATTATCACACCAAGTCACGGTAAGTTGTTTGTCGGCTGAATACTTAGAGTACCAAGTCCCGTCGGCAAGGCCTGAAAACATTATCATTTTTTAATTACACATCGGCAATCGACGCACCTAATTTGCCGCGCAGGGCCGGGGACCGCCGGCGATGCCTCCCATCGCGACGCGACGGAACCGGACGGCCCGCAAAGTTCGGAAGGCAAGCGGCAGGGCCGCAGCCTTCCCTATCGGAGGATGCGCCGCCATGCGCGCTTCAACATCTCTCAAGACTATGACCCTGGCTGCCGCGTTGATCGCGGCCCCGCTTGCCGGCGCCTATGCGGCCGGACACCACAAGGGGGCGCTCGACGCGACCCCTACGGCCGATTTCATCGGCCCGCGCGCGGCCGGTCTTATCGATCAGGCCCAGGGCGTGGATCAGGGCATCACCGATGCCCGGCAGGCGAACAACATTTCGGCTTCCGAAGCGCAGCAACTGCACATGCGCGCCGCTCGCATCAGCCAGGCCGCGGAGCACGTCGCGGCTTCGGATCACGGCCGGGTCCCGTCCGCGCAATACCATGAGCTGCTGCGCCGCCTCGACAATGTCGACCAGAGGCTGATGAACGACACCGGCAGCGGCTTCATGATAGGCGACGGCGACGACGGCGGGAATTACCCGAACGGTTGACCACCAGGGAAGGGACCACCTGGCGCCCGCGGGACCTGGCCCCGAGGGCGTCCTTTTTCGATCGCGTATCGCTTTGGTTATAGGCCGAGCCAAAGCGCGAGGATCGCAAGCACTGCCGGAACCGTCTGAACAAAGAGAATCTTGCGGCCGACAGTTGCCGCGCCGTAGAGGCCGGCTGTCGCGACGCAGAGCAGGAAGAACATCTTGACCTGAAAGCCTGCGGCGCCGAGATAGAGTCCCCAGAACAGCCCAGCAGCCAGGAAGCCGTTATAGAGCCCCTGGTTGGCGGCAAGCACCTTCGAGGCGCTGGCGAATTCCGGCGTCAGTCCGAACGCCTTGCGGCCGCGCGGCGTGTCCCAAAGCACCATCTCCCGATAGACGATGTAGCAATGGATCAGCGCCACCAGCCCGACCAGGATATCGCCGATCATCGTCCTCTCCAGCGGTTTGTTCCCGGCATTGATCACGCAGCCGCCCCACAAGGCAAGACCACTGATTCCATCCCGGCCGATCAGGGTTGCCAAGCGCGGTGCGTTGGTATCTTTTCGCGCCAGCCACATTGAAGCTGGGTATCCATCATGTCCTTCCAGAAACTCGACGACCTCGGTCACAAGCTCGAAGCGCTCGAGCATGCTTTGGCCATCCTCGGCGCCGACGAGGCGACGCATATGGCGGTTGGCGGCGGCGAGAAACGCGCCGAGGCGATGTCCTCGCTGGCCGGCATGCTGCATCGCCAGGCGACCGCGCCGGAGATCGGCGACTGGATCGCCGCCGCCGAAGCCGAGCCGCTCAGCGAGGAACAGCAGGCGGCGGTCAGGGAACTGCGCCGGCAATACACCAACCTCACCTGCCTGCCGGCCGAGTTTGTCGAACGCCAGACGGTAGCGCGCATGCGCTCCGAGCAGCTCTGGCGGAGCTTGCGCGCCAGGAACGACTGGGCGGGCTTCCTGCCGGCACTGGAAGGCGTCGTGGCCCTGGTGCGGGAAGAGGCGGCGCTGCGCGCCGACGCGCTCGGCCTCGCCCCCTATGACGCGCTGATGGAGCAGTATGATCCCGGCAACCGCGCCGCCGACATCACGCCGGTGTTTGCCGAGCTGAAGGTCTTTCTCAAGGACTTCCTGCCGCATGCGCTGGCCGTGCAGGATGCGCGATTGGCGAAGCACCCATTGAAGCCGCTGTCGGGCAGCTATGCCGTCGACCGCCAGCGCGAGCTCGGCCTTGCCATGATGGCGGCCGTCGGCTTTGACCTCACCCATGGCTCGCTGTCGGTATCGCACCATCCCTTCTGCGGCGGCGTGCCGACCGATGTGCGCATCACCACCCGCTACAAGACCTCCGATTTCCTGTCGGCGCTGATGGGCGTGCTGCACGAGACCGGTCATGCGCTCTACGAGCAGAACCTGCCGAAGGCCTGGTCGCATTGGCCGCTCGGCAAGGCGCGCGGCATGGCCGTGCATGAGAGCCAGAGCCTGTTCGTCGAAAAGCAGGTTGGCCGCAACCCCGCCTTCTGGCGCTGGGCTTTGCCGATGGTCGAAAGACATCTCGGCGAAGCCTGGTCGCTCGACGACATCCTGCCGCATGTCCACCATGTCGAGCGCGGCCTGATCCGCGTCGACGCCGACGAGGTCACCTATCCGCTGCATGTCATCCTGCGCTACGAACTCGAGCAGGAGCTGGTGTCCGGCCGGCTGGAAGCCGCCGACCTCCCCGAGGCATGGGACGCCAAGATGCGCGACTATCTAGGCCTCTCGACCATCGACAACCCGGCAGACGGGCCGATGCAGGACGTGCACTGGCCGGGCGCCGCCTTCGGCTATTTCCCGTCCTACACTCTGGGCGCCATGATGGCGGCGCAGCAATGGGCGGCTGTGACCAGGGAGCACCCGTCCGCCGACGAGGACCTCGCCAAGGGCGATTTCAGCGCCATCAACGAGTGGCGTCGCGCAAAGATCTGGTCGCAGGCCTCGCGCTGGTCGACGCCCGAGCTGCTCGAGCGCGCCACCGGCGAGAGGCTTAACGCGACTTACTTCACGGAGCATCTGCGCTGGCGGTACGGAGCCTCATAGACCGACCTCGTCGGCAATGGCCGCTCATTTGCGTACCATTTCGTACTACTGTATGTTATGATTGGGAGGTGCGCAGATGAACGCTTCAGGTCCCAAGGAACGCGCAACGTTTTCGATCGACAGCACGATCAAGGAGACGCTTGAAAGCCAGATTCCGAAAAGCAAGCGATCCCGCTTTGTCGAAGAGGCGATCGCGAAGGCATTGAAGGACGCCGCGAAAGAACGCGCTCTGAAAATGATCCGGGAATTCAAGTCGACCTCGACCGGCGGCGAAGACTCCACCGACGTGCTGCGCAGAATTCGCCAGGAAATGGACGGCCGGCCGGTGGATATCCTCGAAGGCCGCAAAAAGTGATCATCGTCGACGCGTCGATCTTCATTAAACTCTTTCGGGATGAGGATGACAGCGAACAGGCTCGAAATCTGTTCGCGAAGAACATTGCAGATGGCCGCGCCATAGCCGCTCCGGGCATCCTGCTTTACGAGGCGCTATCGACTGCGCTCCATTATGAGCAATCCTTTGTCATGGTCGCAAAGCTCATCGCCGGATTGCGCGAAGGCGGTTTCGAGCTTCTGGAGCCGGATATGGACGAACTGGCCAAAACACAGGAGATGGCGACGCAGCTCAGTCCGGCTGGCGGCTATCCGACGCTCAACATTGCGTTTACCACGCCATCGCCATCAATCGCGCTGCAACGTTGGTAACAGCCGACCGGCGGCATTTTGCCAAAACAAAACACTTGGGCCGCATCACTCTACTCGCCGACTGGCGACCAGGCTGACACATTTCTACTCCGCAGCGCCTTTGAAAGCGCCGGCGCCTGCCTCGAACTGCAGCTTGGCGAGCCGCGCGTAGATGCCGCCCTTGGCGACCAGGCTCTGATGCGTGCCTTCCTCGACGATGCGCCCGCCTTCCATCACGAGAATGCGGTCGGCCTTGAGCACCGTCGCCAGCCGGTGGGCGATGACGATGGTGGTGCGGCCGCGCATCAGCCGCTCCAGCGCCCGTTGCACCAGCGTTTCGCTTTCGGCATCGAGCGCCGAGGTCGCTTCGTCGAGCAGAAGGATCGGCGCGTCGCGCAAGATGGCGCGGGCAATCGCGATGCGCTGGCGCTGGCCGCCCGACAGTGTCACGCCGCGCTCGCCGACCTGGCTGTCATAGCTGTTGCCCAGTCTGGCGATGAATTCATCGGCAAGCGCGGCCTTGGCGGCGGCCTCGATCTCGGCGTCGCCGGCGCCCTGCCGGCCGAAGCCGATATTGTCGCGCACGCTTGCCGCGAAGATGGTGACGTCCTGTGGCACGATCGCGATGCGTTGACGGATGGCGGCCGGGTCGGCCTCGCGCAGATTGACGCCGTCGATGGCGACGCGCCCGGTCTCGGGATCGTAGAAGCGCAGGATCAGCGAGAAGACAGTGCTTTTGCCGGCGCCCGAAGGCCCGACGATCGCCACCGTCTCGCCGGGCTTAACCTGGAAGCTCAGGCCATGCACGGCGGCGCGGTCCGGCCGCGCCGGATAGGAGAAGGAGACGTCGTCGAAGCTGATCGCGCCCTTGGCCGTGGCCGGCAGCGCGACGGGATCGACCGGCCGTTGGATCGTCGGCGTCTCGGCCAGGATCTCGGTCAGCCGCTCGGCGGCGCCCGCCGCCTGCGACAGCTCGCTCCACACTTCCGACAAGGCGCCGAGCGCGCCGGCGGCGAACACCGAATAGAGCAGAAACTGGCTAAGCGTGCCGGGCGACAGCGTGCCGGCAAGCACGTCGCGCGAGCCGAACCACAGCACCGCCACCACCGAGGAAAATATCATGAAGATGGCGAAGAAGGTCAGGAAGGAGCGCGCGAACACCGAGGCCCGCGCCGCTTCGAAGGCCGCGTCGACGGCGGCCGCGAAGCGGCCGGTGACCAGCTTCTCGTTGGTGAAGGCCTGCAGCGTGCGCACAGCGCCGATCTGCTCGCTGGCGTAGGCGGTGGCCTCCGCGAGCGTATCCTGCGCTTGCCGGGACTTGCGCCGCACCGAGCGGCCGAAAGCGACCAGCGGCAGCACGATCAGCGGAATGGCCGCGATCACCAGGCCGGAAAGCTTCGGGCTGGTGACGACCATCATCGCCACCGCGCCGAGGCCCAGGATGACATTGCGCAGCGCGACCGAGGCGGTGGCGCCGACCGCCGACTTCACCTGCGTGGTGTCGGCGGCGAGCCGCGATACGATCTCGCCCGAATGCGTGCGATCGAAAAAGGCGGGCGACAGCGTCGTGACATGGGCAAAAACGTCGCGGCGGATGTCGGCGACGACGCGCTCGCCGAGCGTGATCACAAAATAGTAGCGGCTGGCAGAGGCGGCGGCGAGCAGCGCCGCCATCGCCACCAGCGCGGCGAAATATTCAGCGATGAAGGTGGAGCCCGAGGCCTGGAAACCGTGATCGATCATGCGCCGCACGGCCATCGGCAGGGCAAGCGTCGTCACCGCCGCCACGACCAGCGAGATGATCGCGCCAACCGCCAGTTTCCGGTAGCGCGTGATATAGGGGAAAAGGTTTCTCAGCGGCCGGACCGAGCGCCTGCGCTGGTCTCCACTGGCACCGATATCCGCCATGAGCGTTTCCTCTGGCCGCTGGTCAACACCGCGCTTCAATATGCGCTTGCCGCGGCCTTGTGATTCAATTCCGGCTGATGTATAGGCTCGCCGACCGTTTTAGAAGCCGTGGCTTTTCATTAGCTGCGGCTTCGAGTTTTAAAAAGGGGCGCATCGACGCAGGCCATTGGCCCGTAACCGGCGCCGGCAAGCCAGGACATAAGACAATGAAGGCCGATATCCATCCCGACTACCACACCATCAAGGTCGTCATGACCGACGGCACCGAATACCTGACCCGTTCGACCTGGGGCAAGGAAGGCGACACGATGAACCTCGACATCGACCCGACCACGCACCCGGCATGGACCGGCGGCCAGCAGACCCTGCTCGACCGCGGCGGCCGCCTGTCGAAGTTCAAGAAGCGCTTCGAGGGTTTCGGCCTCTAACCCGGATACGCCCGCAGGATTTGAAAAACCCGCCTTCGAGGCGGGTTTTTTGTTTTCTTCCTTCTCCCCGTTCAACGGGGAGAAGGTGCCCGAAGGGCGGATGAGGGGCAGCGCCGGCGTCGGCAAGCTGACCATCAGCAACAACAGAAATACATCAGAGAAATTCGGTGACAGTGCACTTTTCATAGGCCGGCGCTGCCCCTCACCTGCCTGCCGGCATCCTCTCCCCGTATAGTGACGGGGAGAGGGGACGCTCTGTCCGAACCGGATAGATAGGTAACAGAATGGACCGATTAGATGGGTGACAGTTTTCTTGCCAGCCGGGAGGACCGGCGATGGTTTGGCGAGAGACTGGCATCATGGATGAGCGGCTTCGTTTTGTTGTTGAATGCCTAGCTGGCGAGGAGACGATGACGCAGCTTTGCGCGGCCTTCGAGATCTCACGCAAGACCGGCTACAAATGGCTTGGGCGTTACCGGGAGACCGGGCCGGAAGGCCTGCACGACCGGCCGCGGGCGCCGCTCGATCACGGCCGAGCAACGGCAGCCGAGCTGGTGGAGCGGATCGTGGCGGAGAAGGAAGCGCATCCGCTGTGGGGGCCGAAGAAGATCATGGCGCGGCTGAAGCGGGCGGAGCCCAGTTGTGGCTGGCCGGCAGTCTCGACAGCTGGCGAGATCCTGAAGCGGCATGGTCTTGTGGGACGCCGGCGCCGGCGCTGGCGGGCTGTGGGCAATGGGCCATGGCCGGAGCCTGCGGCGCCGAATGCGGTGTGGACGGTAGACCACAAGGGCTGGTTCCGGACCCGTGACGGCTGGCGCTGCGAGCCATTGACGGTGATGGATGCATTGAGCCGCTACCTGCTGGGGCTCGAGGCGACGGGCTCGACGGCCGACGAGGAGGCGTGGCCGGTGTTTGAGCGATTGTTTGAGGAAAACGGTCTGCCGGATCGCATTCGAAGCGACAATGGCCCACCCTTTGCGTCGGCCGGCGTCACAGGGCTGACGCCGCTGGCAGTGCGCTTCATTAAGCTCGGCATCGCCCTGGAGCGCATCCAGCCAGGCAAGCCGCAGCAGAACGGGCGCCATGAGCGTTTCCATCTGACCATGCTGCCGATGGCCGATGCACCGAAGGCTGACAAAGCGGCTCAAGCCAGGGCCTTCGAGAACTTCCGGCGCAGCTACAATGAGGAGCGTCCGCACGAGGCGCTGGGCATGGACACCCCGGCACAGCATTACCGCCCCTCGACCCGACCGATGCCGAAGACAGCCCCTGAACCCGATTATCCGACCGAGGCAGCGGTGCGCGGCGTGCGCCAGAACGGCGCGGTCAAATGGCGGGGCACCGAGATCTATGTCTCGGCCACGTTGGCCGGCGAACCGATTGCCATTGAAGAGACCGAGGATGGCGAGTGGACGATGCGCTTCCACACCCATCCGCTCGGCTTCATCGATGAGAAGCACATGAAACTGGTTCGCCGCAGCGCCGCGCCAAGCCGACCGCTTGGCGCTGCGGCGACCGCATCATAGGGAGAGAAAACTGTTACCTATGTATCCGGTTCAAAGTGTTACCCATCTATCCGCTGGACAGCTCTCGCCGGCGATTTCGCCAATCGCGTACGCTGCGAGGAGGAAGGCCGCTACTCCCCCACCAACTCCCGCAGCGCCATGCGCTTGTAGGCCTCAACCAACCTGTCACCCTCCTCCCGATCGACCGAGATCGCCAGTCGCACGGCCGCCTCGCCCATCTGCCAGACGAGGAAGGCCGTCGTCTCCAGTTCGACCGGATCGGCATCGGACCTCAGCCGCTTCAGCACCGCGACCAAAAATTCGGCATTGGCTCGGCTGTCGGCGAGCTCGAGCGAGCGCAGGGCCTTGTCGACCTGCGTGCCCGACCAGACGTCGCGTATAACCGGCTCGGCCAGGAACAGCTGATAGTAGATGTCGACCAGCTCTGAAAACGCCTGCTTCAGCCCTTCGGCGTCCCTGACATCTTTCAGCGCCGCCGAGATGCAGGCCTGGCTCTCGGCGGTGTAGCGCTCGGCCAGCGCCCAGACGATCGACCGCTTGTCCGGGAAGAACTGGTAGAGCGAGCCGATCGACACCCTTGCCCGCTCCGCCACCTCGCCCATGCGCATGGCATCGCTGCCCTGCTCGGCAATCAAGGCAGAGGCGGCGGCAAGCATGCGCTCGACCCGCTCGCGGCTGCGTTGCTGGCTCGGCGACCGGCGCGGCGAGGCGATGGCGGCTTGGTCCGGCTTGGCGGTGACTTTCTCGTCCATGGCTCCCTCCAGGCGATTTCCAACACCAGCTTGACTCACAAAATACGAGGGTTTATCACGTTTTACAAATGTGAGGATTCATCACATTTGCAAAACCAACCGACATCTGGAGCCAGCCGAGATGATGAAACTTCTCCCCGCCCTCACCTTCATCGCCGCGATCGGCTCCGGCGTGGTCGGCGGCGTGTTCTTCGCCTTTTCCAATTTCGTCATGGCGGCACTCGCGCGGCTGCCCGTCCCAAGCGGCATCGCGGCGATGAATTCGATCAATGTCACGGTGATCACGCCGACCTTCATGACGGCGCTGTTCGGCACCGGCGTCATCTGCCTGGTGTTGATTGCCGCCGCTCTCTTCGGCTGGAGCCAGTCCGGCTCATACTGGCTGCTTGCCGGCGCGGTGATCTATTTCGTCGGCAACCCGATCGTGACCATGGTCATCAACGTTCCGCTCAACGACGCTTTAGCCGCCGTCGATCCGCAGAGCGCCAACGGCGCCGCCGTCTGGGCGAACCATCTGAGCCAATGGGTGATGTGGAACCGCGTCCGCACCGTCACCGCTATCGTGTCGATGGCCTGCTTCATCATGGCTTTGATCTGAGATACGCGGCCGCAATGCTAAAGACCCCGCTTTAGGCGGGGTCGGTCTTCTTGTGGGTTTTGCGGTCAGCATGGCCGAGATCCCGATCCGGATCGATGACGTCGCGGACCAGCTGCTTCAGCTTCGCCGCATCCGGAAAGCCGCCGTCGCGCTTACGGTCCCAGATCAGCTGATCGTTGCAGGAAATGGTGAAGATGCCGCCGGTGCCCGGCACCAGCGTCACCTCGCCGAGATCGGTGCCGAAGGTGGAAAGCAGCTCCTGCGCCATCCAGCCGGCACGCAACAGCCATTGGCATTGCGTGCAATAGGTGATGCGGATGACGGGAAGCGGCTTGTCGGTCATACGAGATTGAGCTTCGCTCATATCGGATCGCGTTGCCGGTCAGGCCGCGCTGAGCTTGGCCATCGTCTCGTCGTCGACCTCGAAATTGGCGTAGACGCTCTGCACGTCGTCGTCATCCTCGAGGGTGGCGACCAGCTTCATCAGCGACTGCGCCCGCTCTTCGTCGACCGGGACGTTGTTCTGCGGCTGCCAGATCGCCTTGACCGATTCAGCCTCGCCGAGCGCCGCTTCTAGCGACTTCGACACGTCGCCGAGACTTTCGAAGCTGCAATAGATGGTGTGGCCTTCCTCATCGGACTCGACATCGTCGGCGCCGGCCTCGATCGCGGCTTCCATCACCTTGTCGGCGCTGCCGGCCGAAGCCGGATAGTAGATTTCGCCGACGCGGTTCCACATGAAGGACACCGAGCCGGTTTCGCCGAGCGCCCCGCCGGCCTTGGTGAAGGCGGCGCGCACATTGGATGCCGAGCGATTGCGGTTGTCGGTCAGCGCCTCGACGATCAGCGCCACGCCGCCCGGGCCATAACCCTCGTAGCGCACGGCTTCGTAGTTCTCGCCGTCGCCCGCGGAAGCCTTGTTGATGGCGCGCTGGATGTTGTCCTTCGGCATCGACACGGCCTTGGCGTTCTGCATCGCAAGGCGAAGCCTCGGGTTCATCGCCGGGTCCGGCGTGCCGGTCTTGGCCGCGACAGTGATTTCGCGCGCCAGCTTGGAAAACATTTTCGACCGCACCGCGTCCTGACGGCCCTTGCGGTGCATGATGTTCTTAAATTGCGAATGGCCAGCCATGGCACCCCTGTCGTGTTCGGCTAGAGCACCGCGGAGCGAAATGGGATCACCTCGCCATCCGCAAATTGCTCGAATTCAAATTTTCAGAACGCTCCAGGCATGCCTGCGAAGGCACACGGCGCTCTCTGTCGGAATGGCCGGCTTATAGATAAATCGGCTCAATTCGTCCAGACGCGCCGTAACTCCGGCGCCGGAGAGGCCGCTCAGCTCTCAAGGTCGGACTTCAGCCGGTCGAGAATGCTGATCGCATGGCCGGCATACTGGCTGATCCAGCGATCGTGGATCTGCTTGATCGGCAAGGCATTGAGATGGTTCCAACGCTCGCGTCCCTCGCGCCTCGCAATCACCAGGTCGGCCTCCTCCAGCACTTTCAGATGCATCATCACCGTGCAGCGGTCCATGTCCGGGAACGCCTCGCAAAGCGCGCCGGTGGTCTGCGGCTGATCCTTCAGGCGATCCAGCAATTCGCGCCGGCGCGGATGCGCCAAAGCCTTGAAAACATGGTCGTCCCCGGTTTGGCTTGACATGTTATGTTTCTATAACATATTGTTCCACTGAGCAAGGAAGGAGCTGTGGATATGTCCCTTGGATTCAGGATTTCCGGGCGCATCGGCAAACCAGTCGCCGAGGTCTTCGACGCCGTCGTCAACCCGACGAAGCTCAGTGGGTATTTTACAACGCTTGGCGGCGCCTCGGCGCCGCTGGTCCCCGGCACCACGGTCACATGGTGGAATACCGTGCCCGTCGAGGTCGATGAAGTGGTGCCCAACGAGCGCATCGTGCTGCGCTGGGATGGCGGCGGCCCCGGCGTTGTACCGGCTTACAAGACCACGATCGAAATGAACTTCGAAGCCCTGGATGACGGTGGCACCTTCGTCACCATTGCCGAAAGCGGATGGCGCGAGGACGAGGCCGGCCGCAAATCATCCTACGGCAATTGCGAGGGCTGGTCGCAGATGCTGTCATGCATGAAAGCTTACGTCGAGTACGGCATCAATCTGCGTGAAGGGTTCTACCCCAGCGAAATGCGCGGTGAACTGCCGACGTCGGAAAGCAAATGATCCTGCGGCGGGAGCGACAGCCGCACGCTGCCGCCCTCGTTGCCACCATCAATGCCCGCCGCCCGACCCCTGCTTCTTGCGATTCCGCGCCAGCATGTTGAGACCCTCGACCAGCGCCGAAAAGCCCATGGCGGCGTAGATGTAGCCCTTCGGCACGTGATAGCCCATGCCGTCTGCGATCAGCGTCATGCCGATCATCAGCAGGAAGCCCAGCGCCAGCATGACAATGGAGGGGTTCCTGGCGATGAAATTGGCGAGCGGCGTCGCAGCCAGCATCATCACGCTCACCGCCACGATCACGGCGATATACATGATGGCGATCTCGTCGGTCATGCCGACGGCGGTGATGATGGAATCGATCGAGAAGACGAGATCGAGCAGCAGGATCTGGAAGATCGCGCCGGCAAGGCTCAGCTGCAGCGTACCCACCATCGTGTCCTGATGATCCTGCGGGTCGACAGTGTGATGGATTTCCCTGGTCGCCTTCCAGACCAGGAACAGGCCGCCGGCGATCAGGATCAGGTCGCGCCAGGAAAATCCGTGGCCGAAGGCGGTGAACACCGGCGTCGTCAGCTGCACGATGATCGAGATCGTGGCGAGCAGGATGAGGCGCATGACCAGCGCCGCCGAGATGCCCAGCCGGCGGGCCCGGGCGCGCTGCGCTTCCGGCAGCTTGTTGGTCAAAATCGAGATGAAGATCAGATTGTCGATGCCGAGCACGATCTCGAGCACCACCAACGTCAAAAGCGCGACCCAGGCGGTCGGGTCGGAAACAAAGGCAAAATGCGGCGCCAGGAACTCGATGAGCTGCATGAAGGTCGTCCCCTCTACGATCTAGAGCAGTTTTCGCGGGTTTCGTGGCCAGTTAGGTACTGACCTTGGCTATATCAATGTCAGGACCAGAAAGACGGCGCCGTTTCTTCCAACCGAGGCCCGCGACGAAACGGCGCGATTTTCTCGGCAAGACCGGTGCGATCGGAAATGTCGACGCCGACGCCGCAGAGAGTCGCCGGTCCAGTCGCCGCCTCGAAGCGCCCTTTCGGCACCTTGGAAAGAAACCGGTTGAGCGGCTCTTCCTTGTCCATGCCCAGCGAGGAATCGTAATCGCCGCACATGCCGGCGTCCGAGATATAGGCGGTGCCACCGTTGAGGATCTGATGATCGGCGGTCGGCTGATGCGTATGCGTTCCGACCACGAGGCTGGCGCGGCCGTCGACGAAATGCGCGAAGCACATCTTCTCCGAGGTCGCCTCGGCATGGAAATCGACGATCGCCGCATCGGCCTGCTCGCCGAGCGGGCAGGCCGCCAACTCCCGCTCGCCGGCCTGGAACGGATCGTCCAGCTCCGGGTGCATGAAGACGCGGCCCATGATGTTGGCGACCAGCACGCGCGCGCCGTTGCGGGCGATATAGACGCCAGAGCCGCGCCCGGGCGTGCCCTTGGGAAAATTGGAGGGCCGCAGGAAACGCTCCTCGCGCGGCGCGAAGATCAACGCGTCGCGCTGGTCCCAGACATGGTTGCCGGTGGTGACAACATCCGCGCCGGCAGCGAGCGTCTCGCGAAAGATCTCCTCGGTGATGCCGAAGCCGCCGGCGGCGTTCTCGCCATTGACGATGACGAAGTCGAGCCTGAAGTCGGAAATCAGCCCCGGCAGCTGTTCCCACACTGCCGTGCGCCCTGTTTTGCCAACCATGTCGCCGAGAAAGAGGAGTCTCATAGCCACTTCTATCCAGAGCTGTGGACACTAGGCAAGCGGCACCGAGGTCCTTAACGCCGGCCGAAAGTGCCGCGTTGCTGATCGGCTGGCCCCGCTCCAGCGCCGGCAACGCGAACGGTCGATGGCGCCATGGGCGGCGTTTTGCGTCCTCGCAACCAGAAGAACCAGATGTAGAACAAGGTGAACCCACCGGTGACGGCGAGCAGCAGCAGCCCGCCGCGCCAGCCTTTCATCGCGGCCGTGTCGAGGCTCGATGGATCGGCAGGGTCATAGTACAATTCTATCCTGTCGCCCTTGGCCGCCTTGTAGAGACCGATGTCCTTGTCCTTGCCGGACCATGTCATCGGCGCGTCATTGGCAACATAGCTGACGGCGACATTGATGCCATCCGTGGTGAGACCGTTCGCCCGCGTTTCGCTGTAGGCGCTGACATCCGTTACGGTGGCGAGTGTCCGCTGCCAGGCAGCCTGGTGATGCAAGGTAGTTCCTATGATGTGCAACGACATCGAGAACAGTATCGCCGCGATCAGCGCGAAGGGCATCAGCAAATAGCGTGCAAGAAGGAACACCACGATCCCCGTCAGCTCGATTATAGCTGCAGGAACATAATCCGACGTGTCTTTGAAACGCGTTAAGCGGGTCGCGATAGCTTAAGCGACATCGAAGCGGCGCAACCCGCTCTCGGTCAGTATTTCCGGAATGATGACGTCATGGTTCTCTTCCGGCACCCGCTCGACTTCCTGGCAATCGAACGCGATGCCGATCAGCCTGGGCATGATGCCCTTTTCGGCCAGCCTGGCGATGGCGCGGTCGTAATAGCCGGCGCCGTAGCCGATGCGGTGGCCGCGGCCGTCGAAGGCGGCGAGCGGCACCAGCATGAGCGTCGGGTCGAGCACTTCCGCCTCTTCATGCGGCCCGACCGTGCCGAAGCCCATCTCGACCATCGGCGCGCCGCGCACCAGCTCGCGAAAGACGATCGTGGTCTTGTCCAGGATCGCCGGCAGGCAGAGCCTGGCGCCCTTCTCGCGCAGCGCGAACATCAGCGGCCGCACATCGACCTCCGAGCGCATCGGCCAGAAGCCGGAGACGATGCGGCCGGGCTCGAAGTCGATTTTCTCCTTTGCCGTCTCGGCCATTTCGAGCGCGATCTCGACGCGCCAGAATTCGTCGAGCGCATCACGGCGCGCCAGCGCTTCCTTGCGAAGCTGTTTCTTCAGGTCTTTCGGTGAGTTCATGCTCAGACGCTAGAAAGGGCCGGGATTGTATGGAGTGTTAGGAACGACCTTTTCTAGCGCATGTCTCCCGAAATCGGGAGAGTGACGATCCACACAACCGGTGGAGAGGTCGATCCCGGGTGCCTACAAAGTAGGTGGGCGCCGTGTGAGAAAACCCACGGGTCTTCCCAGGGACAGCTCCCTAAGGATCGATAAGGCCCCGGGGATAAGTTTCTCCTGCCGGGAAGCACAGACCGCCGGGGACAAATATAGGCCGATGGTTAGCCGTGCGCCAGAGAGACGAGCGACCAATTACGCGTAATTCGCCTTGCAGACCATCTCGATCAGAGGCTCTCGGCAACCGCCCTTGCGCGGCCGGCCTCGCCTCCTTACGGTCCAGCCCCACGGACAGGAGAAAAAATGCGTTTCGAAGGCACCGCGGCTTACGTCGCCGACAAGGATCTAATGGTCGCGGTCAACGCCGCGATCGCGCTGGAGCGGCCCTTGCTGGTCAAGGGCGAGCCCGGCACCGGCAAGACCGAGCTCGCCCGCCAGGTGGCGTCGGCGCTTGGGCTCGAATTCATCGAATGGAACGTCAAATCGACCACCAAGGCGCAGCAAGGGCTCTACGAATATGACGCCGTGTCGCGGTTGCGCGACAGCCAGCTTGGCGACGAGCGCTTCAACGACATCGCCAACTACATCAAGCGCGGCAAGCTGTGGGACGCCTTCGCGGCGCAAAAGAAGGTCGTGCTTTTGATCGACGAGATCGACAAGGCCGACATCGAATTCCCCAACGACCTCCTGCAAGAGCTCGACCGGATGGAGTTCTTCGTCTACGAGACCGGCGAGACGATCCGCGCCGAGTTCCGGCCGATCGTCATCATCACCTCGAACAATGAGAAGGAACTGCCCGACGCCTTCCTGCGTCGCTGCTTCTTCCACTATATCCGCTTCCCCGACATCGACACGCTGCACCGCATCGTCGAGGTGCATCACCCCGGCATAAAGCAGAACCTGGTGCGGGCGGCCCTCACTCAGTTCTACGAGATCCGCGAGGTGCCGGGCCTGAAGAAGAAGCCGTCGACCTCCGAGGCGCTCGACTGGATCCGCCTGCTGGTCGCCGACGACATCGCGCCAGAAGACCTGCGCGCCGACCCGAAGAACATGCTGCCGAAACTGCACGGCGCGCTGTTGAAGAACGAGCAGGACGTGCATTTGTTCGAGCGGCTCGCGTTCATGGCCAGACGGCAGCAATAAGCCGCCAGCAATAGCGCTTTCCCATTCTGTGGACCGTTGCCGGGGAACAGCTGCTGCCGCAGCTTCGGGCCAAATGTTGGAGGAAGAAATGTCCGAGATCACCATCCGCCCGCTCACCCAGTCCGATCACGCCGACTGGCGCCGGCTGTGGACGGCCTATCTCACCTTCTATGAAACCAAGCTGCCGGAAGAGGTCTATGATCTCACCTGGAAGCGGCTGTTCACGGCAGGCGAGTTCGAGCCCAAGGGTTTCATAGCCACGCTCAATGGCAAGGCCGTCGGCCTCACCCACTATCTGTACCACCGCTCCTGCTGGTCGCTGGTCAACAACTGCTATTTGCAGGACCTGTTCGCCGACCCGGAGGTGCGCGGCAAAGGCGTAGGCGCCGCGCTGATCAAAGCGGTGCAGAACGAGGCCGGCAAGATCGGCGTGAAGAACGTCTACTGGATGACGCACGAGACCAACGCCACCGCGCGCCGGCTCTATGATCATGTCGCGCGCCGCACGGGTTTTATTGAATACGATCTGCTGTAATCATGGTTAGTGGTTGAAATGATAGAAATTGCGCAATATATTGCGCATATTACAGGGAGCGCGATGCCGCTGATAGAGACCAATACGCGCAAGATTGTTGCGAGACTTCTGCACGAAGGTTGGTTGAATGTCGGTGGCGGCAAGCATGAAAAGTATGAGCATCCGGAAAGGCCGGACGCTATGATCATCGTGCCCCGTCATCGCGAACAGTCTCCGGGTGTGGCGCGTTCGATCGCTCGACTTGCCGGATGGATTTGAGGACGATCCACATGACGCACTATGTCGGAGTACTCGACGGAGCCGACGATGTCTGGGGCGTGCGGGTGCCCGATCTTCCCGGTTGCCACGGCGGCGGGGCAAATCCCGAGGAAGCAATCGCCGACGCGACGTCGGCCATGCGTGAATGGGCTGAGGCCCGGATAGCAAAGCAGCTGCCGATGCCTGCCCCTCGCACGATGACGCAATTGCTGCGGTCAGGCGAGATCGATAGCACCGCCGGCGAATCCGCGGTGATGATCCCCGTGCTGATCGATTCAGGAAGACCTGTCCGAGCCAATCTGTCCCTCGATGCTGGTCTGTTGGCAGCAATAGACGAAGAAGCCGGCCGGCGCGGCCTTACCCGCTCCGCGTTCATTGCAAGCGCGGCACGCGAGAAGATCGAGGGGCACAGATAGCAGCCCAACCATGTTCATCCCCTTCTTCCTCGAACTGAAGGCAGCGCGGGTTCCCGTTTCGCTCAGGGAATATCTGTCGCTGCTGGAAGGGCTGGAAGCCGGGCTGGTCGATTATGACGTCGAGGCTTTTTATTACCTCGCCCGCGCGGCCCTGGTGAAGGACGAGCGCCATATCGACCGTTTCGACCAGGTCTTCGCGCATGTCTTCAAGGGCGTCGAGGCGCTTGGCGGATCCGACGCCGTCGATGTCGCCAACATCCCCGAGGAATGGCTGCGCCGGCTGGCCGAAAAGCACCTGACCGAGGAGGAGAAAAAACTGGTCGAGGCTTTGGGCGGCTTCGATAAGCTGATGGAAACCTTGAAGCAGCGGCTCGAGGAGCAAAAAGGCCGGCACCAGGGCGGCTCGAAATGGATCGGCACCGGCGGCACCTCGCCCTTCGGCGCCTATGGCTACAATCCGGAAGGGGTGCGCATCGGCCAGCATGAAAGCCGGCATCGCCGCGCGGTGAAAGTCTGGGACAAGCGTGAATTCCAGAATTTCGACGACACCGTCGAGCTCGGCACCCGCAACATCAAGGTGGCGCTGAAGCGGCTGCGCCGCTGGGTGCGCGAGGGCGCCGAGGAGGAGTTCGACCTGCCCGGCACCATCCATGCCACCGCCGAGCACGGTTATCTCGACGTCAAGACACGGCCCGAGCGGCGCAATGCCGTGAAGCTTTTGATGTTCTTCGATGTCGGCGGCTCGATGGACGACCACATCCGCGGTGTCGAGGAGCTGTTCTCGGCCGCCCGTGCCGAGTTCCGCCAGCTCGAATATTTCTACTTCCACAACTGCCTCTACGAGCGCGTCTGGAAGGACACCGGCGGCGGCTGGCCGAGACGATCCCGACCTTCGACCTCATCCACAAATACGGGCCGGACTATAAGGTGATCGTCGTCGGCGACGCCTCGATGAGCCCCTACGAGATCGCCCATCCGGGCGGCTCGGTCGAGCACTGGAATCCAGAGGCCGGCAGCGTGTGGCTGGCGCGCCTGTTGCAGCAATGGCCGAACGCGATCTGGCTGAACCCGGAAGCCGAGAAGAACTGGCGCTACACGCACTCGATCGCCATGATCAGCGAGATCTTCGGCGGCCGCATGTTCCCGCTGACACTGGCCGGGCTGGAAGCCGCGACCAGGCAGTTGTCGCGCAAGCATTAGTTCCCCGGCACAGGGATGTTGACCGGTCGGCTCCGTTCGCATTGGCAGGCGGCATGCTTTGGAGATTGGCCGAAACGCCCATCGCGATCGTCATTCCAGGGCGGAGCAAGGAGCGAAGCGACGCGCGCAGACCCTGGAATCCATGCCGTTACCTTCGCCGAGGCCTGCAACGGAGCAGAATTCTGCACCGTGGCGGCGCTTCCAAGTCACGGAATGGATTCTATGGTCTGCGCCGCGTCGCTTCGCTCCTTGCTCCGCCATAGAATGACGAAGTTGGGGCGGCCTCGACCAATCCCCGGCGCTTGCGCCGATTTCACGGGCCTGAGCAGAAAGTCTTGCGCCAAGACAAACGGCAATCTTTCAAAATCCCTGTATCAGGGATTAGCCCGCTTTCGCTGGCGGCACGTGTAACAAACGCCTATGTTCCGACGAATACCCGTTGCAAGTAACAACGAGCCGCCAAGGCCGAGGAGATTTCATGGACACCCACGCCTATCCCGTCACCCGCACCGATGCCGAGTGGCGCGCCCGGCTGACGCCGGAGCAGTATGCCGTCATGCGCAATCACGGCACCGAGCGCCCGGGCAGCTGCGCGCTGCTCTATGAGAAGCGCGCCGGCACTTTCTTTTGCGTCGGCTGTGACCAGCCGCTGTTCGAATCCAAGCTGAAGTTCGAGAGCGGCACCGGCTGGCCGAGCTTCAACGATCCGGTCCCGGGCTCGATCGAGACCACCGTCGACCGCAGCTACGGCATGGTCCGCACCGAATGCCACTGCTCGCGCTGCGGCAGCCATCTCGGCCATGTCTTCGAGGACGGCCCGCCGCCGACCGGCCTGCGCTATTGCATCAACGGTGTGGCGCTGCGCTTCGAGCCATCGGCTTGATCGCTCTAAAATGACTTCGCAAAGGGCGGCTTCGGCCGCCCTTTTCGTATCGAGCAATTCCAGGAAAGATGTGATGCGGCTCAGGCGACCGCCGTCGCGATCAGCCAGAGCGCCGAGCCGAGCATCATCAGTTGCGCCTTCAGGCCGCCGCTCTTCTCCGCCGTTCGCCAGATGGCGACCGTCAGGAAGATGTTGTAGGGAACGGGGAGGAAATGCACCGCCAGCACCAGCCAGAGCGGCAGCTTCAATCCAAGCAGGATCAGCGCCAGCGCCGAAGAGGCGATGCTCAGGATCGTCGCGACGAGCAGCATGTCGCGCCAGAACAGCCGGTCGAGCGGCGCTTCACCCCTCCAGCGCGTATAGAAAAAATCCGTCATCGCCCGCGACCTATCTCCGCCCCAGGACTTCGGTCACGGCTTCTTCGAAGCGCGAGCACTCTGTCACCAGCCAGTCGGTCATGGCCGGCCAGTTGTCCTCGGCATAGCAGTTCACATGCCATAGCGAGTTGATGCCGAGACCTTGCGAGCTCTGCTCGGGCTTGAGCTTCAGCTTCGCCTCGATCGCCGGCTGGAACGGCTTCAGCCGCGACCATGAGTCCGTTGCCCCGAACTTCTCATTGCGCCCGAAGAAGACGCCGACATGGTTTTGCGCCGGCGCGACATACATCGAAAGCACCAGGGCGAAATCCGGCAGCCCGCGCTGCCAGAACCAAGGTCCGCGCCGCGCCAGCGTGGCTTTTTCTTGCGGATGCCGCTCGGCGAACAGGGCCCAGAAGCCGCGATGGCGGAACTCCGAGGCGCGGCGGCCGCCGAAGTCGAATTCAGTCATGACCGGCTGCCGGCCATGAGCGCTTACACCATGCCGAGAGCGGCCTTGTAGAGGTCGAGGATGGACTCCTCCTCCTGGCGCTCCGCCTGGTCCTTCTTGCGCAGCCGCACGATGGTGCGGATCGCCTTGGTGTCGAAGCCGGTGCCCTTGGCCTCGGCATAGACATCCTTGATGTCGTCGGAGATCGTCTTCTTCTCTTCCTCGAGTCGCTCGATGCGCTCGATGATGGTGCGCAGCTGGCCGGCGGCTACAGTCTGGCTGGTCTCGGTGATTTCGTCGGCCATTTTCTCTCCGCGTCTTCTGAAGCCAGGGCGATTCCCGCCACGGCAAATTGGAGCGGGTTCGATGCCCGAGCGGACGCTGCGGGTCAAGACACTTGTCGAGTGCCTGTGGACGGCTGCTGTCAGCCGCCCATAAGGGATCGCGCTCCGACCGTCACTTAAAGGCTATGAGCAGATCCTTCGCATCGATCTGGTCGCCGGCCTTGACCAGCACTTCGGCGATCTCGCCGTCGCGTTCGGCGTGCAGCGCGGTTTCCATCTTCATCGCCTCGATCGACAAGAGCACGTCGCCCGCCTTGACCGCCTGTCCAGGCGCCACGGCAAGCGCCGAGACCACGCCCGGCATCGGCGCGCCGACATGGCTCTCATTGCCGGGCTCGGCCTTGCGGCGCGCCTTGGCGGCGGAAGCGCCATGCGCGCGGTCAGGCACCTTTATGCGGCGCGGCTGGCCGTTGAGCTCGAAGAAGACCGTGACCATGCCCTTGTCGTCGACATCGCCGAACGCCTGGCAGCGGACCACCAGCGTCTTGCCCTTCTCGATGTCGAGGAAGATCTCGTCTTCCGACTTCATGCCGTAGAAATAGGTCGGTGTCGGCAGGACGCTCACCGGCCCGTAGGTCTCCTGCGCGGCAGCGAAATCGGTGAACACCTTCGGATACATCAGCCAGGAAGCGAACTCATACTCCGAGAGCTTGCGCTCGAGCTTCGTCTCGATGTCCTTGCGGCTGGCCTTGAGGTCGGCGGGCTTCAGCAGCGAGCCGGGCCTGACCGTGATCGGCTTGTCGCCCTTCAACGCCTTCTTCTGCAGCGCCGCTGGCCAGCCGCCGGGCGACTGGCCAAGATCGCCGCGCAGCATCGACACGACCGAATCCGGGAAGGCGATGTCCTTGGCCGGGTTCTCGACATCGGCGACGGTGAGGTCCTGGCTGACCATCATCAGCGCCATGTCGCCGACCACCTTGGATGACGGCGTCACCTTGACGATGTCGCCGAACATCAGGTTGACGTCGTGATAGGCCTGCGCCACCTCATGCCAGCGTGTCTCCAGCCCGAGCGAGCGCGCCTGTTCCTTGAGGTTGGTGAACTGGCCGCCCGGCATCTCGTGCAGATAGACTTCCGAGGCGGGCCCCTTGAGATCGCTCTCGAAAGCCGCGTACTGGTTGCGCACCGCCTCCCAGTAGAAGGAGATGTGACGGATCCATTGCGGGTCGAGACCGGGATCGCGGTCGGTGCCCTTCAGCGCCTCGACGATCGAGCCGAGGCAGGGCTGCGAGGTGTTGCCGGAAAAGGAATCCATCGCCGCGTCGATGGCGTCGGCGCCGCTCTCCACCGCCGCCAGCACCGTCGCCGCCGAGAGGCCCGACGTGTCATGCGTGTGGAAATGGATCGGCAGGTCGGTCGCCTCGCGCAGCGCCTTGAACAGAACGCGCGCCGCGGCCGGCTTGAGCAACCCGGCCATGTCCTTGACGGCGATGATGTGGGCGCCGGCCGCTTCCAGCTCCTTGGCCAGCCCGACATAATATTTGAGGTCGTATTTGGCGCGGGCCGGATCGAGGATGTCCCCGGTGTAGCATATCGCCGCTTCGACCAGCTTGCCCTCGGCGCCGACCGCGTCCATGGCGACGCGCATGTTCTCGACCCAGTTCAGGCAGTCGAAGACGCGGAACAGGTCGACGCCGCCGCTTGCCGCCTGTTTGACGAAATGCTGCACGACATTGTCGGGATAGTTGGTGTAGCCGACGCCGTTGGCGCCGCGCAAAAGCATCTGCAGCAGAAGGTTGGGCGCGGCCTCGCGCACTTTGCCCAGCCGCTCCCAAGGGTCCTCGGTGAGGAAGCGCATGGCGACGTCGAACGTCGCGCCGCCCCAGCATTCCAGCGACAACAGTTGCGGCAGGGCGCGCGCATAGGTGCCGGCGATGCCGACGATGTCATAGGTGCGCATGCGCGTGGCGAGCAGCGACTGGTGGCCGTCGCGCATCGTCGTGTCGGTGACCAGCACCTGGCGCTGCGCCCGCATCCAGGCGGCGAATTTCTCCGGGCCGAGCGCATCGAGCCTCTGCTTGCTGCCGTCCGGGATATGGCCGTTGAGATAGGGCACCACGGGTGCGGCCGCATTCGCCTTCGGCGCCGGCCGGCCGCGCGTCTCGGGGTGGCCGTTGACGCTGACATCGGCCAGATAGGTGAGCAGCTTGGTGGCGCGGTCCTGCCGCTTCACCTGCTCGAACAGTTCCGGCGTCGTGTCGATGAACTTGGTCGTGTAGGAATTGTCGGCGAAGCGCGGGTGGTTGATGATCGCTTCGAGGAAGGTGAGGTTGGTGGCCACACCCCGGATGCGGAACTCGCGCAGCGCCCGGTTCATGCGCGAGATCGCCTCGCCGGGCGTCGGCGCCCAGGCCGTCACCTTTTCGAGCAGCGGATCGTAGAACCGGGTGATGACCGCGCCCGAATAGGCGGTGCCGCCGTCGAGCCGGATGCCGAAGCCGGCCGCCTCGCGATAGGCGGTGATGCGGCCATAGTCCGGGATGAAATTGTGCTCCGGATCCTCGGTGGTGATGCGGCACTGCAGCGCGTGGCCGTTGAGCCTGATGTCCTTCTGCGCCGGCACGCCTGATTGCTTCGTGCCGATGGCGAAGCCGTCCAGGATATGGATCTGCGCCTTGACGATGTCGATGCCGGTCACCTGCTCGGTGACGGTGTGCTCGACCTGGATGCGCGGATTGACTTCGATGAAGTAGAACTTGCCGGTGTCGGCGTCCTGCAGGAACTCGACCGTGCCGGCGCCGATATAGCTCGTTTCGCGCGCGATCTTGAGCGCATAGCCGCAAAGCTCCTGGCGCAGCTCTTCGCTCAAGTAAGGCGCCGGCGCGCGCTCAACGACCTTCTGGTTGCGGCGCTGGATCGAGCAGTCGCGCTCGAACAGATGCACCGCATTGCCGTGGGTGTCGCCCAGCACCTGCACCTCGACATGGCGGGCGCGTTCGATCAGCTTTTCGAGATAGACCTCGTCCTTGCCGAAGGCGGCCTTGGCCTCGCGCTTGCCTTCCATCACCTCGCGCGCGAGGTCTGCCTCGGCACGGATGGCCCGCATGCCACGGCCGCCACCGCCCCATGAGGCCTTCAGCATCACCGGATAGCCGATCTGCGCGGCGAGCTTCTTGACCTCGTCCATGTCGTCGGGCAGCGGATCGGTTGCCGGCACGACCGGCACGCCGACCTCGATCGCGAGGTTGCGCGCCGCGACCTTGTTGCCCAGCCGGCGCATCGTTTCCGGCTTCGGGCCGATGAAGGTGATGCCGGCCTCCGCACAGGCCTCGGCGAATTCCGGGCTTTCCGACAGCAGGCCGTAACCGGGATGGATGGCGTCGGCGCCGGACAGCCTGGCGACCCGGATCACCTCCTCTATCGACAGGTAGCTCTCGATCGGGCCCATGTCCTTGGCGAGATGCGGGCCGCGCCCGACCTGGTAGCTTTCATCGGCCTTGAAGCGGTGCAGCGAATATTTGTCCTCCTCCGCCCAGATCGCCACGGTTTTGAGACCGAGCTCATTGGCCGCGCGGAACACGCGGATGGCGATTTCGGACCGGTTGGCGACGAGGATCTTCGTGATGGCCAAGGACTGGGCTCCAGCAGCGTAAAGGAGGTGAACGGCGCATGATTAACGTGAAAATGCTGCAGCGCAAACAAATTTGCGCGACACCTAAAACGGTTTAACTCGCTTGTTTGCGGCAGGCGCGCCGTTGTTGCTCCTCCACCTGTCTGCCGCGGGCGGCCTGAGCGCGTTCCGTGCCGCCGGGCGGAGCTTCCGGCCGGCTGCGACCGCGCAAACGAAAATGCCCGGCGCAAGCGCCGGGCATCCGTTGCAAGTCGGCTTCTATTTGCCGGCTTATTTCTCGAAGTAGCTGTACTTGCCGTCGTCACCCTTCTTCCATTCGTAGATGACGTAGTCGGGACGGGTGATGTCGCCCTTGGCGTCGTAGCCGATCTCGCCGATAACCGTCTTCCACGGACCGCCGGACTTGATCACTTCGGCAACCTTCTGCGCATCGTCGGCCGAACCGACCTTGGCGATGGCCTGGGTGATGATCTGCACGGCGGCATAGGAGTAGAGCGTGTAGGCTTCCGGCTCGAAGCCGGCGGCGCGGAACTTCTCCACGACTTCCTTGGCGTCCGGGTTCTTGCGCGGATCCGGAGCGAAGGTGTTGAGCGTGCCGGCAACCGCGTCACCCGCGATCGAGGCCAGTTCGTTGGAGACGATGCCATCGCCCGAGAACATCGGCGCCTTCAGGCCCTGGTCGGCCGTCTGACGGATGATCAGGCCGGCTTCGGTGTGCAGGCCACCCCAGTAGATCAGGTTGACGTTGTTTTCCTTCATCTTGGCGATGAGGGCCGAGAAGTCCTTGTCGCCGACATTGATGCCTTCATACATCACTTCCTTGATGCCGTTGGCGTTGAGGTTCTTCTTGGTCTCGTCGGCAAGGCCCTGCCCGTAAGGCGTCTTGTCGTGGACGATGGCGATCTTGGCGTCCTTGAAGTTCTTGGCGATGTAGTCGCCGGCCACCTTGCCCTGCTGGTCGTCGCGACCGCAGGTGCGGAAGGTGTTCCACAGGCCGCGCTCGGTAAGCTTAGGATTGGTTGCCGACGGCGTCATGACGAGGATGCCGTTTTCGGCATAGACTTCCGATGCCGGAATGGTCACGCCCGAGTTGAAGTGGCCGTCGACGAACTTGACGCCGTCGGCGACGAACTTGTTGGCGACCGAGATGCCTTGCTTGGGATCGGAGACGTCGTCACCGATCTCGATCTTGAGCTGCTGGCCATTGACGCCGCCCGCCGCGTTGATGTCGGCGACAGCCTGTTCCGCGCCCTTCTGCAGCTGTGCGCCGAAGGCCGCGTTCGGGCCGGTGATCGGACCGGCGACGCCGATCAGGATATCGGCCCACGCGCTGCCGCTGAACGCGATGAACGCGGTCAGCGCAACGGCGGACAAGAGTGATTTTTTCATTGAAACGCTCCCATTTACGGAGTGGGCGTGGATGATGCTTTCATGCGATGCCCACCCTTATCGCAGAAAGCATAGAATGCCGATTTTCAGGCACTTGTCACGCCAATTCATCCCCGAAAAGGCGTTAATCATAAACGTCAAACCTTCGGCTTCCAGCTTAATAAGGAAGCTCTTTCATAGAGCCAGTTATACTGCGTCACCATCTGGTTGGTGCGCGTGTATTGATAGCCGAGGAAGCCCAGTACCATCAGCACGATGGTGTCGACGATATAGTAATGCAGCGAGAACATCGTGCCGCCGAACAGCGCGTGATGGATGAACCGGATGCCGATACCGAGACCGAGCATGTAGAAGAACAGCTGAACGTGGCTGCTCCAGGTCTGCGCCGCCGCCTTGCCGGTCATCCATGCCGCCCAGCCGCCGAGCAGGCAGGTGACGAACAGGAACTGCCAGATCGAGGCTTCTTCGTAGAGAATACCTTGCATGATGAAGACCTCTCTTAGTGATGACCGCCTTCGAGATAGGCGGCGCGCACTTCCGGATTGGCGAGCAGTTCCTTGCCGGAGCCGCTCATGGTCACATTGCCGTTGACCATGACATAGCCGCGGTCGGCGAGCTTCAGGGCGCCGAAGGCATTCTGCTCGACCAGGAACACGGTCAGCCCCTGCGTCTTGTTGAGCTCGCGGATGGCGTCGAAGATCTGCTTGACGATCAACGGCGCGAGACCCAGCGACGGCTCGTCGAGCAGCAGGAGCTTCGGCCGCGCCATCAGCGCGCGACCGATCGACAGCATCTGCTGCTCGCCGCCTGAAAGCGTGCCGCCGCGCTGGCCGATGCGCTCCTTCAGGCGCGGGAACAGCGTGAACACCTTCTCGACGTCCTCGTCGTAATGCTTGAGATTGTCGAGGCTGGCGCCCATCTGCAGATTTTCCATCACCGTCATGCGCGGGAAGATGCGTCTGCCTTCCGGGGATTGCGCGATGCGCAGCCGCGCGATTTCATGCGTCGGCATCTTGGTGATGTCGGTGCCGGCGAAGGTGATGGTGCCGGCGCGGGCGCGCGGTGCCCCGAAGATGGTCATCATCAGCGTCGACTTGCCGGCGCCGTTGGCGCCGATCAGCGCCACGATCTCACCCTGGTTGACGCTGACATCGACGCCGTTCAGCGCCCGGATGTTGCCGTAGTAGGTCTCGATCCCCTTGATGTCGAGCAGCGTTGTGCCGGCCATTATTTGCGCCCTCCAGGCTTGCCCGCTGTGGGCTTGGCCGCGGTTTCCTTGCCCTTCGAAGCGCTGCCGGCTTTCGCGGCTGAAGCCTTGGCGGCCGGCTTTTTAGGCGCTGTTTTCGCTGCGCCGGATTTCGCAGCCGGCTTGGCTGCCGATTGGGGCTTGCTGGCGATCGAAGCGGCGCGGGCGTCGACTTGCGCCGCTTTCGACGCGACCTTGGACACGGTGACCCGCTCGCCCTCGTCCGCGTGCTCGACACTGTCGGAAACCGGTCCCGCCATCATCGAAGCGGAGTTGCCTGGGCCATGCGCGGAGTCGGGACCGGTATCGAGCTGCTCGATGACGTCCTCGTCGCCGACTTCGGTCAGCACCGTCTCGACCTCTTCGTCGTCGACGCCGAGATAGGCGGCGATGACGCGCGGATCGGTACGGACCGATTGCGGATTGCCGTCGGAAATCTTGCGGCCGTATTCGAGCACCACGACGTGATCGGAAATCTGCATGACCACCGACATGTCGTGCTCGATGAGCAGGATAGACGTGCCGGTGTTGTTCTTGATGTCCATCAGCAGGTCGTTCAGCGCCGCCGATTCCTTCGGGTTGAGGCCGGCGGCCGGCTCGTCCAGGCACAAAAGCTCCGGCCCTGTGCACATGGCGCGCGCGATTTCCAGGCGCCGCTGCGCGCCGTAGGGCAGATCGCCGGCCGGATCGTCGGCGCGATCGATAAGGTCGGCCTTTTCCAGCCAGTGCCTGGCGAGGTCGATCGACTCGGCTGACGCCTGGCGGTAGCTCGGAAAGCCGAACAGGCCAAGGAAGGTATAGCCCGAAGCCTTCATCAGCTTGTTGTGCTGCGCCACCAGAAGGTTTTCCAAGAGCGTCATGCCGGAGAACAGGCGGATGTTCTGGAAAGTGCGCGCCACCTTGGCGCGCGCCGGGATCTCGTGGTTGGGCAGGCGCTCGAGCAGGTAGGTCGAGCCGTCACGCCTGTTCAGCGTCAGCATGCCTTCCGACGGCTTATAGAAGCCTGTGATGCAGTTGAACACGGTTGTCTTGCCGGCGCCGTTCGGTCCGATCAACGCGGTGATCTCGCCGCGCCTGGCCTGGAAGGACAGGTCGCCGATGGCGACCAGGCCTCCGAACTTCATCGACAAATGCTCGACCTGCAGGATGAAGTCGTTTGCAGAAGCTTGCGCGTTCATCAGCCGTGCCCCTCCTTGGTGAAGGACGCCGAGACCGCTCTTCGTTCTTTCAGGAAGGCCGTCGGTTCTCGACTGCCGACGAAGCCGCGCGGCTTCCACAGCATGACGATGACCATGGCCATGCCGAACAGCAGCATGCGGTAGAGTTCCGGTGTGAAGTCGGGTCCGAACACAGCCTTGAGGAAGTCAAGTTCGCGCAGGATCTCGGTGCCGCCGATCATGACCAGCGCCGCCACGGCAATGCCGCCCAGCGAACCCATGCCGCCGAGAACGACGATGGCAAGGATGATCGCCGATTCGAGGAAGACGAAGGATTCAGGGCTGACGAAACCCTGGCGGGCTGCGAAGAACGAGCCGGCAAAGCCGCCGAACATGGCGCCGGTGGCGAACGCCGTCAGCTTGGTGGTGGTGGTGTTGATGCCGAGAGAGCGACAGGCGATCTCGTCTTCGCGCAACGCTTCCCAGGCGCGTCCCACCGGCAGGCGACGAAGCCTTATGGTGACGAAGGCGGTGAGCAGGCAGAGCGCCAGGGCGAGATAGTAGAGGAAGATCTTGTAGTAGGCCCCTGATTGGGCAATGTGCAGAACCTTGGCGATGTAGTTCGGGTCGGAGACGTTGAAAGACATCAGGCCGAAGAACGAGACTTTCGGAATGCCCGAGATGCCTGCCGAACCATTGGTGACTTCACGCCAGTTGATGAGCACCAGGCGGATGATCTCACCGAAGGCAAGGGTCACGATCGCCAGATAGTCGCCGCGCAATCTGAGCACCGGGAAGCCGAGCATGACGCCCCAGAAGGCCGCCATGCAGCCCGCGGCCGGCAAAAGGATCCAGAACGACAGGCCGAAATGCGTGCCAAGCAACGCGTAGGCATAGGCGCCGACGGCATAGAAGGCGACGTAGCCGAGATCGAGCAGGCCGGCCAACCCGATGACGATGTTGAGGCCCCAGGCCAGCATCACATAGATCAGGATTTGGATGCCGAAATTGTCGACCCATTTGAGCGAGCCCTGGAAGCCGAACAGGAGCACCATCGCGATCGGATAGAGCAGTAGGACGACAAGGCCGATCCTGTTGAAGTTCCGCTTCAGGAAGCCAGGTTCGGCGACGACGGCGGGCGCCTGGGCCCTTTCGGCTTTCGACCGCTCCATTGCCGGAAGCGCATACGCCACATAGGCAAAGCGGCCGAGCGTGACGGCAATGACCACGATGGCGAGCAGGCCCCAGCGCTGCACCAGGATCAGTTCGTTGCTGATGTTCTGGTCTGTCCTGAGACCGATGAACAGCACGAACAGGCCGAGCGAGATGGCGCCGGCATAGAGCGCCTCGCGGAAAGCGCGCTGGATGGGAGTGGCGACGGTGTCGCGCTCCGAGGACACGGTAACGGCCATGAGGATCAGACCTTTTCGACTTCAGGCCGGCCGAGGATGCCGGAGGGCAGGAAGATGAGCACGATCGCCAGGATCGAAAATGCGGCCACGTCCTTGTAGTCGATGGAGAAATAGGCCGACCACATGCTCTCGATGAAGCCGATCAAGAGCCCGCCGAGCACCGCGCCGGGCAGCGAGCCGATGCCGCCGAGCACGGCCGCGGTGAAGGCCTTAACGCCCGGCACGAAGCCGTCGGAGAACACCACGACGCCGTAGTACATCAGGAACAGCGTGCCCGCGACGGCGGCAAGGGCGGCGCCCATGATGAAGGTGATGGAGATGGTCCGATCGACGTCGATGCCGAGCAGCGCCGCCATCTTGCGATCCTGCTCGCAGGCGCGCTGGGCGCGACCGAGCGCCGTCCTGTTGACCAGGTACCAGAAGACCGCGAGCAGCGCGATGGTGACGATTACGATGATGATCTGCTTCAGCGAGATGCTGATGCCGTCGATCGTGTAGACCTGGCTGACCAGCGGCGGGATCGGCTTGTTGCGCGGACCTTGCGTGACCTGCACGAAGTTGGAGAGCGCGATCGACATGCCGATGGCGGTGATCAGCGGCGCCAGCCGGAACGAACCGCGCAGCGGCCGGTAGGCCACCTTCTCGATCGTCCAGTTGTAGAGGCTGGTCAGAAGCATCGCCACGATCATCATGATCAGAAGCGCCACCACGACCGGCACCGAATAGAACAACGCGCCGAGGATCAGGAAGACGATGAGCGCGGTGAAGGCGCCGACCATGAAAATGTCGCCATGGGCGAAATTGATCATGCCGATGATGCCGTAGACCATCGTATAGCCGATCGCGATCAGCCCATAGATAGATCCCAGCGTCAGCCCATTGATAAGCTGCTGGACGAAGTACTGCATATTTACGCGGCTCCCCTGGAATGTCGCCCGTTTTCGGATCGCACTCCTTGTCGTATTTCCCCTAGTCGTAAAGTTTCGAGCCCGGATTGCAACGTGATTTTTCAATCGCTCTGCGTGGTTTGGAAGCACCCGGTCCGATTGCCCGTTTTTTCACACCCGACCCCTGGACTATCGCGGACCCTAGCATTGGCACAACGCAATGTCTTTGACGATTCAACCCTATGATGGGCCTCGTGTCGAAGAAACCAGCGTCAAAATAAGTTGATGAGAAGAATCCTTGCGCCAACCGAAGCACCCGGTTTCCCGTCACCGCACCTTCCGCTAGGTCAGGATTCCGTCATCTGTGACGGGCATGTGACGGTGCGGCGCCCTTCGGCCGAAGGCGCCGCGCCACAACAGAATGCTCGAAGCGACGTCTCAGTAAGCAGAGCCTCCCTCGCCATTGAGACTGTGCTTTTCAGTGCCTTTGAGCGGCGGATTGAAGACGCTCACCAGCACCATGTCGCCGGCGCTGTCGGCGCGCAGGAAATGGTCGTCATGGGCATCAAGCACATAGACCGTGCCCGGCTCGACGCGATGGACGGTGCCGGTCATGTCCTCGACCTCGCCGGTGCCGGAGATGCAGTAGCAGGCCTCCAGGTGCCGCCGATACTGCAGTCGCGATTCGCTGCCGGCGCGCACCACCGTGTGACATATGGTGAAGCCCATGCCGTCGTGGCTTGTCAGCAGCCGATGGCTGGTGCCGTTGCCCCAATCGACAAAGAAGTCAGTTTTTTCTACATCAGCCAATTGTCTGGTGAACATCGTCGTCTTTCCATGAAACCAGGTTTGAGAAGCGGCGGCGCGCCTCGAATTCGGCGGCAGGCATCGACTTTTTGGTCTCGCCCGGTTAGATTTTGCGCCGTCAGTCCAGATCAATGACTCAGGTTGTATCGTGCTTCAAATGATGGATTTTGGCACTTTCTGTTAGAGAATTTTACAGATGGATTATCTGCCGCTGAATGCGATCCGGGCCTTCGAGGCGACCGCTCGCCATCTCAGTTTCTCCGCGGCCGGCGAGGAACTGCATGTCACTCACCCTGCCATCAGTCACCAGATCAGACGGCTGGAGGAGTGGCTTGGCGTCGCATTGTTTCATCGCGACGCCCGCAAGGTGCGCCTGACGGAGGCCGGGCTGATCCTGCAGGCGTCCGCGAGCGCGGCGCTGGCGGAGCTGGGCGCGACCTGTCGCCGCATTCGCAGAAGCGCCGCCCAGGCATCGCTGTCGGTGGGTTGCATTCCCTCGATCGCCAGCCGCTGGCTGGTGCCGCGCCTGTCGGATTTCACGGCGCGCCATCCCGAGATCGCGATCCGTGTAGCCTACGCCAAGGCCGAGGATCGGCTCGAGGACGACAACGACATCCTGATCACGCTGGGCGCCGATCCCTCGCCGCATGTCACGAGCCTCAAGCTGTTTTCCCGCATAAGCCGACCCGCCTGCAGTCCGCACTATCTTGCGCGCAAGGGGCGGCTGGAAACAGCGGCGGCCATCGCGGCGGCGGACCTGTTGCATGACGAGACGCGCCAGGGCTGGCAGGAATGGTTTTCCAAGTCCGGGGTCGAAGAGCGCGATGTCGGGAGCGGCCCGGTTTTTGCCGATTTCAACATACTGGCGACGGCGGTCATTGCCGGCCACGGCGTGGCATTGTGCCCGGTCGAGGTTTTTCGCGAGGAGCTCAGGCGCGGCGACCTCGTCGTCCTCTCCGATGTTTCGACCGACGACGACAAGGGTTATTTCCTGACCATGTCGGCGCAGCCCTCGTCTGCCGAGGCCAGGTTCGCCGAATGGTTCCGCGATCAGGTTTCGGTCAAGGCCGAGGCCTGACCGCAAGCCGGATGGATATTCCGGCTGACGGTCACGTCACGATGAAGCCGTGCGCGAACGGATCGCGGTCGTCGATGAAGATGGTGTTCAACCCCGTCATCCGTGCCCAGCCGCCGATCGAAGGGATGATCGCCGGCTTGCCGGCAACGCTGACCTCCTTTTCGACCCTGCCCCTGAACAGCGAGCCGATGATCGATTCGTGGACAAAACTGTCGCCTTCCTTGAGCTTGCCCTTGGCGTGGAGCTGCGCCATCCGCGCCGAGGTGCCGGTGCCGCAGGGCGAGCGGTCGATCGCCTTGTCGCCATAGAACACGGCGTTGCGCGCATCGGCCTCCGCGTTCCTCGGCTTGCCCGTCCATAGCATGTGCGACAGCCGGTTGATGCCGGGATTCTCCGGATGCACGAAGGAATATTTCTCGTTGAGACGCTGCCGCACCACCGGGCTCCAGGCGATGAGGTCGCCCGCCGTGTAGTCGGCCATGTCCCGGTAGTTCTTCTGCGGCTCGACGATGGCGTAGAAATTGCCACCATAGGCGACATCGACGCTGATCTCGCCGAGCACCGGGCATTCGACGGTCAGGCCTTCGGCATAGAGGAAGGAGGGCACGTTGGTGATGCGCACTTCCTCGACATATTCGCCGACCTGCTTGTATTCGGCGATGACGAGGCCGGCCGGCGTGTCGAGCCTGAGCACGCCCGGCGTCTTCGGCTTCACCAGCCCATGCTCGATTGCCATCGTGACCGTGCCGATCGTGCCGTGGCCGCACATCGGCAGGCAGCCCGACGTCTCGATGAACAGGATGGCGATATCACAATCATCGCGCGTCGGCGGATAGAGGATCGAGCCCGACATCACGTCATGGCCGCGCGGCTCGAACATCAGCCCGGTGCGGATCCAGTCATATTCGGCGAGGAAGTGCGCCCGCCGCTCCATCATTGTCGAGCCCTGGAGCAAAGGCCCGCCGCCAGCGACCAGACGCACCGGATTGCCGCAGGTGTGGCCGTCGATGCAGAAGAAGGATTTCTTAGCCATGGTTGCTCTCCTAGAGCAATTTCAGGAAAAGTGTGAAGCGGTTTTCCGTCCGGAATTGCGTCAAAACAAAGAGACTCAGAACCGTTGCACACGGAAAGGGGTGAGGTCGAGCGGCGGAGTCTGCCCGAGGATGAGATCGCGGATCAAGCGGCCGGTGGCCGCCGATTGGGTCAGGCCAAGATGGCCGTGGCCGAAAGCATAATAGACATTTGGCGCGCGCGCCGCGCCGATCACCGGCAATGAGTCCGGCAGCGACGGGCGATAACCCATCCACTCGCGGCCGCCTGACGGGTCGAGCCCAGGCAGGAAACGTTTTGCTTTCTCCAGCATGGCCTTGGAACGGGCGAAGTTGGGCGGCCGGTCGATCCCGCCGAGCTCGACGGCGCCGCCGACGCGCAGGCCCGTTTGCAGCGGCGTGATGACGAAGCCGTGCCCGGAAAAGATCAGCTGCCGCTTCACGTCGAAGGCCGACGCCGGCAGCGTCGTGTTGTAGCCGCGCTCGGTTTCGAGCGGGATCCGATCGCCGAGACTTTTCGCCAGGAGATGCGACCAGGCGCCGGCGGCGATCACAAGCTTGCTTGCCGTTCGCCTCGTGCCATCGGCCAGCACGATCGTCGGGCCGTTCGCGCCTGACTCCACGCGTTCGACCCGCGCATGCTCGAAACGGGCGCCAAGCCTCTCCGCATAGGTCCAGACCGCCTTGCCGAGCAGCTTCGGATCGGCGACCGTCTTCCAGCCCGGCACGAAGGTGCCCTTGACGAAGCGCGGCGAAAGACCAGGCTGCAGCGCCGCCATCTCTTCGCCCTCGACATGACGGAAACCGATGCCGAAACGCTGCCGCTCGGCCCAGCCAGGCAGAGAGGCGCGGAACTCCGCCTCGCTCTCATAGAATTCCAGCGAGCCATCCTCGCGCAGCATCGGCCGCGTGCCGGAGCGGTCGAGCAGGCCCATCCACTCGGCCTCGGCAAGCTTCATCATGCCGGCCTGCGTGGCCAGGCTCGTCTCGTAATGCTTCGCCGCGCCGGCCCGCCAGAAGCGGATCAGCCAGGGCAGGAGTTTCGGCAGATAGGCCGGCGGAATGGCCAACGGCCCGAGCGGATCGGCGAGCCATTTCGGCAATTGCCGGATCATCCCCTTATGCGCCAGCGGCAGCACGTCGGAGAAGGCGAAGGCGGCGGCATTGCCGGAACTCGTCTCCTCGCACACGCCGGTCCGGTCGAAGACGATGACGCTGCGCCCCGCTTCCGCGAGCAGGGTCGCGGCGCAGATGCCGATGATGCCGCCGCCGATAATGGCGATGTCTTCCGCTTCTCCCCGTGAACGGGAGGAAGATGCCCGAAGGGCGGATGACGGGCCGCCCCCCTCTTCGGAATTTTGCTGCACGTGAAAGGCTGTCCCTTATTCGGCCGCCACCAGCCTGTCCGTCGACCGAGGAGACGTCTGGAGCGACGGCAGCGTCGGCCGCACCGCCAGCGCGTCCCGGACGATCGTCTCGACCGCCTTGCGGCGTTCGCCCGACAGCGGCTGGCGCGGCATGCGCACGCGGTCATTCGTACCGATCGCCAGCACTTCGGCAAGCTTGATGTTTTGGACCAGATAGCTCGAGACATCGAGGTCGAGCAGGGGCCGGAACCAGCGGTAGATCGCCAGCGCCTCCTCGCGGCGGCCCTGCCGTATCAGCTGGTAGATCGCGACGGTCTCGCGCGGGAAGGCGGTGACCAGGCCGGCGACCCAGCCGATGGCGCCAACCGAGAGCGCCTCGAAGGCGAGATTGTCGACGCCGGTGAAGAGGTCGTAGCGGTCGCCGAAGCGATTGATGATCTCGGTCGATCGGCGGATGTCGTCGGACGATTCCTTGATGGCTACGAAGCGCTTGTCGGTCGCCAGCTCCTCCATCAGGTCGACGGTGACGTCGACGCGATAGGCGAGCCGGTTGGAATAGATCATCACTGGCAGGTCGCCGGCTTCCGCCACGGCACGAAGGGCGGCGACGGTCTCTTCCGGATTGGTGTGGTAGATCGGGCTCGGCACCACCATAAGGCCGTCGGCGCCTTCCCTGGCGGCGCGCTTCGCGATGCTCGCCGCCTCGCGGGTGCCCGGCTCGTTGACGGTCAAGAGCACCGGCTTCTTGCCGGCGACCTTCTGCGCCGTCTTCAGCACTTCGATCTTCTCGTCAGGCGACAGCATCGGCCCTTCCCCCAGCGAACCGCAGACGATGATGCCGTCGCAGCCGGCCTCCATCTGCAGGGAGTAGCAGCGCTCCATCTCGGCATGGTCGAGCCGGTCGTCGGCGGTGAATTTGGTCGTGACGGCTGGGAAAACTCCGGTCCACATGGTTTGCATCTCCTCTGATATATCAGTCGTATATCTATTAAGAATTGGCGTGTCAACGCTGAATCCGTTATGATATATGAAAAATATATCAGGAGCCTGCTATTGATTTCCCCACTGATATCCGCTGATGCGAACGCCCCCTTCGAGCCGGCGGCGACCAAGGCCTATCGCGCGCTGGAGCACATGATCGTCACGCTCGAGCTGGCGCCGTCGAGCTTCGTGACCGAAGGCGCGCTGATCGATCGCCTGGGTCTCGGACGCACGCCGGTGCGCGAGGCGATCCAGCGGCTGGCCTGGGAAGGGCTTCTCGACATAAGACCCCGCGCCGGCATCGCAGTCGCGCCGCTTCACGCCGGCGACTGGCTGCGGGTGCTCGATGCCAGGCGCGGCATCGAGGTCGTGCTCGCGCGCTCGGCCGCCCGCTTCGTCACCCGCGAGGCCGCCGACCTGTTTCACGAGGCGGCGCTCGCGATGCAGAAGGCAGTGATCTCGGGCAACGTGCTTGCCTTCATCCAGGCCGACAAGGCGCTCGACGAAGCGCTGGCCATCGCCGCCGACAATCCCTTCGCGGCGCGAGTGGCCGCCCCCCTGCAGAGTCACAGCCGCCGCTTCTGGTTCCGCTACAAGGCCGACACCGGTCTTGCCGAATCAGCCGAGCACCACGTCGCGCTGATCCGCTCGATCCTCGACGGCGACGAGGAAGGCGCCGCCAAGGACGCCAAGAAACTGATGGCGCTGCTGCGCGGCCACGCCGAGGTCGCCGCGACGCGTTGAGCAGGACAGCACCTGCTCAAGGCGTCCTCAGCCGCCCGGCTGCCCGACCGCGGTCGCCAGCGTATCCTCCCATCCCTCGCCGGCGGCCAGGATGCAGCTCTGGCCTTTGACGTCGGTCATCAGGATGGTCCAGGTTCCGCTTGCCGAGACGAACACCTCGAAAATGGCGACTTGGCCTGCCACGCCATAGCCCAGCCGCTTCTCCTCGAACGCCTCCGCCAGCCTCGCGACCAGATAGTTGTGGCCGCCGCAGATGATTTGCGCCCGCGCCGGAACTGCCGATATCGCCATCAGGGCGCCAACGGCTGCAAGCATGATCCATTGAAACGAAAAATCGCGTGCCATGGGGCACCTCCTTCGCCTTCGCATTCCGGCAAGGGAGGCACATTCGGCCGCCTCAGTGTGCCGGAAGGCTCCAGGCCGGATCAGACGTCTTCATCACGTCGCTCCTTCTGGTTTCCGGTCTGTCGTCGGGAGATCATCACTCCCTGGATTCGATATGGTGAAGCTGCGCCTCGTAAACAAGGCGCTCTATGAAGCGCTGGCCATCGCCGCCGACAACCCCTTCGCGGCGCATGTCGCCGCGGCCAAGTCGCGGTGAGGCGATCGATCAGCCTTCGGCAGGCTCCTTCCGAGCCGCCCACTTCAACAGGGCATCGAGAGCCGGGCACAGCGCCTGACCCCAGTCGGTCAGACAGTATTCGACCTTCGGCGGCACCTGGTGATGGACGATGCGGCGCACGATGCCGTCGGCTTCCATCTGCCTGAGTTGCTGGATCAGCATCTTTTGCGAGATCGCGGGAATGGCCCGCTCGAGATCGGAGAAGCGCAGCACCTTGCCGCCGAACAGGTGAAACAGGATCACCAGCTTCCACCGGCCTTCGAGAATGCGCAGCACGTTCTCGACGCCGATCGCCGCGGACGAAGGCGTCAGAAGCTCGGGCTCACTTTCAGGTAAGTACCTTACTTTTTTGTCGGTTCTTGTCATTTCCACAGCATACCTCATCTTAACGGCCGAGCAAGCGCCACGCGCCTCGAACGGCGCCGGCAACACACACGGAGACAAGCCATGGCGATAGAACTTCCCAGGCCGCTGACGATCTATTTTGCCGCCAAGAACCGTCACGATATCGACGGCATGCTTCTCCCGTTCTCGATGGATGCCACTGTCCGGGACGAAGGCGAGGTACATCGCGGACCGGCCGCTATCCGGACCTGGATGGAAACGACCACGAGCAAATACCGCGTGACGGTCGAAGTCGCCGACGCGACGGCCAATGGCGACGCATGGCGGGTAGCGGGCATAGTCTCAGGCAATTACTGGGCGGCATCCCGATCGGCCGGCCGGCATGGCCGCGGGAGATCGCCGGGCTGGTCGCCTTCCTGGTTTCGGATCGCGCATCGGCGATCCACGGCGCCGAATATGTCATTGACGGCGGTACGATACCGACGGTCTGAGCGGCATCCCGCCGCCAGGCTCGCTGCGGCACAGCCTTCGTTCAGGCGCCCGGCATCGCCGCCCTGATCGTCGGGCTGTCCCAGCCCTCGCCGACCGAGAGAACGCAACTTTGCCCCTTGGTGTCGGAGGCAAGAACCGTCCAGCTGCCCTGATCGGAAACGAAGATCTCCAGCACGACGTTCGGATTGATCAGGCCGCGCCCGGCCTCGGTTTCGTGGAACTTGTCGCCCAGCGCCTTGATGATGTCGGCGCGGGCCGCGCATTGCGCCGCCGCGCTTGCCGGGGCGGCTCCAAGGGTGATCGCCGCCGTCGCCAACATTGCCGCCACAACAAATCGTGTCATCTGACACCTCCTCGCGCCAGACGAGAACCCCGGCTGCCACCGGCGCTGTTCGGTTGCCTGCACGCATGGCAGGAATACAGCCTAAGGCGGATACCGGTCTGTTGGTTCCATCACACGGCGATGGAATTTTGGAAGGCGCGGATACGCTCTCGACGTGCCGTTCTTGGAATAATGCCCTGGATTGGACATGGAACCGAGAAGCGAGAGGGTCGACGCAGCATAAAAAGAAAGCGCGGTTGGCGCCGCGCTTCATTGAAGTCTCTTAGAAGACCGTTCGGCTAGTTCATCGTCGGAATGACGAACTCCGCGCCGTCCTTGATGCCTGCCGCGCGCCGCAGCCGAAGGCGAGGACGCGCAATCAGGAAACCGTCCGCTCAGTTCATCGTTGGAATGACGAACTCCGCGCCGTCCTTGATGCCCGCCAGCGCGCCCGCAGCCGAAGGCGAGGACGCGCAAGCAGGAAACCGTCCGGCTAGTTCATCGTCGGGATGACGAACTCGGCGCCGTCCTTGATGCCGGACGGCCAGCGCGAGGTGACCGTCTTGGTCTTGGTGTAGAAGCGGAACGCGTCCGGGCCGTGCTGGTTGAGGTCGCCGAAGGAAGACGCCTTCCAGCCGCCGAACGTGTAATAGGCGATCGGAACCGGGATAGGCACATTGACGCCGACCATGCCGACCTGAACGCGGCTGGCGAAGTCACGCGCCGCGTCGCCATCGCGGGTGAAGATGGCAACGCCGTTGCCCATCTCGTGGTCGTTGGCGAGCTTGATGGCATCCTCGTAGCGCGGCGCGCGCACCACCGAGAGCACCGGCCCGAAAATTTCTTCCTTGTAGATGCGCATGTCGGCGGTGACGTTGTCGAACAGGCAGCCGCCCATATAGTAGCCGTTCTCATAGCCCTGCATCTTGAAGCCGCGGCCGTCGACGACGAGGTTGGCGCCTTCCTTGACGCCGATATCGACGTAACCCTTCACGCGCTCCAGCGCCTGGGCCGTCACCAGCGGGCCGAAATCGGCGGAAGAATCCGTCGAGGGGCCGACCTTCAGGCTTTCGACGCGCGGCACCAGCTTTTCCATGAGCCGGTTGGCGGTGTCGTTGCCAACCGGGACCGCCACCGAGATCGCCATGCAGCGCTCGCCGGCCGAGCCATAGCCGGCGCCGATGAGCGCGTCGACCGTCTGGTCCATGTCGGCGTCGGGCATGATGATCATGTGGTTCTTGGCGCCGCCGAAGCACTGCACGCGTTTGCCCGATGCGGTGCCGCGCGAATAGATATAGTGGGCGATCGGTGTCGAGCCGACGAAGCCGATGGCCTTGATGTCTGGATCGTCGAGGATGGCGTCGACCACTTCCTTGTCGCCGTTGACGACGTTGAGGACGCCCTCGGGCAGGCCGGCCTCGATGAAGAGTTCGGCGATACGCAGCGGCACGCCCGGGTCGCGCTCGGACGGCTTCAGGATGAAGGCGTTGCCGCAGGCGATGGCCGGCGCGATCTTCCACAACGGGATCATGGCCGGGAAGTTGAACGGGGTGATACCGGCGACGACGCCGAGCGGCTGGCGCATCGAATAGACGTCGATGCCGGGGCCGGCGCCGTCGGTGTACTCGCCCTTCATCATGTGCGGCGCGCCGATGCAGACCTCGACCACTTCGAGGCCGCGCTGGATGTCGCCCTTGGCGTCGGCGATGGTCTTGCCGTGCTCGCGCGCCAGGATGTCGGCCAGCTCGTCATAGTCGCGCTGGACCAGCTCGAGGAACTTCATCAGCACGCGCACGCGGCGCTGCGGGTTGGTGGCGGCCCATTTCGGCTGCGCCGCCTTGGCGTTCTCGACCGCGGCGCGCAATTCCGCCTGCGAGGCCAGCGCCACCGTGCCGCGCACGGAGCCGTCCATCGGCTGCATCACATCCTGCTTGCGGCCGCTGGTGCCGGCGACACGCTTGCCGCCGATGAAATGACCGTATTCGATCATGTTTCTCTCCCTGGATTTGGTGATGGTTCCATTGTCTGCCTTTGCGGCGGCGATGGCAACGCGAGGAAGATCGCAACCGTTGTGCGGAAAATAGACAGCGGCAGTGAAGTGTGCATTACTTGTCGCAAATGACAGCACCGCAAGATATCCGCGCAAGGACGACAGATTGAGTTCCTTCGCGCCCCCCTCTGTCCTGCCGGACATCTCCCCCACTTGGGGGGAGATCAGCAGCTTTGCCGCCGGCACCATCTCCTGCAACGCTGGTGATTGGCGAAAGCCGGCGCGGCATCCAATCTCCCCCCTCGTGGGGGAGATGTCCGGCAGGACAGAGGGGGGCGCGACAGAACGCGGCCTTGGTTGTTATCACCAGGACCACCCCCATGAACTGGGATGACGTCCGCATTTTCCTCGCCGTGGCGCGAGCCGGCCAGATCCTTGGCGCAGCGAAACGCCTGGAGCTCAACCACGCCACCGTCTCGCGCCGCATCGCCGCGCTCGAGGAGGCGCTTCGCACAAAGCTCTTCCGCCGCCTGACCACCGGCAGCGAGCTGACGCCGGCCGGCGAACGCTTCCTCGACATCGCCGAGCGCATGGAAGGAGATATGATCGCCGCGCGCTCGACCATTGCCGGCGAGGGCGACGACGTTTCGGGAACCGTGCGCATCGGCGCGCCCGACGGATTTGGCGTCGCCTTCCTGGCAAAGCGGCTGGGCGAACTGACCGCGCAGCACCGTGAGCTCACCATCCAGCTTGTGCCGGTGCCGCGCTCCTTCTCGCTGTCCAGGCGCGAAGCCGATATCGCGATCACCGTCGAGCGGCCGACAGAAGGCCGGCTGGTGGCTGGCAAGCTGGTCGATTACACGCTCGGCCTCTTCGCCTCCCGCGCCTATGCCGAGGCCAATGGCCTGCCCAAAACGCCGGCCGAGCTCGCCCGGCACACACTGATCGGCTATGTGCCGGACCTCATCGTCAGCCCTTCGCTCGACTATGCCGCCGAATTCAGCCCCGAATGGCGGACCAGCTTCGCCATCTCCTCGGCGCTCGGCCAGGCCGAAGCGGTGCGCTCCGGCGCCGGCATCGGCATCCTGCACACATTCGTCGCCCGTTCGATGCCGGAGCTGGTGCCGGTCGACATCGTCGCGCCGATCCGCCGCGCCTACTGGCTGGTCTATCATGAATCGGTGCGACCGCTGCGCCGCGTCCAGCTGGTCGCCAACTTCATCACCAAGGCGGTGGAACGCGAACGCGGCCTGTTCGTCTAGAACCTGGCTGGGACCGCTTAAGCGAAACGTTCCTCGGAACGGGAATCTTGACCGGCTATGTTCGTGTTGACAGGTGGTACGCCCTGGAGATTGGCCGAAACCGTCCGACCTCGTCATCCACGGGCGGAGCAAGGAGCGTAGCGACGCGCGCAGACCCGAGGATCCATTCCGTTACCTTGACGCGTTGCCACGGTGCAGAATTCTGCTCCGCTGCGCTTTTGATTTGAGTCACGGAATGGATTCCAGGGTCTCCGCGACGCCGCTTCGCGGCTGCTCCGCCCTGGAATGACGATGTTGAGGGGCTTCGGCCAATCTCCAGCGTTTGTGCGATTTCGCGGGCATGAACGACGACAATCCAGCCAGCGGATACCTAGCAGTCTTTCAAAATTCCCGTGTCGAGAAACTAGTCGGGATCGAGCACGAACGAGCTCACGATCTTGTCGGCCTGATCCGCAAGCGGCGCCCATTTGCGCGTCGCCTTGTCGGCGCTGTCGCCGGTGACCCCGCAATCGATGAAGCCGTAATGCGAGCTGCGCAACGTCAGCGCGATGCGGGAATGGCCGTAGAAGCTGACATTGTCATCGGCATAGTGGAAATCCATATCGGCGATCCGCACCGGATAGCCGTCCGGGAAATGCGCCAGCCTGTCCTGGCTGAAGCTGGCAGACTGATAGGCGACGCCGACCGTGGTCTGCCAGTTGCTCATCTGCCAGTCTTTCTCCATGAACGCCCTGACATCAGGCGGATTGCCCGGAGCGGTCGGATCGTAGGCATTTTGCGACACCCTGCAGGTCAGGCCTTTTTCGCCGGATTTGAGCTTGAGCCGGATGGTGTTGTCAAAGGCGGTTTCGCTTGTCGATTCCTCGGGATAGGTCAGCGAAAAGCCGTGTTCCCTATCGTGAACGGCCTTGTCCGCGGCAAGCGCCGCCGCGGCGCAGGCCAGATAGCGGTCGCCGCCACTGGAAAAAGACGCATTGCAAAGTCCCCTCGCTGCCCCCGATCTTATCACAGGCAGTTGGTCGTTGCCGCCTTGCCTGCGCCACAAATTCAGCCACTGTGGCACCTGCGCGCCTGGCCATGCCGTGACCGGGCGCCAAAGCAATTCTAGGAATTGCGGCAGAACAAAAAGATAGAGCGGTTCGCCGTTTCCGTGAAACGGTGAAACGGTGAAACGCTCTGGGGATAATCTTCGAAACGCCGGCGGGGAAATGCGACCCGTTCTTGCCATTCTGCCGCTGCTTTTTCTGTCGGACTGCGCCAATCCCTGGGCGAACGTTCCGGAGGCGGAGCTGCCGAAGCCGGTACGCTATGCCATGTCGCGGCCCTCGCCTTTCGTCATCGGCAATTATTGCGGCCCGGGCACGCGCACCGGCGATCTGTCGGCAAGGCCCGTCGACCGCCTCGATGCCGCGTGCCGGGTCCATGACGCCTGCTACATTGCAAGACACAATCATTGCGACTGCGACGGCGAGCTGGTCGCTTCAGCGCGGAAAATTCGAGACGACAGGACGGCGCCGCGCAAGATGCGCAACGAGGCCGAACTTCTGATCGCCACCTTCGCCTTTCCCGTCTGCCGGATCTTTCCGCAAGGCTTCCTGCCGCCGCGCGACCCCGCCGAGCTCAAAGCCGTGAGCGGAGCAGCCGGATGAGCCTCGGGTCTGCCGTCGCCAAGGCATTGCTTGGACTGGCGCTGACGGTGCTGGCCGGCTGCGCCGGCATGCCCGGACATTCGGCCTGCGCCTTCTTTCCGGGCGACGACGCCTGCGACCGCCTGCCCGTCTCTGCGGACAGCACCGGCGCCGGGATCGCTACAGCGCATTATTTCGCCAGCGACGGCAACAGCGCCTACGAGAAACGGTTCCAGGCGCTGCTCGCCCAGAGCCGTCTCGATGCGCTCGACCGCGCCAACGGCACGGGCCGCTTCGTCCGCGACTGGCGCGATGTCCAGAACAGCGGCTTCCATGCGACCTATCCGGCGCTGCAAGGGTTAGCGAGGCCGCTCGACGACACGGAACTCGCGCCCACGCCAGGCAAGCCGGGCCAAGCCCATTTCGCGGGGCGCTGGCGCATGTCTCGCCAGACCCTCTATCTCGATGCCGCCGCACGGCCCTCGGCACCCAAGACCTTCAGCTTCTCCGGTCTGCAGGCGCGCTCGGTCGAGATCGTGCTGCGCCAGGCAGGCCAGCAGCCTGTCGACATCGGCGGCACCTGCAACGGCCGGCTCGCGATCCGCGCACCAGGCCGATCCATGACCGTCGCCGCGGCCGCGCCATTCCATTTGAGCCTCCCGGTCGCCGAAACCTCCGTCAGCCTGTTTCCGGACCAGGCACTGACCCGCTGCGATCTGCGCGTCGGCTCCGCCCTGGCGCCGGCGGGCGCGCCGCTGACCTTGCTGCGCGAGGAGACCGCCGATCCCTGGATCACGGCTCTGGACAGCCGCTACGACCGCTGCCCGGTGCCCGATCCGGCGGGGATGGAGGAACTCAACCGTGTCTTTTATGCGAGCCGCTGGCTGTCGCAGACCTGCGCGCTGCCGCTGGGATCGCCGACCCTGCTGCGAAAATCCCGTGACGGTTTCAACGCCAAGGTCGAAGCCCTGCTCGGCAAGAGGCTGCCGGACAGCGCTTTCGACAAAGCCGACCCAGGGCTGCCGCTCGATTTCTCCCACGCCCCGAAACTCAGGCTGATCTATCTGTCGTCGCTGGAATTCAAGGCGGATTTCTCCGGCCGCGTGATGGAGCGGCTGATCCGCCATCACGCAGCGCTCGGCACCAAGGTGCGCATCCTGGTGACCGACGTGCTCGAGCGGGAGAAGGACGACGCCATGCTCCACCGGCTGGCATCGGAGTTTCCCAATGTCGAGTTGCAGGAATATCGCTGGCAGGCCGATCACGGCGCACCGTTCGACGAGCAGATCTCACAGCTGCACAAGACCCATCACGTCAAGATGCTGGCGACACTGGCCGAAGAGCCTGGACGGTCGCGCGTCATCATCGGCGGCCGCAACATCCACGACGGTTTTCTGTTCCACCGGCCAGTCGACCTGACCCGCTATCCGGACCTTGAGCAATACGGCAAGACCGACGGCTTCTCGCTGAATTACTATTCCAACTGGAGCGACTTCGATATGGAGATCGCCGACCCGGCGACGGTCGAGACGCTGGCCGCGCATCTGTCGACCATCTGGCTGCGCGACGCCGACACCAACCTGTCGCGGCCGTTCTCCATTCCGGTCCGTTCCCGGGCGGCCCCGCGCGGCGTGGCGCGGCATTTCATTTCCGTGCCCTATGAGGATGGGCACGCGCTGGAGGCCTATTTCGTCGAGCTGATCGACAGCGCCGAGCATCGCATCGAGATCGTCAATCCCTACCTCAACCTGACGCCCGATATCGCCCGCGCCTTCGACGGGGCGCTGGCCAGGGGCGTGAAGATCGACGTCGTCGGCCGCATCGACCTCAAGGGCGATATCGGCGGCCGCTTCCTCACCGCGCTCAACAAGCTGTTCGTCGAGAAATATGGCGATCGCATCAACATCCGCGAGTTCAAGGCGCCCGACGTCGTGTTGCATTCCAAGATCATGATGATCGACGAAAGGCTGGTCGCCATCTCATCGGTCAACCTCAACAACCGCAGCTTCTTCCATGACTCGGAGAACGGCATGGTCGTGCTGGATCCGGCCTTCTATGCCAGGATGAAGCCGATCTACCAGGACTACGTTGCGCATTCACGGCCGGTCGCCACCAATGTCACGATCGGCTGGGCCTACCGCCTGCTGTTCAGCGACGCCTGGGTCCGGGAGGCGTTCTGAACGCCGCTCGACTAAGGTGTGCTGAGATTCAGGTCAGGCCGAGTCGAGAATGGCGGATTTCGAGAACCGGAGCGGAGCGTACTTAAAGTACGTGAGCACCGGAAGCGCAGAAAGCCGTCATTCGCAGACGGGTCTCACCTGAATATCAGCACACCTTTAAATAGGCTTCAGATACCGCTCTGGGCTCAGATCGCGCGCGTTGATCTCCGGGACCCGGTTGGACATGATGTCGGCCAGCACCTTGGCCGAGCCGCAGGCCATGGTCCAGCCGAGCGTGCCGTGGCCGGTGTTGAGATAGAGATTGGCGACCTCGCTCAGTCCGACCAAGGGCGGTCCGTCCGGCGTCATCGGCCGCAAGCCGCACCAGAAGCTCGCCGCCTTGAGATCGCCGCCGCCGGGGAAAAGATCGACGACCGAGTGTTCGAGCGTGCGGCGGCGCGATTCATGCAGGCGAAGATCATAGCCCGAAATCTCCGCCGTACCGCCGACGCGGATGCGGTCGCCGAGCCGGGTGATCGCCACCTTGTAGGTCTCGTCCATCACGGTCGACACCGGCGCGGCCTCGGCATTGGTGATCGGCACGGTGATCGAATAGCCCTTGACCGGATAGACCGGAATGGGTCGTCCCAGCTTGCGCATGAATTGCGCCGAATAGCTGCCCAGCGCCATCACGAAGGCGTCGGCGGATTTCCATCCGCTGTCGGTGAGCACATTGGTGAGGCGGTTCCGGTTCCTGACGACTTTCCGGATGGTCGAGCCGTATTCGAAGGTCACGCCCCGCGCCACGCAGAGCTCAGCAAGCTTGTCGGTGAACATCTTGCAATCGCCGGTCTCGTCGCCCGGAAGCCTGAGGCCGCCGACGAGTTTGTCGCGCACGGCGGCGAGCGCCGGTTCGGCGGCGACACAGCCGTCGCGGTCGAGGATCTCGTAGGGCACGCCGTATTTCTTCAGCACCTCGACGTCGCCGCCGGTGCCGTCGAGCTGCTTCTGCTTGCGGAAGAGCTGCAGCGTGCCTTTGGCCCGTTCGTCGTAGGTGATGCCGGTCGCCTCGCGCAGTGCCTTCAGCGTGTCGCGACTGTATTCGGCAAGCGGCACCATGCGCGACTTGTTGAGCGCATAGCGCCCGGCCGTGCAGTTGCGCAGCATCTTCAGCAGCCAGGTCCACATATTCGGGTCGAACGCCGGCCGCACCACCAGCGGGCCGTATTTCATCAACAGCCATTTGACGGCTTTGATCGGAACGCCCGGCCCGGCCCAGGGCGAGGCATAGCCCGGCGACACTTCGCCGGCATTGGCGAAGCTGGTTTCGAGCGCCGGCCCCGGCTGGCGATCGTAGACGGTCACTTCATGGCCGGCCTCGGTGAGGAAGTAGGCGGTGGTGACCCCGATCACGCCGCCGCCCAGCACGATGACTTTCATTCTATCTCCCTCAAGGGCCGTGCACGCGGAGGCGCTGTGGCTCGTTCATCTGTGTGCCGGATTTTGCGGCGCCCGCCAAGGGGCGTGGTCAGGCGCCGACGTAGCGGCGGTGAAAGCGCGTGCCCAGGCTGGTCAGTATCTCGTAGCCGATGGTGCCGGCGTGGCCGGCCGCGTCGTCGACGCTTTGCGAGGGGCCGATGAGCTCGACGAGGTCGCCCTCGCCGAGCCTGCCTGCCGGAAGCGCCGAAATGTCGAGGATGATCGAATCCATCGACACGCGCCCGACGAAGGGCAAACGCACGCCCTCGAACCAGGCGGCCGAGGCGGCGCGCCGGTGCCAGCCGTCGCCATAGCCCAGCGAAATGGTCGCCAGCCTGAGCGGCCCGTCCGCCTGGTGGGTGTGGCCATAGCCGATGCCTGTGCCGGCGCCGATCTCACGCGTTTGCGCCACCTTGGCTTCCAGCCTTATCACCGGCAGCATCGGATTGGCTTCGTGGGGTGTCGGGTTGACGCCGTAGAGCGCGGCTCCGGGACGGGCGAGATCGTAATGATAGGCAGGTCCGAGAAAGATGCCCGACGAGTTGGCCAGGGAGGCGGGCGCCGCGGGCAGCATCTTGCGCAATCGGTCGAATTCGTGCCGCTGCTTCTCGTTGGCCGCCTGTTGGGGCTCGTCGGCGCGGGCGAGATGGCTCATCACGAAACGGATGTCGATGCCGTCGAAGGCGCCGGCCTCGCCCGCGACCGCCTCGACGTCCGTCGGCGCCATGCCGAGCCGGGCCATGCCGCTATCGACCTGGATGGCGGCAGGCAGGCTCCGGCCCGCGCTCCGCGCGGCCTGGCGCCAGGCCTTCAGCTGGATGGCGCTGTTGACGACCGGGCAAAGTCCGGCCGCTTGCGCTTCCGGTTCCGAACCCGGAGGCAGTCCGTTCAGCACGAAGATGTCAGGTCCGGGCCCGATCGCGTTGCGCAGCGCGATGCCCTCGTCGGGCAGCGCGACGAAGAAGATGTCGCAGCCCTCTTTCGCCAGCGCCTCGGCCACTTGGGCGGCGCCAAGTCCATAGCCGTCTGCCTTGAGCACGCCGGCGCAGCGAACGCCGCCCAGCCGCGCCTTCAACCGGCGATAGTTTTCCCGGATGGCGCCGAGGTCGATCGTCAGGATCGCGCCGGCGGCCGCCTCGCTGACCGTCGAACCATTGGCAGCGACTGTTTGCAGCGAAGTCACTTCGGCATCACTCATCAAGGCAATCGTCGCAGGCGGTTTGCAATTGTTGCGGCGACGCACGACTTTGGACGCTGGCGCTGCCCCTCACCTGCCTGCCGGCATCCTCTCCCCGTATAGTGACGGGAGAGGGGCGCTGTCGCTGCCGATTTCGCCAATCACCAACATCGCAAGAAGCGCGCCGAGGCTGCGGCCAGCCCCTTCTCCCCGTCACTATACGGGGAGAAGTGCCCGGCAGGGCGATGAGGGGCAGCGCCGACGCTTCGCTAAAGTGCGCTTGCCGCGCGTCGTTCATGTTTGCCTCTTTGCATGCAGCACATCAGCATCAACAAAGCATGATCTCGACTACGGTGCCAACCTCTTCGCTTGCCGAACTTAGCCTGCCACGTCTAGCGAACAAGATGCTGGAATGCCTCCACAACCTGCTCATAGACCTTGCGCTTGAACGGTACGATCAGCTCGGGCAGCTCGCGCATCGGCCGCCAGGCCCATTCGTCGAATTCGGCCGTGTGGCCGCCGGGCGGCGGATTGATTGCGATCTCGCTCTCATCGCCCTCGAAGCGGTAGGCGAACCATTTCTGCGTCTGGCCACGATAGCGGCCCTTGAAGGCGACGCCGACCAGATGCGGCGGCAGGTCGTAATTGATCCAGTGCGGCGCCTCGGCAAGCAGCGACACGCTGCGCATGCCGGTTTCCTCATAGAGTTCGCGGCCCGCGGCCTCGATCGGCTCCTCGCCCTTGTCGATGCCACCTTGCGGCATCTGCCAGAGCTGCGTGGTGCCGGCAAACTCGCTGTCCGGCTCGGCGATGCGGTGCCCGACCCAGACCAGGCCGGCCTTGTTGAGGATCATCAGCCCGACGCAGGGACGATAAGGCAGCGTTTCGGGATCGATCGTCTTGGCCATGGGTCAGCGTTCCAGCGGTCTCGAGGATTGAGTGCGGCGAGGCGGGTAGCGTTAGCCCTTTTGCGGATCTATGGCCACCGCCGAGATCGGCACGATCTCGATGCCGCGCTTCTTCGCCTCAGTGATCCAGGACGTAACCGTGTCGACGGTGATGTCGAAGGCCGAACCGATGCCGACTGCGCTGCCCTTGGCCCGCGCCGTGGCTTCGAGACTGTCGAGCTTCTTCAGGATTTCGCCGCGGTCCTGCACGGCATCGATCGCCATGTCGCCGGCGACGAACGGCACGCCGTCCTTCAGCGCCAGGTCAGGGGCGACGCTGCGCGAGGATGAGCCGTCGTCGATATAGGCCAGCCCCCGCTTGCCGAGCTCGGCCATGAAAGGCTCCATCGCCGAGGCGTCGGCCGAGAAGCGCGCCCCCATATAGTTCATGACCCCGGTATAGTTCGTGGTCCTGGACAGCGCCCAATGCAGGCTCTTCAGGTTTTCGTCCGCGCTGGCCGACACCGTCAGCGTGTTGCGGCCGGGATTGACGTTGGGATAATCGAACGGCTCTAGCGGCACCTGCATGACGATCTCATGCCCGCTCTGCCTCGCCGCCTGCATCCAGCGGCCGATGCTGTTGCCTTGCGGCGCGAAGGCCAGCGTCACCTCGGCCGGCAGCTTGGCGATCGCGGCCTGCGTGCCGGTCTGCGAGACGGCGAGCCCGCCGATGACGATCGCCACCCGTGCGCCACGCGCGCCCGACCACGGCCGCGCATAGACGTCGAAGGGCCGCCTGCCATCGGCGGAGCGCATCGGCAGCGGACCGGTCTCGCTGGCCTCGATCAAAGCCCGGTCCGGGATGTGGGCGACCTTGAGGTTCTGGCCGAGCGTCGAGGGATCGCGGATGACGATCGCCGCTTTCGGCGGGCTGTCGCCCTCCTCGGTCTGGACGTGGATGATCTGCGGCCCGCCGCTCTTCATCGGGGTGCTGGCCTGCGGCGTCGCGGCCGCAACCGGAGCCGGTGCGGCAGGCGGCGCGGGTGTGGTGGGGGCCGCGACAACCTTCGGCGTGGAAACCGCCACGTCTTGCGGTTTACGGAACGGCTTGTCGCGCAATGCGATCGCGCCGGAAACGCCGATCACGGCAAGCACGGCCAGCACAGCGGCAAGCGTGCCGCCGCTGATGCCGCGAGAAGCACGCCGCTTGGGCTGGAGCTTCTGTCCAAGCGGGCGTTCGATATCCTTGCCGATTTCTGCCAAGTTAAGTTCCCAACACGCGGTCACGTTAAACGTGAAATCCTGCGCAATTCGGCGCGATACCCCAGACGCGTGGCGCCCCAACCGCGGTCCCCGAATCAAACCGCCGGAACCTCGCGGTCCCGGCAGCATTGCATTGCTTCGCTGAGCCGGCCAGAGCCTTGCCCCGGCCGTGGCGGCCTTATTGGTTCAGCACGGCCTTGTCCGGGTTCGGCGGGAAGGCCGGGTCGGTCTTCTCGCCGCGCAGCAGCTGCTCGGCATAGATCAGCTGCAGATCATCCTTCGGATCCGGCGGCACATAGGCGGCCGAGCCAGAACCGGTCGAGCTCTCGTCGGCGCCCTTGATGTGGCCCTTGAGGTCGGATTCGCCACGGGTCAGGTCGCGGCCCTGCAGATCCGGCGGCAGCGGCTGGTCGACCTTGATGTCGGGCGTGATGCCCTTGCCCTGGATCGACTTGCCCGACGGTGTGTAATAGAGCGCGGTCGTCAGCCTGAGCGCGCCATTCTCGCCGAGCGGGATGATGGTCTGCACCGAGCCTTTGCCGAAGGACTGCGTGCCGACCACCGTGACGCGGCGCAGATCCTGCAGCGCGCCGGCGACGATTTCCGAGGCGCTCGCCGAACCGCCATTGACCAGCACGATCATCGGCTTGCCGTTGATGTCGTCGACCTGCTTCGGCTTGGCGTCGAAGCGGGTGACGTCCTTCGGATCGCGGCCGCGCGTCGAAACGATCTCACCGCGCTTAAGGAAGGCGTCCGAGACGCTCACCGCCTGGTCGAGCAGGCCGCCCGGATTGAGGCGCAGATCGAGCACATAGCCCTTCAGCTTGTCGTTCGGCACCTGCTTCTTGATGTTCTCGATGGCGTTCTCGAGATCGTCATAGGTCTTTTCGGTGAAGGAGGTGATCTTCATGTAGCCGATGTCGTTCTCGACCCGGTACTTCACCGCCTTGACCTTGATGATGTCGCGCACCACCGTCAGCTCGATCGGCTTGTCGGCGCCCTGGCGCAGAATGGTGAGCTTGATCGGCGTGTTGACCGGCCCGCGCATCTTCTCGACCGCGTCATTGAGGGTCAGGCCGCGAACCTCTTCGCCGTCGATCTTGGCGATATAGTCGCCGGCAAGCACGCCCGCCTTGGCGGCCGGCGTGTCGTCGATCGGCGTGATCACCTTGACCAGGTCGTTCTCCATGGTGACCTCGATGCCGAGGCCGCCGAACTCGCCCTTGGTCTGCACGCGCATGTCCTGCGCCTGCTCGGCATTCATGTAGGAGGAGTGCGGGTCAAGCGAGGCCAGCATGCCGTTGATGGCGTTCTCGACCAGCGACTTGTCGTCCGGCGGCGTCACATAGTTCGCGCGCACGCGCTCGAAGATGTCGCCGAAGATCGCCAGCTGCTTGTAGGTTTCCGAACCCGCAGCATTCGCCGCCGAACCCGGTGTGCCGTAGACCAGGCTCATTGCCGATGCGCCCATCAGCGCGCCGGCAAACAGAAGCGACAGTTTCCGCATCATTTCACGTCCTTCCAGAGAATCGATCCGCCCACCATGGGGCCGGATCGACGGGTTTTCCATCCTTGCGGAACTCGACATAGAGTTCCGACGCCGAATTTTCATTCCGCGAGGCCGAGGTGCTTGCCACCCGGGCCTCTCCCATCGCGCCGATCGGCTCTCCTGCGAGCACCGACTGTCCGGTCGCGACGCTGATTCTGCTCATCCCCGCCAGGACGACATGATACCCATCGCCCGCATTGAGGATCAAGAGTTGACCGTAGCTGCGAAACGGCCCCGCATAAAGCACGTTTCCATCCGCCGGTGCGGTGACGATGGCCCCCGATTGTGTCGCAACCATGTCGCCCTGCATCGCCGCGCCATTGCCATCGTCGGTGCCGAAACGCCGCTTGATCTTGCCGATGACCGGCAGCGCGATCTGGCCTTGCAAGGCTGAAAACGGCGCCGACCCCGTGAGGCGGTTGGCCTCCGGCACCGGCAACGCGGCGAGCTCGGTCGTCGAGGCCATCGTGTCGCTGTCGGTCGATTTCCGCTCGCCCGCCTTGGCCTGGTCCTGCGCCTTGCGCGCCTTGTCGGCTTCGAGCGAAGCGATCAGGTCCTTGAGGCTGCTCGCCTTCGCCGCCAGCTCCTGCGAGTGCCGTTGCTCGGCCGCCATCGCGGTCTGGGTATCGGCCTGCAGCTTCTTCTTGGCCTCGAGCAGCATGGTGAGCCGCTTCTTCTCCGCCGTCTGGTCCGTGACGGCGGCGGTGAGCCGCGCCCGTTCCGCCTCGATCGAGGCCGTCACCCGCGTCTGCTCCTTGAGATCGGCCATCAGCCGGTCGGTCTGCTGGCGCAGTTCCGGCACCACGGCGCCGAGCAGGATGGCGCTGCGCACCGACGACAGCGCGTCTTCCGGCTTGACCAGGATCGCCGGCGGCGGATTGAGCCCCATGCGCTGCAGCGCGCCGAGCACTTCGGCCAGCACGTCGCGCCGGGCCATGAGTGAAGCGCGCAGCTTCTGTTCCTCGTCCTTCAGCCCTTCGAGCTTGGCGCCGATGTCCTCGATGTCCTGGCCAAGCTTCTGCTCCGTCATAGCCGACTGAATCAGCGCCGCGGTGATCGAGGCATAATCCTTGCGCACCGAGGCGATGTCGGCGGCGAGCTTGGCCAGCCGCTCCGATGACAGCGTGATCTCCTTGGAGACCTGCTCGTATTCGGTCCGGCTCTGATCGGGATCCGGCGCCGCGTCCAGCGTGTTCTCGGTCGCCCGGACCGGCCCGAGCGCGACCACGGCGGCGACAAGGGTCAAGCCGCAGCGGCTGCGCCAGGCGCGTATGATCGGGTACCAGCCTTCAGACATCAGGCCCCTAACCTATCCGCCGCTTCGTTAACGAACCATCAACCATGTTGGAAGCGCCCTACTCCAGCAGTGATGTTCAGCCTTTGAGGCGAAAATCCGAGCCGGGATAAGCAATCCCCAGCTTTTGGAGATGGCAAGCGCCATTCACGACCGATGATAGGGATGACCCGCCAGGATCGTCCCGATCCGGTAGAGCTGCTCGCCCAGCATCACGCGCACCAACTGATGCGGCCAGGTCAGCGCGCCGAACGACAGCACCAGGTCCGCCTGCTCGCGTAAGGATTTGTCATGGCCATCGGCGCCGCCAATGGCGACGACCAGCGACTTGCGGCCGCCGTCGCGCAACTGGCCGATGCGGGCGGCAAGGTCCTCCGACGAAAGCGACTTGCCGCGCTCATCAAGCAGGATGAGGACAGTTCCGGCCTGCAACAGGCCCTGCAGCTTCTGGGCTTCCTCGCGGCGGCGCTCGTCGGCGCTCTGTCCGCGGCTTTCGGGGACCTCGACAATGCCGGCAAATTCCAGCCCGACCGCGGGCCCGCTCTTGGCGAAGCGCTCGAAATAGCGGTCGGCGAGTTCTCTCTCGGGGCCGGTCTTCATCCGGCCCACGGCATGAACGGTGATCTTCATCCTCGCCCCGGCGAGCTTGTCTCAGCGCATACCGTGATGGTTCACGGCACGCGGATCAAGGCTCAGTGCAAGGTCTCTTCCTCGAGGTCCGGCGCCTGCCACATCTTTTCGAGATTGTAGAATTCGCGGACTTCGGGGCGGAAGACATGGACGATGATGTCGCCCGAATCGATCAGGACCCAGTCGGCGCTGGCCAGCCCCTCGACGCGCGCATTGCCGAGACCGGCATCTTTCAGCGCCTTGAGGAGATGATCGGCGACAGCCGAGACATGACGGTGCGATCGGCCCGAGGCGATGACCATATAGTCGCCGAGGCTCGATTTTCCCTGGATGTCGATTGAGACGATGTTTTCGGCCTTGGAGTCTTCCAGACTGGCAAGGACTGTGTCGATGGCGAGGCTCGCGGCGGCGTTGCCGCTGATCCCGGCCGGCGAAGGCATGATATCAGCCTTCTTCCGCAGTGCTGTTCTCAGTGTGTTTCCTTTCCCAACAAGAACAACCAAATCACCATGCAAATCAGGTGACACCACTTAGATAGGCAGAGTTCCATTGCAGTTTCAAGACGACGGCCGCTTTTGCTCGGCCGCGCCTGGTCCGGACCGCTGTTTTAGCAGTGCCTGAAAAGCGGGAACTGATCCCGGATGCGTGGGTTATCGGCGCACCGACCAACGGGATCCCCGCCATGCCCACCGACCCGCAAAGCGCCCTCATCACCATCCAGGCCGGGCTCGCGCAGCTCAGCACCTTGATCGTTTCCTACTCCTTCTCGGCCATCGGCGCCGTGATCCTGCTGGTTGTCGGCTATCTGGTCGCCGGGCTTGCCGAACGCTCGATCTATGCCGGCCTCGGCCACATCCACGGCTTCGACGAGACCTTGCGGCATTTCTTCTCCCAGGTCGTGCGCTACGCTATCCTGATCCTTGTCGTCATCATGGTGCTTGGCCAGTTCGGCGTGCAGACGGCCTCCATCATCGCCGCGATCGGCGCCGCCGGCCTGGCCATCGGACTGGCATTGCAGGGCACGCTGCAGAACATCGCCGCCGGCATCATGCTTCTGGCGCTCAGGCCCTTCCGCATCGGCGAGAATGTCGAGGTCGGCGCGATTGCGGGCACTGTCGAGGAGATCGGCCTCTTCGCCACCAAGCTGCGCACCGCCGAGGGCGTCTACATACTGGCGCCCAATTCGACCTTGTGGAACCAGCCGGTGCGCAACTTCAACCGCAACGGCGTGCGCCGCACAGACGTGACCTTGAGCATCGGTTCGTGGAACGATATCGACCGCGGGCAGAAGACGCTGCTTGCCATCGCCGGCGCCGAAAGGCGCATCCGGCGCGAACCCCCTCCGATCGCCTTCATCGCCAGTGTCGGCGACGCGACGGTTTCGCTCACCTTGCGCTACTGGACATCGGCCGCCGACTATTTTTCGACCCAAATCGACATGACCAAGCGCGCCAAGCAGGCCTTCGACAGCGAAGGCATCTCGATCCCGCTGCCGCCGCCGGAAGTGCCGGCGCCGGAAGCGCGCAAGCAGTAGCCGGCTCAATCCTGGCGGGGCTTATCGTCCGGCGCGAAGGCGAGTTCCACCGGCAGTGGCGTCTGCGCCGACATCGGCGCGAAACTGCCGCTTGTGGCCGCGGGTGTCGGCCGGCCCGCCGCCACGCGCCACAGCACGAACAGGCAGAAGGCCGACGCAATCACGATCCCGACATAGATGAAGGTCGCGGTGCCGAAGACGGCGGAAAGCGCCGTCACGATGCCGGGCACGATGAAGCCGGCCAGCGACCAGGCAAACAGCATCGAGCTCGACAGCGCCAGAAGCTCGTCCTTGGCGGCCCGGTCGGCGGCATGCGCGCTGGACAGCGCGTAGATCGATTCCGACGCCCCGTCCCAGATCAGATAGATCACCACCAGCGCCACCAGCGCGCCGCCGTCGAAGACGATGGCCAAGGTGCTGGCGACGACCGCCAGCGCCGCCGCCCCGGCCAGCACGTAGCGCCGGTCGGTGCGGTCCGAAATCCAGCCGAGCGGAATCTGCAGGATCAGCGTGCCGACCGGCATGGCCGACAACAGCAGCGCCACATCGGCCTGGCTGTAGCCCTTGGCGGTGGCGTGGATCGGCGCGAAGCCGGAAACGATCATCGACAGGCCGCCAACCGCCAGCATGCCGGCGACGCCGACCGGCGAGATGCGCCAGGCGCGGCGCAGCGCGACCGACGCCGCCTGCGGCGCCGGCGGCTGCGCAAGCCTGGTCATGCCGACCGGCAGGATGGAGAGCGCGGTGAAGGTGATGCCGATCAGCGACGCGGCGGCCGAGTGGATGTCGACCAAGGCGAGCGTCGCGTAACCCACGCCCAGCCCGGCAATATAAGCGACATAGAACACTGCCATCACCCGGCCGCGGATCGAATTCGGCAAGGCATCGTTCAGCCAGCTCTGCGCGACGATGAACAGCCCGCAGATGGCGAAGCCGTAAAGCGCCCGCGCGGCGATCCACAAAAGCGGGATCGGCCCGGCCCCGATCGCGGCATTGGAAAGCGCGATCAGCGCCGAGAGCACCATGAAGGCGCGAGCGTGCCCGACGCGCCGCACCAGCGGTCCGGTCAAGATGCAGCCGGCCAACCCGCCGGCAGAAAGCCCGGTGACGATCAGCCCGGCCCAGGTCGGGTCGAATCCATCGGCGCCGAGCCGCACCGGGATATAGGCAAACATCAGCCCATTGCCGATCGCGATCAGCGCCATCGACACGATGACGCTGGCAATGGCGATCAGCGGCGCCGGTTGTTCGGCGCGACCCGGATCGATTGCGGCTTGATTCTGCTTCAGCATGCCTGCGCAGCATCGTTGATCGGAGCAGGAAAAGCCGCCGCAAAAGCGACATGGCCGAACTTCCCTTCCCCCCTTGTGGGGGAAGGACGGCGCTCAGCCGTTCGCGGCCTTGCGGATCGCCGTGGACGACAGCGACGAGCGCGGCCCGTGGATGAAGGTCCAGGCCGGTGCCTGCATGCGGGCGAGCAGCGGCGCGTCGCCCTCGTCGATGCGGGCGTAGTCGAAGGTCTTGGCGACGACCGACGACAGGAAGGAGAGCGTCGCGCCCGGGCGATCGATGACCGCGATCGGGAAGGTCAGCACGATCTCGCGCCAGCGCTGCCAGCGATGGAAGTCGCGCAAGGAGTCCGCGCCCATGATCCAGACGAAATCGACGCCCGGATTGCGCGCCTTGACCAGGGCCAGCGTGTCGGCGGTATAGCGCACATGCTGCGCTGCCTCGAAGGCGGTGACCTTGATCCTGGGATTCCTGGCGATTTTTTCGGAGAGCTCGATGCGCTCGGCGAGCGGCGCGAGTTCCCGCGCGCTTTTCAGCGGATTGCCCGGCGTCACCATCCACCACAGCTGGTCGAGTGCCAGCCTTCTCAGCGCGATCTCGGCGACCAGCGCATGGCCGGCATGCGGCGGATTGAACGATCCGCCGAAGAGACCGACCGTCAGGTCCCTGGCGGCGTGCGGCATGCGAAAGTAACGGGCCGGGACAGTCTGCTCGGCTTGCGAAAGCATTCGCCTTGGCCTCCCTCAGGCCTGCCGGGCGAAAAAGGTCAAGGCCTCACCTGTCCCGATCCGCGCACGCGGTATTTGAACGAGGTGAGCTGCTCGACGCCGACCGGCCCGCGCGCATGCATCTTGCCGGTGGCGATACCGATCTCGGCGCCCATGCCGAACTCGCCGCCATCGGCGAACTGTGTCGAGGCATTGTGCAGGAGGATGGCCGAGTCGATCTCGTTGAAGAATTTTTCCACCGCCTGCGCGTCCTCGGCGATGATCGCCTCTGTGTGGTGCGACGAGAAGGTCTCGATATGCTCGATCGCCTCGCCGACGCCGTCGACCAGCTTCACCGCGATGATGGCGTCGAGATATTCCGTCACCCAGTCGGCGTCAGTTGCTGGGCTGGCTTCGGAAAAAGCCCGCAGCACCTCTTGGTCGGCATGGATCTCGCAGCCGGCGGCCCGCAGCGCTTCGAGGATGGGCACCAGATGCGTGGAGGCCACAGCGCGGTCGACCAGAAGCGTCTCGGCCGCGCCGCAGACGCCGGTGCGCCGCATCTTGGCGTTGACGGCGATCTTCACTGCCATGTCGAGATCGGCCGAGCGGTCGATATAGAGGTGGCAGATGCCTTCGAGATGCGCGAAGACCGGCACCCGCGCCTCGGTCTGCACGCGCCCGACCAGGCTCTTGCCGCCGCGCGGGATGATGACGTCGAGGTTTCCCGAAAGCCCCTTCAGCATCTCGCCGACGGCGGCGCGGTCGGTGGTCGGCACCAGCTGGATAGCATCCTCGGGCAAGCCGGCGGCCTTCAGCCCTTCGACCATGCAGGCATGGATAGCCGAGGATGAATTGAGCGAATCCGAACCGCCGCGCAGGATCACCGGATTGCCGGCCTTGAGGCAGAGCGCGCCGGCATCCGCCGTCACATTCGGCCGGCTCTCATAGATGACGCCGATGACGCCGAGCGGCGTGCGCACGCGCTCGATATGCAGCCCGTTCGGCCGGTCCCATTCGGCGATGACGTCACCAACCGGATTCTTGAGCGCGGCGATCTCGCGAATGCCGTCTGCCATTGCTTTGATGCGCGCAGGCGTCAGTTTCAGCCGGTCCATGAAGGAACCGGACAGCCCGGCCTCCTCGCCAATCGACACGTCGATGGCATTGGCCTCGAGGATCGCCTGCTCGTTGCGCAGGATCGCGTCCGCCATGGCGATAAGCGCATCGTTCTTGGCTGCGGTGGAAGCGACGGCCAACGGTCGGGCGGCAGCGCGGGCGCGACGGCCGATATCGGCCATCAGCGCAATCGTGTCTTCGCCGGATCTTTCATGCAGCTTCAGCATGGTCATCCTCCGCCCGTCGTCGTTCAATACTTAGTCGTCGGCCAATACGTGGTCGCCGGCGACGCTTACCACAAGGTCGTCGCGATGGATCATCGCCGAACGCGCCTCATAGCCGAGCACGTTTTCGATCTCGGCCGTCTTCAGACCTGCGATCCTTACGGCATCCGCGGCGTCATACGCAACCAGCCCGCGCGCGATCTCGCGACCCTCGGGCGACAGGATCGCCACCGTGTCGCCGCGCGAGAAATTGCCGCTGACCAGTTTCACGCCGGCCGGCAGCAGCGACTTGCCCGACTTCAGCGCGCCGATGGCGCCGGCGTCGACGGTGAGCCGACCGGCCGGCTCGAGCTGCCCGGCGATCCAGGTCTTGTAGCCCTTCACCGGATTGGCGCTCGGCTTGAAGAAGGTCGCGCGCTCGCCGCGCTCGATCGCCATCAGCGGCGACAGCCTGGTGCCCGAGGTGATGATCATGGCCGTGCCGGCGGCGTTGGCGATCTTGCCGGCGTCGAGTTTTGTCCGCATGCCGCCGCGCGACAGCTCGGACGCGGCGGCGCCCGCCATCGCCTCGATGTCGGGCGTGATGCGATCGACCACCGGAATGAATTTGGCCTCGGGGTCCTTGGCCGGCGGCGCCGTATAGAGCCCATCGATGTCGGAGAGCAGCACCAGAAGATCGGCGCCCATCATCGTCGCCACCCGCGCCGCCAGCCGGTCATTGTCGCCGTAGCGGATTTCCGAGGTGGCTACCGTGTCGTTCTCGTTGATGACGGGCACCGCCTTCATCTTGAGCAGCGTCGAGATCGTCGCGCGCGCGTTTAGATAGCGGCGGCGCTCCTCGGTGTCGCCAAGCGTCAGGAGGATCTGGCCGGATTTCAGCCCATCCTTGCCGAGCGCGTCCGACCAGGCGCCGGCAAGCGCGATTTGGCCGACGGCGGCGGCGGCCTGGCTCTCCTCGAGCTTCAGCGCGCGTTTGCCGAGACCGAGAATGGTGCGCCCGAGCGCGATGGCGCCGGACGAAACGACCAGCACTTCGGCGCCGGCATTGGCAAGCACCGCGATGTCGTCGGCAAGCGAGGTCAGCCAGTCGCGCTTCAAGCCCGTCGCGCGGTCGACGAGCAGCGCCGAGCCGATCTTCACCGTGACGCGCCGGTATGATTTCAGCGATTTCATGGGTTTTGCCAGCGCGTCTCGACGGGAGCCGGCACGGCATCGCGAGATTCGGCAACCACCGCCATCAGCGCCCGCAGCACGGCCTCGACGCCTTCGCCGGTGACGGCCGACAGAAGCAGCGGCGCGCGGCCGGCGGCGCGCTTCAGCGAGGCCGCGTTCTTCTTGCGGGCCTCCGCGTCGAGAATATCGACCTGGGAAAGCGCGACGATCTCGACCTTATCGGTCAGCCCATGACCATAGGCCTCGAGCTCGGCGCGCACCGTCCTGTAGGCCTTGCCGGGATTTTCCTCCTGCGCCGACACCAGGTGGAGCAGCACGCGCGTGCGCTCGACATGGCCGAGGAATCGGTCGCCGATGCCGACGCCTTCATGCGCGCCCTCGATCAGGCCTGGAATGTCGGCCAGCACGAATTCGCGGCCGTCGATGCGGGCAACGCCAAGGCCGGGATAGAGCGTGGTGAACGGATAGTCGGCGATCTTCGGCTTGGCCGCGGTGACGGCGGCCAGGAAAGTCGACTTGCCGGCATTGGGCAGCCCGACCAGGCCGGCATCGGCGATCAGCTTGAGTCTGAGCCAGATGCTGAGCTCCTCGCCAGGCAGGCCGGGATTGGCGCGGCGCGGCGCCTGGTTGGTCGAGGTCTTGAAATGCTGGTTGCCGAAGCCGCCATTGCCGCCCTTGGCCAGCAGGAAGCGCTGGCCGACCACGGTCAGGTCGCAGATCAGCGTCTCATTGTCCTCTGCGAAGATCTGGGTGCCGGCCGGCACTTTCAGCGTGATGTCGGCGCCTTTGGCGCCGGTCATGTTGCGGCCCATGCCGTGCATGCCGGTCTTGGCCTTGAAATGCTGCTGGTAGCGATAGTCGATCAGCGTGTTCAGCCCGTCGACCGCTTCCGCCCAGACATCGCCGCCTCGCCCGCCGTCGCCGCCATCCGGGCCGCCGAACTCGATGAATTTCTCGCGCCGAAACGACACCGATCCGGCGCCGCCGTCGCCGGAACGAATGTAAACCTTGGCCTGATCGAGGAATTTCATCGGATTTTCAAGTTTCTGCTGATGTCCATGAGCGATTGCTCTAAGGCATGCCTTAAACCAAGGCGGAGCTAAGGGCGAGGCCCGTTTTGCGACTAAAGCGCCTGATGCCCTTGGGCCAAGGACGCGATAGCACTGTTTGCGCGCGAGACTGGGAGGCGCGGGAATGAAGATCGTTTCCTACAACATCCAATACGGCATCGGCCTTGACGGCAGATACGATGTCGGGCGCATCGCCGACGCGGTGCGCGGCGCCGATGTCATCGCGCTGCAGGAGGTGACCCGCAACAACCCGCGCAACGGCGACCGCGACATGGTGGCCGAGATCAGCGAGGCGCTGCCCGATTATTTTGCCGCCTATGGCAGCAATTTCGAGGTCAATGTCGGCTCGCGCGTGGACGCCGGCCGCGCCGTCACCCGGACCTTCCAACTCGGCAACATGGTGCTGTCGAAGACGCCCATTCATCTGTCGCGCAATCTCCTTCTGCCGCGCAGCCGCAGCCTCGAGACCATGAACTTCCAGCGTGGCGCATTGGAAGCGCTGATCGAGACGCCGCTTGGCTTCATCCGCTTCTATTCCACCCATCTCGACCATCGCAGCCCGGTCGAGCGCCAGGGTCAGATCCGTTTCCTGCGCCAGCGCCTCCTGAACTATGCGCTGGAAGGCGGCGGCCTGTCGGGCATTCCCGAGATCGGCCTGCCGGACCTGCCCTATCCGGAAGCCTTCATCGTCATGGGCGACTTCAACATGCTGCCGGGCTCGCCCGAATATGTCGAGCTCGCCGGCCGGCCGGATCATGAGTTCGGCATGCCGCTGACCGCCGATCTCGCCGTCGACGTCGCCCAGCGTCTGGCGGTCGCCGACCTCGTCACCTGGGTCGATCCTGAGCGACCCGCCGACAAGAGCCGCCACAAATGCATCGACTACATCTTCACCAGCGCCTCGCTCGCCAGATCGCTGCAGCGCCTGTGGTCCGACCGGGACGCCGTCGGTTCCGACCACCTCCCGCTCTGGGCCGAACTGGGCTGAGTCGCGGGACTCCCCCTCATCCGGCCGCTACGCGGCCACCTTCTCCCCGAGGGGAGAAGAGGTTGGCGCCGGCGCTTACCTGCTCCTCTCCCCTTGGAGACCGGTCGGATTGACCCGAATTGCCCTGGCAATTCGGTTGGCAATCCGGGTAAGGGCGCGCCGCTCAACCTTCCGAAGCACCGATCAATAGTGGATCCAGTTGCGGAGACTGTTCCATGTCTTCCTGTCGAGCCGATAGCGCTCGACCGGCACCTGGCCGGCGACGATCGAATTCAGCATGCCCTGGCCGGCATACTGGAAGCCGCATTTGTGGATCACCCGCCGCGAGGCCGGATTGATCACCCGGGTCGAGGCATGCAGCACCTGGATCGAGGTCCGCTGGAAGGCGAGGTCGACCAGCGCATGCGCGGCTTCGGTGGCGTAGCCGCGCTTCCAATAGGGCTCGCCGATCCAGTAGCCGAGCTCCAGGCCGCGGTCGGTCGTGTTCAGGCCGGCGCAGCCGACGAAAATGTCGCTCTCCCTGAGCGTCAGCGCATAGACGATGCCGGCGCGCCGCGACGCCGCCATGGCAAGGAAGGTGCGGCCCTCGGCCTCGCCATAGGGGTGCGGCATGCGGGCCAGCATTTCGGCGACATGTCGGTTGTCGGCTAGCGTGACGAGTTGCTCGAGATCGCTCTCGCGCGGGGCGCGCATGACCAGCCGCTCTGTGGCCAGCGCCGGGCAATCGATCGCGTAACTTTCGTCTTCGGTGTCTTCCGCTTCGGCAACCATTTTAGTCCTCCAGGGCAAGAAAAAATGAAAAAGGAGAGAGGGCGAGCCCATCTCTCCTGATCCTTTTCCTGGCCTGGCCAGACACCGGTTCCCGAGATGGGCGCCGGTGTTATGGTGCGGAACCGGCTACTCCGCTGCTTTGGTAATCGGGTTCACCGATACGTAGGTTCGGCCGTTGGCTTTCTTGTTGAAGGTGACTGCGCCGGCTTCGAGCGCAAAAAGGGTGTGGTCCGTTCCCATGCCAACATTGGTGCCCGGATGCCATTGCGTGCCGCGCTGACGAATGATGATGTTGCCGGCGACGACGGCTTCGCCGCCGAACTTCTTCACGCCCAGACGCTTGGAGTGCGAATCGCGACCATTGCGCGACGAACCGCCAGCTTTCTTGTGTGCCATTTGACTAACTCCGATGCGCCCTGAGGCGCTTGAATGGTCTTATGAACGCGTTCGCGTTCCGTTTCAAGTCCGTACCGGCGACGATCGTCGCCGGAAAAATTACTTCTTCGCCAGTTCCTTGGCCTGCTCGCGCCAGTCCTTGATCTGGTCGGCGCTGAACGGCATGTGCTCGTCGATCTTGGTGACATCCTTGTCGGTGAGCTTGGCGAGCTGCGCGAAGGTGATGATGCCCTGCTCGGCGAGGTCCTTCGCCGCCACCGGGCCGATGCCCTTGATCACCGTCAGGTCGTCCGGCTCGCCTTTCGGCGCCTTGAACAGCGGCGCGGCCTTGCCCTCTTCACCGGCAGCGGCCTCCGCCTTGGTTTCCTTCTTGGCCTTCGGCTCCTTCGCAGCCACCTCGGCCTTCGCCTCGGCGGCGACTTCAGCCTTCGCCTCTGCCTTGGCTTCCGGCTTCGCGGCAGCCTTCTTCGACGGCTTGGCGCCACCCAGCAGGATCTCGGCGATCCGGACGGTGGTCAAAAGCTGGCGATGGCCGATCTTGCGGCGCGAATTCTGGCGGCGGCGCTTCTTGAAAGCGATGACGGTGCGGTTCTTGCCCTGCTCGACGACTTCCGCCGTGACCATGGCGCCATCGACGAACGGCGCGCCGAAGGTGACATTCTCGCCCTCGCCATGCGCGAGCACATTGCCGATCTCGACGATATCGCCGACCTTGGCTTCGAGTTTCTCGATCTTCAGGAGATCGTTGGCGGCGACGCGATACTGCTTGCCGCCCGTTTTGATGACTGCGAACATTTTTTGCCTTTCGCTGTTCGGTCGGCCTCGATGAACCGCCTCGGGCGGTTCGGCCGTCTTTTTGTCAGTCTGCGGGTTCAAAAAACAAGCGGCGCGGAAGAGCCTCCACGCCGAATGCGGGCTGTCCCTAACCGAAGGTTGCGTTGGAGTCAAGGCAAACAGGCCTGCCCGGACGACACGCCGAGCCATGCCGGCGGCAAAGGAGGCGGGTGTGCCGTCGCCGCTGCTTTTCGTGGAAGCTGGAATTCGCTCGAATAGGGCCTTGTAACTCCAGCAGTCAGCCGTTATCTAGTGCGCCGCGCCGGCAACGGCCGACCATGACCTCGCGGAGAGGTGGCAGAGTGGTCGAATGCACCGCACTCGAAATGCGGCATACTCGCAAGGGTATCGGGGGTTCGAATCCCTCCCTCTCCGCCATTTAGCTTCCATAATAATCGTTTCCTTTCAAAAGCTTCCTTGTTGCGCTTGACCAGCGCGAAGCGAAACTTATCTTAGACTGTGTAACAAACTGTGTAACATTAGAGAAAGATAATGCGACGTTCCGCAGCGCCAAAGCCGCATAAACGTGAAGGCATCTGGTATCTCGTCCGCAGGGTGCCGAAGGAATTCGCGGCGTTTGATCGCCGCTGCCTAGTACGCATTTCCACGGGCGTCGCCGTGGCTGACGATCCCCGCGGTGTACGGGCGCGAGATGCAGTGCAAAGCCTCGGCGCGGGGCTGGAGGCGTATTGGCGTAGACTGCGGGAAGGCCAATCCGCCGAGGCGGGGCTGCGTTTCGAAGCCGCGAGGAAGCGCGCGCGGTCATTTGGATTGGCCTATCGCTCTAACGAGGAACTAGCAGCGGGGCCGCTCGACGAACTCATGGCCCGTATCAAGCTGCTCCTCGACAAAAAATCGATCGAGGACGCGCAGGACGTCTCGGCCGTCATGGGTGGGGAGAAGCGGCCAGCGGTCCGCCTGAGCGGTCTTATCAAGGAATTCGAGACGATCGAGCAACAGAACTTGCTGACCATGTCGCCTAACCAAATCAAGAAATGGCGTAACCCCAAAAAGCGCGCAGTTGCCAATCTGGTTGGAGTCATTGGCGACAAGGAGATCGCAAGCCTCACTCGGGACGACGCAATCGCGTTCCGCGAGTGGTGGCAAAAGCGGATCGTTGAGGATGGACTTGATATCGGTACGGCCAACAAGGACATCGGCCATGTTTCGAAAATGCTGCGCGTCGTCGATCTGACTCACCAGCTCAAGCTGGAGCCGGTTTTTCGAAACCTGCGTCTTTCCGGCGCCGTCCCCGGGCAACGCGCTGCGTTCACAGCGGAGTTCATTCAGGAGAAGATACTCGCTGAAGGCGCGCTCGACGGACTCAATGACGAAGCCCGCCATCTAATCTATGTGATTGCCGATACCGGACTCAGGCTTTCTGAAGCGGCAAACCTCACCACCGAAACAATCCACCTCGATCAAGAAATCCCGCATGTGCGGGTGCGCCCCAATGGCCGTCGCTTGAAGACCGGTCATTCAGCCCGTGACATTCCCTTGGTTGGCGGCGCACTTGCAGCCATCAAGCTCCATCCGGACGGCTTTCCTCGTTATCGCGACAAGGCCGCGTCACTTTCAGCGCTCGTCAACAAGGTGCTCGCCAGCAAGGAACTTCTGCCGACTTCCGAGCATAGTCTTTATAGCCTGCGACACACTTTCGAGGACCGGCTGACGGCAGTTGAGGCGCCGGAGAAGGTAATTGCTTCTCTGATGGGCCACAAATGGATCCGGCCCAAATACGGCGCGGGACCTTCGTTAGCGCAAAAGCGCGAGTGGCTTCAAAAAATCGCTTTTACCCCGCCCGGGCGAATGTGATTGCGGCGCCATCCAGGCCTTGAGAACCAACCTCACGGCTCCAGCTGTCCGAGCCATTTAGGTTGAGCGTGGCCAGCACGCGCTGCGCTCGCTCGCGATTTCCGAGCTTCCGCCGCATTTGTTCGACCTCGTATTCCAGCCTTTCGAAGGTCGGTATATAGGCATCTCCATGCCGGATGACCAAGTAGGCGGCAACAGCTAGACAGCATTCTAGCTCCGTGGCCGATGGATCGGAAAAAGGGGCGACGCCATACCAAGACGAGCAACGCCTCTCGAGGGCTTCCGAACTAGGCAAACGGCCAGCATGTGGCATGGGATACAAACCTATGCCTGATCGACGAACCTAAAGTGCTCACGAAGCTTGACCGGTACGCGGGCCATCGGAGGGTTCTGCCTAAAACCGCCAAAAATTTTGAAACACCCATTCATCCGGCTCGAATTCAAAGGGATCGGCGATTTTTGGGTTATGGCTTGCAAGCATAGTTCAGCCCAGACAAGAACGCCTGATATCTTGTCGTTCACTGTCACCCTGCCAAATATGGTGCCGGTGACAACGGCAGTTTGGCGAGCAGAAGAATTCCCGAGACTGAGACGTTCTACGGCTTGGCCCATGTTCGCGCTCCTCCTCGATTGGAGACAGGATGGGCCATATGGAAGCGAATAAAAGGAGGTTGGTGACGAGTCTCGGTAGTGGAGTAGAAACGGGTGGAAAAGCTTGCGCTATTCGCCGTCGGCGCCGCTAAGCGCATTTGAGAGAAGGGGCAACGATCGCCAAGAGATGACGTCCGATCGCAAGCCGGCTAGAAATGCGACAGTGACGCGCCTTTTTTGGCACGACCTTAGCACCCGATCGGGCCTCAGCTGGTCGTCGTTGCGCAGCCGATCGGGTGCGATTTTTATAAAGCTCTCTTGGCTTTAGCTTTGAGAGCCCGTCATCGAGACAAATGCAAGGGAACGGTCCCGCCCCCTGGGGACATTCGACATGCCGTGGCAGCTTCCTATGGTGAGCCAGCGCATTCCGATACACGTTTTCCGCGCTCTACCGTTGCTCCAGCACCTGTGCTGAGGCTGAGCGCTTGATCAGGACCCGACCGCTGCTGTTGCGGGATGGTGACTGGGTTGAGGTCGCGAAAACCTTGACCGCGGGTACGTTGTTCATCCAGATGAGCGCTGAGCCGAGAAGCAGCCAAGAACGCTTCCCGTAATCGAATCCTACGGGAACCGCGAAACCAGCGTCCAAGGGACGCAATTCTCCGACGTCGTTCACTCAAGCTCATCTCGCAACTTGAACGCTTGTATGAAGCCGCTGCATGTGCGCCGGTGGACCGGATTGCTGCTATCCAAACCACGTGCTCAGTTTCGCCCCCGTAATAACTCTACCGTCCGAAACGGCTTTCGCGCGTCAGGTCCACCCCACATGAAAGTTCCGCGAGCAGCACGGACGGAGAGGCCGGTCACAACTCCTTCGCGTGCTCTTTTACTACCGAATCAAGTGCCAAATGGAGAGGCACTGCCTTAGAGAACAGGAAGCCCTGCGCGGTTCTGCAGCCAAGCTTGTACAGAGTTTGCCGATCTGCCTCTGTTTCAACGCCCTCGGCCATGACCTCGATCCCGAGCGTCCTACCAAGGTCAATCACCGCTTTGACAAGCAGCCGATTCTCCCGGGACTTGGCTAAGCCGCGAATGAAGCCCTGATCTATTTTCACTTTCCTGATCCGACTGTCCTTGAGCGATGCCAACGTCGAAAAACCGGTGCCGAAGTCCTCGAGCGCGATAGAAATGCCAGCATGTGAAAGCTGGCCGAGCTTTTCATCCACTCTGTCCGGATCCACTGGGGCTTCTTCGGTAATCTCGATGTCGAACATCGTTGCAGGGAGGTCTTTTGCCGCCAGACCATTAAGAATCATCTCGTCAATATCGCCAGCTTCCAACTCGCGCGGTGAAACATTCATCGCCACACGAACATCACGACGGTCAGCTTTGACCAAGCCCTCGATAAGAGCGCAACAGTCGGCGAATACCGTTTGAGTTAGCAGCTGAAGCATTCCAGTTTCGCGTGCCGCTGTCATGATCTCGGGCGGAGAAATGGGACCGTGAAGCGGGTGAGACCATCTTAGCAAGGCTTCAAAACCGACGACGCTTCAGTTTCGAGTCTTACGATTGGCTGAAACCAAGCGACCAAGCTTCTCATCGTTATCGCCGAATGAAGATCGCGTTCGATTGACTGGCGGCGTTGCAGTTCCCGGGCTAGCTCGGCACCGAACAGACAAAATTCATTCCTGCCGCGGCGCTTAGCTGTGTAAAGGGCGATGTCGGCCCGCAACAACATTTCCGTCAGTCCGGGGTTTTCAGCCAAGTAGATTCCTATAGACGCTCCAATGCGGACGGATGCGATCCCAGGATAGGGGCGAGCAAGCTTGGCTATGAGATTGGACGCGAGATTGGTGGGAGAAGGAGAATTCTTTCGCGAAGAAAAAACCAGCACGAATTCATCCCCACCGATGCGGGCGAGCGTTGAGCCCTCCGGTGCTTCTTCCTCTATTCGGCGGGCGATCCTGGCAAGCAGCTCGTCACCCGTTCTGTGACCGTAGGTACCGTTGACAGATTTGAACCCGTCCAGATCAATCAGCATGGCCACAAAGGGTCCATCGGTGTTCTCAAACTGATCGATTGCATGTTCGAGGCCCCGCCTGTTGAGGAGCGCGGTAAGATGGTCCTCCCTGGAATTGCGCTCCATTTCCGCGGCAAGCCGCTCGGCTTGATGTCTCAGGCGGCTCGCGTCACGGAAGCGCGCTTGTCCAACGAACGAGGATCGAACCAGGCCGCCCTCGAAAAGCAGGACGGCAAAAGCCAGAATGTAGTTTTCCGGGGCTCCCTTCGTCAGCAAACATGCGGCGGCAATGAGGAGTGGCGGTGTGATGAAGCATATCGCTGCCGCAGCATATGAGCTGCCGTACGTGACCGCGCCAGCTGAAATGCCCGCCAGAATTATTAGATGCAGCGATGCTTGAGACGTCGTGTATCCAGCCGTTAGGATGGCAAGGAATGACCAGGTGAATCCCGCCAGAAGAGCAAGCCTGCCAAACCAGCGAAGCCGCAGCCAAACCCGTGTCAGATCATCCTGGACTCCGGGTTCCTTCAGCTGATGACGGGCGAGTGCAAGGCGGGCGGCATTTATCGCATTAACGACCGAAAACCAGGCCGCGCCAGCAAGACCGTTCCCGGAAAGGGCCTGCACGGTCAAAATCAGCCCGGACAGCACAATGCTTATCGGCATTGAGACGAAAAGGCCTGCCCTCAGATCAGCGAGCTGGTCCTGAAGGATTCTCGCCTCCAGCGGATCTTCTTTTCCAAGGCTGGACGGGTCAGCTTGCTTACTCCTGCTTGTCCGCAGCCTATGCAGCCCCCCTGAAGGACGGGTTAATTCTTCAATCGGAGATCAGCGTCGGGGAGCAGGATTACTCCGGTGCATCATGCACTCTCTCCCATCGCTCGCCCAGCACGCGCAAAAATGCGACTGCTGGTGCAGTATCACCGCTGGAGCTCCGCCGATATCCCATGCCGGACAAGGGGAACATGTTGGGCAAAGCGAAGCCCCAGATGCCTTGCAAGCCGTGCCGCCAGGTGGTCTCTGGAGTAGAGTCCAATCAATATGTTCGTTGCATGGTAGAGCGGCGCCGCCGACAGGCGCAGCCGCCTTTCGTATATATGCAGCATGTCGGGGTCGCCAACATTGCGGCCGTCGCGGCACGCAGTCATGATTCCACGGGCGAGTTGCTTCTGGCTGCTGAGACCGATGTTGAATCCGTGAGCGGTCACCGGGTGCATGCCGATGGCAGCGTCGCCGATGAGTGCGGCGCTCGGCGCCCGGAATTTGTGCGCCCAGGTCGTGACCAGCGGATAGGTGTGGCGCTTGCTTGCCAAGGTCATTTTTCCAAGGCGCCCTCGACACCGTTTCGTCAACTCCGACAGGAACAAATCATCATCGAAGGCAAGCAGTCTATAGGCCTCGTTTGAGCGCAATGTGAGCAGCAGCGACGACATGCCCTCCGCGAGGGGCAACATCGCTATCGTCTGATGGTGATCGAACCATTCGATGGCGATCTGGTGGTGGGCGCGCTCGTGCCTCACTCGGCAAATCAGCATCGAGTGGCCAAGCCGGTTGATATCGGCGCCGATGCCTAGCAGATCACGCGTGGCGGACAAACGCGAATCCGCGGCAACAACCAGCCGAGCAGTTAAACGCGCGCCATTAGAGAGCGTTACGACTGCTCCTTCTTGGCTGTTTGTTGCATCGACGACCGAGTGGCCGCACAACAGCCGGGCGCGATCCTGCAAGCGGACGATTTTGAACAGCGCCTCGCGGATCCGGCAATTTGGAACCAAAACCCCCAGCGGTTCTCCAGAGTTGCTGGGAGGATCGAAACGAAGAGCGAATGCGCTCGAGCCGTTGAGCACGCGCGCGCCTTGAAGTGCTGATTTGTCCGAAGCCGGGATGACATCCCAGGCGCCGAGCTCGCGAAGGGTTCTGATCGAAGCGTTGGTCAGCGCGATTTCGCGACCATCGAAAGCCGGATTCGCCAGACTATCGAATGTGTTCTGTTCAACAACTGCCACCTTGAGTTCGCTTTGGGCAAGCGACGCAGCGAACGAAAGGCCGACCGGGCCGGCTCCAACGACAACGATGTCAAAATTATCGTCAGAGCCCATCAGCGTGCCGCCATCCGGTCGCCTATCCTCGTGTAACGGTGGAACTGAGCCGAGTGACATGAGCTCCGTGGCCGCCGCATTGCCTAAAGGCGCTGGGCCGGGAGATTCGCATCGATCGGCAACGAAGCACTCAAAGCGCTCAGAGGTGGATGCGGCTAACCGATCCCGCCCTTTGGCCGCGCAGCCGCGCAGATCGCCGCCAGCAAGCGAGACACTCGCGACGCTGGTCAGCCACGGCCGCGCCGCATCGATCGCCACATTCCACCTGGAACCCTTGCGCATACTACTCACGCTCCACGACGTCGAAGCGGGCTCTCTTGCGAGGGTATCGAACGTAGCGCTCTCTCTCGTCATCCCAGCCAAGGTAGCGGAAACTTTTATCCACGACCGCGCATATCTCATCAAGAACCTGCTGCATGGCTTCGATGTCGATGTCCTTGCAATTCAGTCGCCGATAGAGCAAAGCCCACGCGGCGACATAGTCGTCGAAATAGCGCGCGTCACTCGAACCAATGATCAACTTCGGACGGTTGATCGATCTCGAAAACGCACGTCCCAACCCCGATGATGCTCCGCAGCACGTTGACATCACGAGGATCTTCGGCGCTGGATGCGAGCCCTGGAACATTTCTACGAAGTCAGCCCAAAGAAGGCCACTTTCGACGCACACAACCCATCAAAGGCGAAAGCTGTTGATCGGCCCCCGTGTCCGCGCAGCCACGCGGATGGTCAGCCAGCAAGCGAGATACACACGACGCCGGTCAGCTAATGGCTGCGCCGTAAGCACAAGGCATGGCCGACCACACGACAGAAAACCCAGAACCGTGAAGGTGCTGATAATGACGACCAATCTTTCCGTAAGTCATGCATTTCTCCGTCGAAGACTGGTCAATAGAACACACCGATGAGTATGACCCTGATCTGGATCAGCCAGACATGACCAATCGGCACTGGCGGTTCACGGTCAGGTGATCGACCGTGACGTTCCACTTTGGAACCCGTGCGCACATGGCCAAGCTCTCGTCCGGCCACGCGAGGTACTCTCGTGGCATCAGCCGCCTCATACTGGGTGCAATGGGAGGCAGTCCTTCGCACGACAGAGGCTTTTCACAAATGTAGTGTGCAGCTTAGGTCAAGATGGTCATGGAGCATGGAGCATGGAGCATGGACAGCTTGTTCCCGACCGAGCCGGCTCGACTGACGAGCGCGATCCGCGCATCTTATGCACAGCGGATTGAAATCAGCGTTCCGGTTTGTCGTCCCGATCAATTAGTATCCGCTCGGCGGCTCCGTCGAGATCTTCGTATTGACCGCTTCGCAATGCCCAGACGAAGCCGGACACACCCAGTGCACCCAGAAAAAGGGCCACTGGTATGAGATAGAGCAACGTCGTCACGAGGATTATGCCGAATAGCTGACTGCGGAGCGTCCGACTTTTTGAATAACTTGCAGCGTCGCATTCGCCCCGAAGCCGTGCAAGCGCAATGCGTTTCCAATAACAAGCACCGATGAGGCAGACATGGCAATCGCCGCTAACAAAGGCGTGGCGTGCCCGAGGATGGCGATTGGTACTGCCACCGCATTGTAGACGATCGCAATCGCGATGTTCTGGCGGATCAGGTGTCCCGCCTTGCGCGAGACGTCCAGCGCGAGAGGCACTGCCAGAAGGCTTTCGCGCAGGAATACGAAGTCGGCGGCATTGCGGCCAATGTCGGCGGCGGTAGCTGGAGCGATCGAGACATGCGCCGCGCTGAGCGCCGGCGTGTCGTTGAGGCCGTCGCCAACCATCAGAACCTTGTGTCCGTCTTTCGCCAGGGTCTCGATGCGCTCGACCTTGCCGGATGGCAGCAGGCACGGAACGAAGTCCTTGACACCCAGCATTTCTGCGACTTCACCGCAGGCACCCGCAGTATCGCCCGACAGCATTTCCACTGACACCCCGGCATGGCTCAATTGCCCGATCGCCGCCTTGGCGTCTGCGCGCAGCGCGTCCTCAAAATCGAAGGTCGCGACAATGAACCCGTCTTTTGTCAGCACGGTTCCGCCATGTTTGCCTTCACCACCGGTCCGGGCTCTCCATCCAGCCCATCCGCGTCGGCCTAGCCGCCAGGTGCTTCCGGCTCCAGTGGCTTCGATTCCAAACCCTGGATGCTCGGTGACGGCATCAAATTTGTACTGCCCGCCGGGATGGGCAAAACCGGCTATGGCCTTTGAAAAAGGATGGCGGGAATGCGTAGCCATGTCTCCCGCGACTGCCAGCATGGCCGGATCGATCGACGATGCATTGACCAGCCGGGGCTGGCCGAGCGTGAGCGTTCCGGTCTTGTCGAACACCGCTGTATCAATCGTCGCCAGGCGCTCCATGGCAGAACCGTCCTTTACCATGATGCCGTTCTCAAACAGGCGCCGCGCGGCGACCACCTGAACGATCGGTACGGCGAGGCCGAGCGCGCACGGGCAGGTGATGATCAGAACGGCAATGGCGATGGTTATCGCCCGGTGCCAGTCGCCGGTCACCGCCATCCAGCCAAGGAACGTCGCGAAGGCTGTGAGATGAACCACCGGGGCATAGAGCGCTGAAACGCGATCGGCGATCCGGCGATAATGCGCGCGGCCGCCCTCTGCGGCTTCCATAAGACGAACCATTTCCGCCAGAAACGAATCCTTCGCGGCGGCTGTCGCCTCAATCGTCAGCGGGCCGGTAAGATTGAGCACGCCGGCCTGAACTGCTTCGCCCGGCGCCACGTTTTTCGGCGTGCTTTCGCCTGAGGCCAGCGAGCAGTCGAGATCCGACGTTCCCTGGATGATCTTGCCGTCGACGGGGATCCTCTCACCGGCTGCGATCAACAACCGCATGCCTGGTTCGATCTCGCCGACCGGCAAATAGTCGCGCGCGCCGTCGCTGCGCAGCACCATGGCGCCATGTGCGGCCAACTGGGACAGGCCTTTCACAGCGGTCCGGGCACGTTCGCGCATCACGTGATCCAACGTGCGGCCGATCAACAGGAAGAACAGCAGCGATACCGACGCGTCAAAATAGGCGTGATCGCCATGGTTGATCGTCTCGTAGAGGCTCATGGCGTAGGCGAGCGAAACACCGACCGCGATCGGCACGTCCATATTCATGCGGCCATGGCGCAAAGCATTCCAGGCCGAACGGAAGAAGATGCCGCCGGCGAAGGCGAGGGCAGGAATGGCGATCAGCGCCGAGACCCAGTGAAACAGGTCGCGGGTAGCACCTTCGGCGCCGGACCAGACCGAGACCGAAAGCAGCATGATGTTGCCCGCCGCAAAGCCGGCAACCGCGACCGCGCGGATCAAATCCGATAACGTCCTGTCCTTGTCGCCGACCTCGGAAGGGAAGAGATGCGCCTGGTAGCCTAGCCGCCCAAGCGCGACGACGAACGGTGGGACCTCGTCACCACGCCACCGGACAGAGACCCGTTTCGTCGACAGGTTGACGCGGGCGCTCTCGACGCGATCGAGCTTTCCCAGCGCCGTCTCGATCGTCTGGATGCAGCCTGCGCAATGAACCGTCGGTACTGAAAGATCGGTCTGGTGAAGATCATCGCCAAGCGATCGGCTCGCCAGCCTGATCTCCTGGCTGGACGGCAGGACCGATCCGGTGTTGACCAGATCAAGCGCCATTTCGGCGCCCGGTGCACAACAACTCATTGCAGCGCTCCATTGGAAATCATGATCCGGCGGACGTCGCGATACGGTTTGTCCAGACCGGCGTCGGCGTCGACTTCGACAATCCAGACGCCGTCCTTCGGCATGTGCTGGGCTGCGAATTCCTGGCCCGAGGCGGGTGCGAGGGTGACCGACTTGTCCTCCTTCTCGTACGCGGGATGGCGAAACAGCACCTTGACGCCGTGCAAGGGAACCGGCTTGCCGGCGACGTCGGCGAGGCCATAGCGAACTTCGCCCCATGCGATGGTCAGCTTGCCGGTCCAGCCAAGTGCTGCCTGCGCCCGTCCTTCCTCGGCCTTCTTGTTGAATTGCTGGCTCGCCACATAGGTGTTTTCGACGACGAGGCCAGTCCAGCTTGTGCTGGCGAGCGTTGCCATGGTCAGATTGACTGCGATGACCACGCCGAAAAAGGCCAGGATGATGACCAGCATGTGCCTGCCGGTGAATTCACGAGGCTTTTGTACATTGGCAGTCATCTGAGGGGCTCCGGCGCGTTGAAGGTGGCGGTGTACTCGTTCGACTCAAAGCTGGCTCTGTCCTCGACGCGGAACTTGAAGGTCTGTGCCGGAGCGCGGATCTGGTCCGCCGGCTGGCGAACGAAGACCCTCAGCATTTTCAGGCGGTCGGGTTCGACCGGAATGGCGAAGGAACGGCCTGCGGGGATGTCGTCGCCGACGACGACCATGTCAGCGCCTTCAAGGCCCTGCATGGTTACGACTATCGTCCTCGGCTCGGGGATCATGTTGAGCAGCTTGACGGTATAGCCATTGCGGATGGATCCGTCGGTCAGCGTGACGAACTGGGGATTGCGATCATGCAATACGTTCAGTTCGAGCCGATCGCGCGTCAGCAGCGAATAGAGCAGGCCGAGGCCGATCAGCGACCACAAGCCCATGTAGACGTAGGTGCGCGGCCGAAAGATCTTGCGGATGTGAAAATGCGCCACCTTGTCGGAGAACAGGCCATCAGCGGTCCTGATCAGCGATGGATTGACTGAGCTGGACCCGCCTGCAGTCGCCAGCATCATGTTGGCGTTGTAGTCGGAGAGCGTCGCATAGGCGATCAGCCCACGCTCCTTGCCGAGCTTGTCCATGACGCCGTCACAGGCGTCGATGCAGAGCGCGCAAGTGATGCATTCGAGCTGCTGGCCGTCGCGAATGTCTATCCCCATCGGGCAGACCGCGACACAGGCATTGCAGTCGACGCAGTCGCCCACGGGCTGGCCTGCGGCCAGCACCTTCTTGGCGTGGCGCGAACGCGGTTCGCCGCGCCAGTCATTGTAGGTGACAGTGAGGGAATTTTCATCGAGCATGGCCGCCTGGATGCGGGGCCACGGGCACATATAGGTGCAGACCTGTTCGCGCATCAGACCGCCGAACGTGTAGGTGGTAGCCGTCAGGACGGCGACAGTGATGTAGGCGACGGGCGCCGCAGTGCCGGTGAAGAGCTCGCCGAGCAGCGTCGGTGCATCGGCAAAGTAGAAGATCCAGGCGCCGCCAGTCGCCGCCCCTATGACCAGCCAGATGGTGTGCTTGGACACACGCAGCATGAGCTTGCGCGCGGTCCAGGGACCTGCGTCAAGTTTCATGCGGGCGTTGCGGTCCCCCTCGATCGCACGTTCGACGACGAGGAACAGATCGACCCACACCGTCTGAGGGCATGCATAGCCGCACCAGGCACGGCCGACAGTCGAGGTGATCAGGAAAAGACCGACGCCCGCCATGACCAGGAGGCCGGCCACATAGAAGAATTCCTGGGGCCATATCTCGATGAAGAAGAAGTAGAAGCGCCGGTTCGCGAGATCGAGCAGGACTGCCTGGTCCGGGGCAAATGGACCGCGAGCCCAAGGCAGCCACGCAGCCAGGTAGTAGATGCCAAGTGTGATCGTCATCACCAGCCATTTGAAGCGACGAAAGTTGCCCGAGGCGCGCTTCGGAAAGATCTTTTGACGCGCGGCATAAAGCGGCTTGCGGGTTTTGGCGGAATTGACAGTTTCTGTTTCGAGCCGTGTCAACTGCGTCTTATCACGCATGTGCAACTCCACTTTCCCAGCCAATGTCAGGGGCACCTGTCGTAAAGCCTCGCGGTAGGATAGCCTTGCCGGGTTGTGCAGATCGCATTAGGGATGGTGTCGAGGCCCGGCTCACGCCGGGCCTCGTCCGCTTGGCAGGGGGGACCGAAGAATAGGACTTCCATTCCTATTCTCCGCCGCCAAGCGAATGGACATAAACTGCAAGTTCCTTGACCTTGATCTCGCCGAGACGGCCAACCCAGGCCGGCATGACGCCCTGTTTTGGCGCACGGACCTGTGCGGCGATGGCTGTCTCACCGGATCCATAGAGCCAGATCGCATCGGTCAGGTCGGGGGCGCCGAATTCCCTGTTGCCTTTTGCATTGTCGCCGTGACAGGCGACGCAGTTCTCGGCAAAGACCTTGGCGCCGGGTTGGATCAGACTTGCATCGCGGACCTTGCCGGAAAGGCTGGCCACGTAGGCGCTGACTTGTGCGATCTGGTCGGCGGTAATGATGTCGCCGAAGGCCGGCATTTCCGACAGGCGCGTGTCCGGATCGGATGCGAAGCGGATGCCGTGCGTAATCGTCTGCTGGATCTGCTCGGCCTTGCCGCCCCATAGCCAGTCGTCGTCGTTGAGATTGGGAAAGCCCTTGGAACCTTGGGCGCCGGAGCCGTGACATTGTACGCAATTGACCTTGAAAGCGGCGCCACCGGCGGCGATTGCGAATTCGCGCAGGCCGTCGTCCGCGGAGATCTCCGAGACGCTCTTGGACTCCACCGCCGAGATATATTTGCCCTTGGCGGCCTCAGCCGCAGTCAGCTCGTTCCTGACCTCGTTGCGGCTGGAATAGCCGAGCACACCCTTCGTCGCCGAGTGCAACAGAGGCCATGCTGGATAGGCGATGGTGTAGCCTATCGCCCAGACAATGGTGACGTAAAAGGTGATAACCCACCATCTGGGAAGCGGGTTGTTCAGCTCCCGGATGCCATCCCATTCGTGGCCGGTGGTCGAGACGCCAGAGATTTCATCGATATGCTCGTCGCTCATGATCACTCGTCCTCGAGCGGAATGCGGGCCGCTTCGTCGGCCAGCCTTCGGCTGCCGGGGCGTAGGGCAAAGGCGATGCACCCCACGAAGAACAGCGCCATCGCAACCAGGCCCCAGCTGTCGGCAAACGCCCGCATCAAATTGTAGGTCATCAGCGTTCTCCTCAGCGGTAGCCGGCGGCTTCGTCGTAATTTTTGAAGTCGACCAGTGTGCCAAGCATCTGCAGGTAGGCGAGCAGGGCATCCATTTCGGTGACCTGTTGCGGGTTGCCGTCGAAGTCGCCGATCTTGGCTTTTGGGTAACGCGCCTCAAGGCCTGATGTGTCGGCATTGGGATCGGCCTGCGCCGCCAGATCCGCATTGGCGTGGACGATCATGTCATCGGTGTAAGGGACGGCTACAAGCCTGTTGGCGACCAGATGCGTTGAGAAATCCTTCACGTCGATCGGCGTGTCTTTCAGGAACCCATAGCTCGGCATGATCGATTCCGGCACCACCGAGCGCGGGTCGGTAAGATGCGCGACATGCCATGCATTCGAGTAGCGGTCGCCAACTCTGGCGAGATCCGGCCCGGTGCGCTTCGATCCCCACTGGAAGGGGTGATCGTACATGGACTCGGCAGCTAGGCTGTAGTGGCCATAGCGCTCAACTTCGTCGCGGAACGGCCTGATCATCTGGCTATGACAGAGGTAGCAGCCCTCGCGCATATAGATGTTGCGCCCGACAAGTTCGAGCGGCGAATAGGGGCGCATGCCTTCCACCTTCTCGATCGTATTGTCGAGATAGAAGAGAGGCGCGATCTCGACGATGCCGCCGACCGTCACCACGAGCAGCGAGCCAACGAGAAGAAGCGTGGCGTTCTTCTCGATGATTGCGTGTTTGTCCATCAAGCCCATTACCTGGCTCCTGATCGCGCAGGTCGGATGGCGACGGGGCTCGGCATCGGCTCCTCCTCGCGCTGGTGGCCGAGGATGGTCCTGGTGATGTTCCAGGCCATGATCAGCGCGCCGGAGAGGTACATGGCCCCACCGATGGCGCGCATGACATAGTAGGGGTGCATGGCGGCGACGGTCTCGGCGAAGGAGTAGACCAGGAAGCCCTGCTCGTCGTATTCGCGCCACATCAGGCCCTGCATGACGCCGGATACCCACATCACCGCGGCGTAGACAACGATACCAAGTGTCGCCAGCCAGAAATGCCAGGTGACCAGCCGCAACGAGTAGAGCCGTTGCCGGTTCCAGAGCTTCGGCACCATGTAGTAGATTGCGCCGAACGAGATCATGCCAACCCAGCCGAGCGCGCCCGAATGGACGTGGCCGATCGTCCAGTCGGTATAATGCGACAGCGAATTGACCGCCCGGATCGCCATGATGGGGCCTTCGAAGGTCGACATGCCATAGAAGGCGACGGCCATCACCATCATGCGTATGATCGGATCGGTGCGCAGCTTGTCCCAGGCGCCGGACAGCGTCATCAGGCCGTTGATCATGCCGCCCCAGGACGGCATCCACAGCATGATCGAGAACACCATGCCGAGCGTCTGCGCCCAATCGGGCAAGGCGGTGTAGTGCAGGTGATGCGGCCCGGCCCAGATGTAGAGAAAGATGATCGCCCAGAAATGGACGATCGACAGCCGGTACGAATAGACTGGCCGGTTCGCCTGCTTGGGCACGAAATAATACATCATGCCGAGGAAGCCGGCGGTGAGAAAGAAGCCGACCGCGTTGTGGCCGTACCACCATTGCGTCAAGGCGTCCTGGACCCCTGAAAAGGCGGAGTAGCTCTTGGAGCCCAGGAACGAGACTGGTATGGACAGGTTGTTGACCACATGCAGCATCGCGATGGTGACGATGAACGACAGGTAGAACCAGTTGGCCACGTAGATATGCGGTTCCTTGCGCTTCAGGATCGTGCCAAGGAACAGAATGAGGTAGGCGACCCAGACGATGGTCAGCCAGACATCCACATACCATTCGGGTTCGGCGTACTCGCGGCCCTCGGTGATGCCGAGCAGGTAGCCGGTCGCGGCCATGACGATGAACAGCTGGTAGCCCCAGAAGACGAACCAGGCCAGATCACGGCCGAAGAGGCGGGCGCGGCAGGTGCGCTGCACGACATACAGAGACGTGCAAAGCAGCGCGTTGCCGCCGAAGGCGAAGACGACACCGGATGTGTGCAACGGCCGCAAACGACCGAAATTGAACCAGGGCTGGATGTTGAGATCGGGGTAGGCGAGCTGCAGCGCGATCACCACGCCGACCAGCATGCCGACGACACCCCAGAACACGGTGGCGATCGCGCCGTAGCGGATCGGACCATCCATGTAAGCGGATGGGTCAATCGGAGCTGCTGGCTTGAACTCCGTGTTGCGCAACAGGATCGCAGTGAAACCAGCCACTGCGAAGAACAACACCCACATGTGTCGGCGGAAAGGTTCATCCACGCCGAAGCCGGCGGCCACCAGGGCCGCAAAAGCGAACACGCTTAGAAGGACGATCTCTGTGCCGAATTTCATTGCAGATCCCGATCTCGAATCTGGTGGATGCCAAATCCGCAGCGCACTAATCGCGCAGCCGCCGCCCCCTCGCCCTGATCTATGTCAGGCCGCAAGATTTTGTGTCGGCGGCGCAATCAGCAGGTGGCGAATGAACGAGGAACGCAGCGCGGGCTCACCCCCCTCATGGAAGGCGTTCCCTGGGTTGGGCGGGCGCAGACGCGATCGCTGAGGCGAAAGCTGAGGCCCTGCGCGCGTTGGATGCTATTGCCGATGCCCTGCCAAACGTTGTTCGGATCCCATTGGAAACGAACGCGATCGTTCCGCCGAGCCGTGGCAGATTAAGGACCATGCTTCGCCGGTATGTGCCGAAACACACCTGGCGATTGGTCACGTTCCTATCAAAGCCCGAAAGCTGTTTGTCTCGACCGTGACGCCGCTTCGTCGAAGGCGCGGCAACATCGCATTAAAAGGCAAACACGGCCCGCCCCGGAGTCATGCGACATGGCCTCGCCGCTTAGGGCCGCTCGCGTCCGCCGCCACAGCGCTTCTCCAGACGGCTTATGCTGTCCACCGTCACATGGCGTGCGTTCTCAATCCGAATCACCCCGTCAGCCCGCAATCGCGTCAGTTGGCGGCTCACGGTCTCGTTGGTGATTCCAAGGAAATCAGACATTTCGACACGCGTCAGCGGCAGATCGAAGGACGCCGACCCGGAAGCCGCATCGAGACTGGAATCGATATTCCGGGCCATCATGAGGAGAAAAGTCGCTACCTTTTCCGGAGCTGTCTTGCGCCCCAGCGTCACCATCCACTCGCGCGCCTCATCGAGTTCATTCAGCGTCTGTTTGAGCAGGCGATGCTCGAATTCCCGTGACGCCTTCATCATCCGTTCGACGGCCGCTCGCGGAAACGAACACAGCGTGACTGCTGTTGCCGCTTCCGCATTGATCGAGCTTTCCACCTTGAAAGGACGTCCCAGAAAATCCGGTGCAAACTGGAGACCGACGATCTGCTGGCGCCCATCCGACAGGCTCTTTGATAGCTTTACAACGCCTGAAAGCACGTTGGAGTAGCTGTCGACGTTCTGTGCCTCGCCGGTCAACTCCATTCCTGACTCGATCCGGCGACGCGAGCAAGTCTTGGCGAGCCCAACCAAATTGTCTGGATCGAGCGCACCGCAGACACCGCGACGCCGTGCCTCGCAAGGGAAGCAAAGAACAGGAATGCCGGAACTATGAATGTCTTGCCGAAAGGTCATGCGTTCGCCTTACCCGATCCTAACTGCCGGCAGGATACCCATCCAGGGTAGAGAAATCCTGCGGCGGTTTGTCCATGAGCGCGGCTGATCGAGATCAGGGTCTGCTTCAGCGATGCGTGCAGTGTTCCGGCGGGCAACACGGTGAACGCGAGATGCAATCGGAAATAGCTGTCAAACTCAGCGAGAACGTCCCACGCTACACCAGCTATCCGACGGCGCCGCATTTCCATTCGGGGATCGATGCTGCCATTTACCGTGGCTGGTTGGAGACGCTGGAAAGCGGCGACGAAATCTCGCTGTACCTGCACATTCCTTACTGCGACAAGCTCTGCTGGTTCTGCGCCTGCCACACCAAGCAGACGCACCAATATGAGCCGGTGGCCGCTTATCTGCGCTCGCTGAATGCCGAAATCGTCACGATTGCCGGTCTGCTGAGCGGCAAGGCACATGTCCGTGCAATCCACTTCGGTGGCGGTTCGCCAACTATTCTGAGGCCCGATGATATGGTTGCTCTTGGAGCGGCCTTGCGGGACAGCTTCGACTTTCTCCCGGATGCTACGGTCAGCATCGAAATCGAAACCAACGACATGGACAAGGCGCGCCTTGATGCACTTGCTCAAATCGGCGTAACCCGGGCGAGCCTCGGCGTGCAGGATTTCGATCCGCAAGTGCAAAAAGCAATTAATCGTGAGCAGAGTTTTTTGCAGACCAAGGCAGTCGTCGACGGGGTTCGTTCGCGGGGCGTCGAATCGGTCAATCTGGACCTGCTCTACGGGCTCCCGAATCAGACACGCGAGACGATCTGTTCCACGGTGGCGCAGGCACTGACCTTGGAGCCAGACCGGATGGCCCTGTTCGGCTACGCACATGTGCCCTGGTTCAAGAAGCATCAGACGATGATCGACGAGGCATGGCTGCCGAGTCCCACTGAGCGTTTCGCCCAATCTCAACTCGCGGCGCGGGCAATTGTCGCCAAGGGATATGAGGCAATAGGACTCGATCATTTCGCGAAGCCCGACGATGCGCTGGCCATAGCGGCCCGCGCAGGGGTTTTGCATCGCAATTTTCAGGGCTACACTGAGGATCGCTGCCCGACACTGATCGGACTTGGCCCTTCGTCCATCGGTCGTTTTCGCCAAGGCTACGTGCAAAACATGGCTTCGACTGCCGGGTACGGGCGCATGGTTGCGGATGGCGGGTTGGCTGCCGTCCGCGGCGTTGCCCTTTCCGACGACGATCGCGTCCGTGGCTGGATCATCGAGCGGCTGATGTGTGATTTTGCCTTCTCGGCAGTCGATCTGGTGGAGCGGTTCGGCAAAGCCGGCGAGCAGCTCCTTCATCGCTCGAGGTCCATCGCACTCCACGATCCTGCCCGAGCGCTTGAATTCGATGGTGACAGTTTCCTCGTACGGACTGAAAGTCGCCCCTTCATTCGAACCATCGCGGCCAAGTTCGATACATATTTCAAAGGGGGAACGGCGAGGCACTCGGTGGCGGTCTGAGCAAAGCACAGTGCGCTCGCCGTTTGGTCGATCGGCGAACCAGCTGCGTTCGTTTTGACCGCTCATAGGCGACTACCGCATCAAATCGAAAATGCAAACTTAGGCTGTTGCGCGGTATCTCCTTCCACATCCTCTCTTGCGCATACCTACATTCCAAGGGGTTTGATCCTATGCTTCGCGAGGAGCAGGTAGGTCGCGACAGCTAGGCAATGTTCCAGCTGCCCTAGCGGAGGAGTCACGATTTTCCGGCAAGCTCCGTCGGCAGACGTTCTTTTCTGGCCCTGGCAAAGGCTCGGTCGCCTTCCAGAAACGCCGCCAGCATGAAAGGGATGAGTTCTGCCACGGTTTCAGACTGACCATAGGTCTGACGGTAAAGTGCAGCATACTCCTTGAGTGTTTGGCTCAGCTCCGCGCTGACGGTAATGGTGATCTTCGAAGCTGTTCGGTCCGGAAGTTTTCCAAGTTTCAGGTCAGCCATGATAACTCCTGCTCAACTGGCGTATGGCCGCAGCACGATGTCCTTGTGCACGATGACGCGCAGTGGCCAACCTGGGCGGACGACGATGGTGGGCTGGATATTGAGGTTTTTTTCGGTGATGCGCTGGCCGGCTCGACTGGCGTTCTGCTGGGCTGATTCCCGGATCGCCTTGACCAGATCGCTCTCGTTTTCGCCGAGGCTGAATTCTGTGCCGACACCGAGCAATGTGGCAAGCGCCACTCCCTTGATCATCTGCCAAGTGTGGAAATCGACTTTGTCTTCCAGCCCTGCGTAGCCGGCGGTGTCGCTCGCGGGCAGATTGTCGATTTCGGCCGACGAGCCGTCGGGCAGCAGAATGCGCTGCCAGACCAGCAGCGCTCGCTTTTGCCCGAACGCGACGACGCTGTCGTAGACGCCGATAAGACGTGAGCCCTGCGGAATCAGCAATATGTTGCCCGTGACCGTGTCGTGCACATTTTCGGTGACTTGCGCGACGACAAGGCCCGGCAAATCGGAATTGATGCCGGTGATCAGGCTGGCGGCAATCACGCTGCCAGCCATCAGTTGATATGGCGAGATCGGCGTCTGAAGCGCATGCGGATTGTAGATCCCGCCAGTGCTCCGCTGGCTGAGAAAATCAAGCTTTCGCTGCTGATTGTTCTGGTCGCCTTCCGCCGCCGCCACCGAGGCTGACGCGCGTCCTGCTTCGGATTGGGGAAGCGCCTCAAATGGATGCTGAGCAGTTTGCACGCTCTCTCCGACATCTGTCTGTTGAGCTCGATTTTCGACGCGGAAAAGCACCCGCGATTCACGCGCTTCGATCGCCTGCTGCGCTAGACGCTGCTCCTCGGCCGAGATGTCTTGGCCCGGCACGATGCCGAGCTGGCGCTGCCGCTCGAGGATGGGGCGGCCGAGGTCGCCCGGCAAAGGTAGCCCAAGGACGGGAGGCTTTGGCTTCATGCCGGAATAGTCATGGGGAAGCGTATCGAGTCCCTCGGCGGTTGGTTTGCGCTCAGTGTTGTAGAGATCTTCCGCCTGATCCCTGATGCGAAGGGCCGGCCCCTGGAGGGCGATCATGGTAACGCCGAAGACAGCGCCGGATCCGAGCGCTGCGATAGCGATGATCACACCGCGCCTGAACCGCACCACGCGGCGGGGAGAGGCCCGAAGCTGCAGTTCCTCGGGATCCAGTTTCGGCGGGATGCCAGAGCGGGAATTTTCGATCATGAGCCCTCACCTCGCCGGCTGCCGCGAAAGAGCGAGATCCGCCGTTGCGGTTGCCTGCCGTCAATCCTGCTGATGCGGATCACCTGCTGCCGCTTGGTGCCGAGGCGAAGTTCGGCCGCGGCGAAGAGCCGATCGACGATGTAATAGTTGCCGCGCACGCGATAGTTGACGAGCTCGCTGCTCCCATCTGCGCCGACGATGAAGAGTGGTGGCGCCTCGCCCTGATCTATGCGACGAGGGAACTCAATATAGACCTTGCTGCCGTCGTCGAAGGCTCGCGTCGGTCTCCAGGGCGGTGTGTCGCCACTGATTGAGTAGCGAAAGCGAAGGTTTTCGAGCGCGATGTTCGACGCGACCGGTGTAACTGCCTCGGCTTGAGCATTGCGCTGGCGAAGCGCGATGATCTGGTCTTGGCTGTAGGTCCAGGAGATTGCCGCCATTGCGGTCTTCTCGGTGCTTTGAAGCTGCAAATGATAGGTCCGCCGGTCCGTCGTAATGACGACATTGGTGGCAAGACCCGGCGCGAAGGGTTTTACCAGAACATGGGTGCGCTGATTGTCACCGGTGCCGCTTGCGGTATCGCCAATGACCCAGCGCACGGTGTCGCCAGCCGACACGGCGGTTAGTTTCTCGCCCGGCTGCAGAGCGATGTCGGTCACGCGCTCCGGCGCGGCATAGAGTTGATAAAGCGCGCCATCGGTGAAGGGGTAGACTTGCACTGCATTAACATACCCGTACTTGGTGGGTTGCTGGGTCGCGGCTTTGTTGGCATCAGCGACGCGTTCTTCAGGAGGGCGCTTGTCCTCGGCCTTGCCGGGCTCGGGCTGCATTTGGCCAGGCAGCGGCAGTGGTTTTGGCACCTCGACAATTCTAATCGGCCTCTCCGGCGCTTTTTCGATCGCGGCCGGTTTGAAGTCGGCAGCGTCATAGGAAATCTCAGGCGGCGGCACCTTCTTCGATGCACAAGCGGAAACGACCGCTGCCGACACCGATAGGATCAGCACGGCACGAATCGGTGACATTTTACCTTTCATTGGTGGACTCCGTCGGAGAAAGGGGGGCTGGGACGGCGCTGTCGAGCTCGCGTGACCAGTCAATGGCATTGATGAAGACGCCGAGCGGATTCTTGCGCAGCTGATCCGTATTGCTTGGCGAGCGGATCACGATCGTGAGGATCGCAGTCCAGCGCATCGTGCTGGCAAGGCTTCCGCGCTCAAACACCTGCTCGGTCCATTTGACCTGGAATGAACTTTCGGAGGCTCTGACCACGCTGGTGACCTGTACCGAAACACTGCGCGTTCCGATCTGACCGAAGGGGTCGTTCGCCTTGGCGTATTCGTTGAGGAAGAGCGCTGCGCGATCGCTAGCAAAGTCGTACGCTGCCAACCAGTTCTGCCGAACCAAAACCGGATCGGTGGAAACGGAACGGACATTCTGGATGAAGCGGCCGAGATGCCAGGCGATCTGAGCATCCGAGGGCTCATAATTCCGGACCGCCGGCGCGACGGCGCGCGTCTCGCCGAAGCCATCGACCTCGACGACATAAGGCACGACACGGCTTTGCATCGACTGCCATACGAGTCCGCCGGAAAGCCCGGTCGCCAAGGCCAGGCAGCCAAGGGCCATGATCCGCCAGTTCCTGGCCTGCAGTCGAGATGAGCCGATGCGCTCGTCCCACAGTTGGGCGGCTTTTTGATACGGCGTGACCGGTTCGGGTGTTTTGCCGTAACGGTGCACGGGTCGCTTGAAGAGCATCTAGTCATCCTTGTCGTTGAGAGAGGGGTTGGCGCTGCCTCCCGGCCGGTCTCCGTCTCGGACAGCTTGCATGGCAGCGTGGCGATTTGCCCGGGCGGTCTGTTCAGAACGTAGGCGCCTTGCCCACGTCGGCGCCGAAACAGTGGCCGAACCGGCAGAGCGTTCGGTCATTGACGCTGTCGGCGCGCCGCCGGTCGCGGTCCACGCGGCATCGCGCCCGGCATCGGCGTTGCGCCCAACACTTGCAGTGGCGGATCGCGCTATGCGTATAGCGGCGCCGCCAGCTGCACTGGTTACACCATGCATTCCAGCAGCCACACCGGAGAGGCCAGCGTCGGGCGAGGTTGCGCGCCCGATCTGCCATGACGTGGAAGCAGCCGATCCCATTGTTGTGCCGGCTCGGATGGCGGCGAGACCGCCGCTGGTTGCCATACGCGCGCCAGCAAATGCTGTGCCTCCAGCAACGAGTGATACACCCGCTGCCGCCGCGGTCGTGCCGAGGGCGGCGCCCGCCCCAAGCTGCGGTGCGCCTGAGACAAGACCCGACGCGATCCCCGGCCCAAAAATGCCAAGGCCAAGCAGTGCCAGTGCGCCCAGTACCTGGGACATGGCACCGGCAAGATCCGGCTCCTTGCCTTGCAATGCGGAAGCGAACTCCCCGAAGAGCGTGGAGCCGATACCGACAATGACGGCGAGCACCATCACCTTGATGCCTGACGAGATAACATGGCCGAGCACGCGTTCGGCCAGGAACGCTGAACGGTTCCAAAGTGCGAATGGAACCAAAACAAAACCTGCCAGCGTGGTGAGCTTGAACTCTAGGATGGTGATGAAAAGCTGGATGGAAAGGATGAAGAAGGCGATGATAACCAGGAACCAGGCCATCAGCAGCACGAAGATGGTCAGTGCGTTGCCGAAGATTTCCGGGAAGCCCAGGAGCTGACTGGCTTGGTCAAGCATTGGCCAAGCACCTTCGAAACCGGTCGCGGCAATGCGGCCCGGGCGCAAGAGATTGTCTGCCGACAGATTGCCGGCCGACGCCTTAATCCCGAGACCGGCAAAAGAACGATAAACGATATCGGCGAGGTTCTTGAAATTGTTCAGAATGAAGGCGAAGACGCCAACATAGAGCACCTTGCGGACAAGCCGGCCGAGAACGCTGGTTTCGTCGCCGAGCGCCCACGCCAGGCCGGCAAGTGTGATGTCAATGCCGATCAGAATGGTAGTGAGGAAGGCGAGGTCGCCCGATAGCAGACCGAACCCGCTGTCGATGTAGCGGATGAAGGTCTCCATGAAGCGATCGATGACGCCAAGGTCGTTCATGCCGCTGCCTTTCTCGTCGTGATGAACTCGTGATTAATTGCCGGGATAAGCCGAGCCGGTACCCAAGAACCGCTTCGTCATCTCGCGGGCGGCTTCGTCTGACTGGGCCTTGCGGGCGGCATCCTCGGCCTCAGCTCGAAACTGCGTTGCGAGCAGCGTCTGGATCTGCATCTGCTGTTTTGTCGAAAGCGCCATCAGCTGGTTGGTGGCCTGGCTTGCCTGAAGCGCACCGGCCGCCCCTTGGCTGCGGTTGACGAGATCGGCGAGCAGATCGCCGTCGGCGCGGACGTTCTCGACGATTTGCGACTGGACACCCATGGTCTGGCGGAACGCCTGCATGGCGGTTTGCCAACGCTCCCGCGCAGCACTCGCCACATCGCTGACTTTGATCGTGGCGTCGTAGCTTTCCGGATATTGGCTGCGCCACTGGTCTTGAAGCTTGCCCAGATCAAAGCTGAGGCCACTCGCCTGGTCCATCAAGCCGTCGATGCGATGGAGCGAACCGGTGAGTTGGCCAACGGAAGAGAAATCCAGACGCTGAAGATTGCGCGCCATGTTCTGCAGCATGGTCGCCTGATTCTGCAGCGACTGGATTTGGTTGTTGATCTGCTCCAATGCGCGCGCGGCCGTCAGCACGTTCTGCGCATAATTGGACGGATCGAACACGATAAGGGCGTACGCGGGCTGCACATAGTCGGCCATAGGCTTGGCGATCAGGGAAACGGTGATCAGGCCGGAGAGAAGGCGTCGCCGCATCATGAGAATTGCTCCTTGTCTGGTTGAGGGAATTGCTTGAGAAGTTCGCCGGCCCAATCGAGGCCGCGCGCGATCAGGAACTGCGAGGCAAAGCTGCCTTGCCCGTCTTCGGACATGATCCTGTCGATCAGAGTCTGCGTGGCCGGATCGGAAGCACCGCAAAGCGCAAGAGCGATGGGGCCAAGCTCGAGCTCGAACAGACGGTTGCCGCGGCGCGATTGCAGATAATACTGACGCTTCGGCGTGGCGCGGGCGATCAATTCGATCTGCCGCTCGCTTAAACCGAAGCGCTCGTAGGCTGTGCGCGCCTGGGGTTCCACGGCACGATCATTGGGAAGGAAAATGCGCTGCGGGCAGCTTTCGATGATTGCCGGCGCTATGCCAGAGCCCGCGATATCAGCCAGCGACTGCGTAGCGAAGACAACCGACACGTTCTTCTTTCGCAGCACCTTCAGCCATTCGCGGATGCGGGCGGCGAACAGCGGATTGTCGAGATAGACCCACGCCTCGTCGAGCATGATCAGCGTGGGCCGTCCGTCGAACCGTTCCTCAAGTCGCTGGAACAGATAGGTAAGCACCGGCAGCAAAGCGCCTTGGCTGTGCATTAACTCCTCGGTCTCGAAACACTGCACATCCGACAAGGCCAGCCCATCATGATCGGCATCGAGCAGGCGGCCGAAGGGACCGTCGAGCGTGTAGGGCATCAATGCGGTCTTCAGCGCATTGGATTGAAGCAGGACCGAAAGACCGGTCAGTGTGCGTTCCTGCGCCGGCGCGGTGGCAAGGCTGGCCAGCGCTGACCAAATAGCCTCCTTCACCTCCGGCGTGACGGTGACGTTCTCGTGGGCAACAAGGCTGGCGATCCATTCGGCCGCCCAGCTTCGGCTAGCCTGGTCGTTGATGCTGCGCAGTGGCTGAAAGGCAAGGGAACCGTCCGCTCCTAGCGCGTGGTGTTCTCCACCCATGGCAAGTGTTGCAGCACGGGCCGAATTGCCTTTGTCGAAGACATAAACCTGGGCGCCGGCATAGCGCCTGAACTGCAGAGCAATCAGAGCAAGCAGAACCGACTTGCCGGCGCCGGTCGGACCAACAACCAGCATGTGGCCGACATCTTCGACGTGGGTGGAAAGCCGAAACGGTGTCGACCCACTGGTCTCGGCAACGAAAAGCGGTGGCGCTTCGGTTTGGGTGACTTTCGCGAGATGCTCGTTTGTCGCAGGACCGGCCCAAACCGACGACAGCGGCATGAGATGGGCAAGGTTCAATGTATGAACGAGCGGTTGGCGAACGTTAGCGTAGACATGGCCAGGCAATGAGCCGAGCCAAGCCTCGACCGCATTGACGCCTTCTCGGATCGTGGTGAAGCCGAGCCCATTGATGATGCGCTCGACCGCGCGAAGCTTCTCTGCAGCGGCTTGGCGATCCTCGCCCCACACCGTCACGGTGGTGGTGAGATAGCCGAAACTCACATGATCACCGCCCAATGCCTGAAGGGCTTCGTCGGCATCGAGCGCCTTGTTGTCGGCATCGTTATCGACAAGCGGGACCGGCTCGTTGGTAATGACCTCGCGTAGGATTGCCACGATCGATTTGCGCTTGGCAAACCACTGCCGGCGCAATCGCGTCAGCGTCTTCGTGGCTTCCGTTTTCTCGAGCGGAATGAAGCGCGTCATCCAGCGATAGGCGAAATCCTGATGATTGAGGGTATCGAGGATTCCGGGCCGGGTGAGGTTCGGAAAGCCGAGGATGGTCAGTGTGCGAAGATGCTGCTCACCCAGCATCGGCTCCAGGCCACCGGTAAGCGGCGCATCGACCAGGATTGCATCCAGATATATCGGCGTTTCCGGGGCCATGATAGGATGGCGACGAGGCGAAATCGTGCCGTGGAGGTAGGTCAACGTCTGAGCATCATCGAGGACGCGTACTTCGGACATGAAACCCGAGAAGAGATCGAGCACGCGGTTGGTCTCGTCACGGAACCTCGCCAGATCCTGGCGCCAGTCTCTTTCTCCTCGGGAATAATGAGAGTCGACGAGCGCGCTTTCTGCGCGCGCCTGGGCGTCCGGCGGTGGCATAAACACCAAGGTCAGATGATAGCGGCTCTCGTAGTGCGCTACCTTCCCCTCGAAAGCAGCGCGGCGTTCTTCGTCGACCAGCCACGACGCGGCGTCAGGAAAATGCGAGTTCGGATAGCCCAGCGCTTCTGTGCGCTCGGCCTCAAAGAACAATGCCCAGCCAGAGCCAAGGCGTCTGAGAGCATTGTTCGCCCGGGCGCAAATGCCGACGAGTTCAGCCTCCGTCGCACTTTCGAGATCCGGGCCGCGGAACCGCAACGTCCGCTGAAAGCTGCCGTCCTTGTTGAGCACGATGCCGGGCGCCACCAAGGCAGCCCAGGGTAGATGGTCGGCAAGCCGGTCGGCTTTGCTTCGATATTCCGAAAGGTTCAGCATGCAAGCCACCCCTTCAGACGTAGGTGGCGCACAAGCACGCTGGCGAAGTCCGGATCGCGTCTTGCGGCAAACACCGCTAACGAGTGGCCTGCGATCCAAAGCACCAGACCAGCAATCCATTGCTGCAAGCCGAAGCCAATGGCCGCGGCCACTGTACCGTTGAGGATCGCCACCGCGCGCGGAGCCCCGCCGAGCAGGATCGGCTCGGTCAGCGCCCGGTGGACCGGTACTGCGAAGCCCTCGATATGCTGCTCCCCGGCGGCCATCAGACGAGCGCCCCACCACCGAAGGAGAAGAAGGAGAGGAAGAAGCTCGATGCCGCGAAGGCGATTGACAGACCGAAGACGATCTGAATCAGGCGCCGAAAACCACCGGCGGTGTCGCCGAAGGCAAGCGTCAGGCCGGTGGTGATAATGATGATCACCGCAACGATCTTGGCGACCGGTCCCTGCACGGACTCCAGGATCTGCTGCAGCGGCTGCTCCCACGGCATGCCGGAGCCGGCGGCATAAACCGGGGCCGTGTTAAGAAACGCGAGCGCTGTGGACGAAAGAAAGCGAAGCTTCTTGCGCATGAGGAAGGCCTTTCAAAGCTGCTGGAGTTGCGAAAGCGTGAGCGGGGCAACGGCGTAATCGCCGCTGCCGTCGAGACCGGTGACCTCGGCGATTGCGTCGATGTGGCGCGACGAGCCGCGTCCCGCTATGAAGACGATCAGATCTATCGCCTCAGCGATGAGCCGGCGGGGAACGGTGACCACCGCTTCCTGGGCGAGTTGCTCAATGCGATAGAGAGCCGAGCGCGCGGAATTGGCGTGTACGGTAGCGATGCCGCCTGGGTGCCCGGTGTTCCATGCCTTCAGCATGTCGAGCGCTTCCGCGCCCCTCACCTCGCCCACGATGATGCGGTCCGGCCTGAGCCTCAGCGTCGAGCGCACGAGATCGGCAAGGGTGACCGAGCCCCGCCTTGTTCTCAGGGCAACGCAGTCCCTGGCCGCGCACTGCAGTTCGCGTGTGTCCTCGATCAGGATCACCCGATCGTCGCATTCGGCGACTTCAGCCAGCAGAGCGTTGGCGAGTGTTGTCTTCCCCGAGGAAGTGCCGCCGGCGATCAGCATGTTGCGCCGCTCGCGGACGGCCTTTTTCAGCGCATCGGCCTGCAGCGGCAGCATGATGCGTTCGGCAACATAGTCGGCCAGGGTGTAGACTTTCGCGGCGGGCTTGCGGATGGCAAAACATGGCGCCAACACCACAGGTGGCAGCAGGCCTTCGAAGCGTTCGCCAGACGGCAATTCGGCACTGACGATCGGGTTGTCGGCGTGCGCCTCGGCGCGCACGTGCGAAGCAACCAGGCGGATGATACGTTCTGCCTCGGACGGGTGCATGTGAACGTCGGTATCGACCCGACCTTCGCCTAACCGGTCGAGTCGCAGCGCGCCGTCGGGATTGACCATCACCTCGATGACGGACGGATCGGCCAGGGCTTCGGTGATTGCCGGACCCATGGCGGTGCGCAGCATGACACGCCGCCGGTGGTCGGCCTCGGGATGAGAGCTCATCCTTCCCCTCCCCCACCATTGTCTTTGCTAAGCGACTTTTTGCCGGAAGCGATCTGGCGGCCGACCTTCTCAACGAATTTCTCGAAACGCTCTTGGGCAATAGCCTGCGTTGCCCGATCCGGGACCGGCGTGTGGGCGTGAAGGGTGATCGAAAAGCGGATGAAGAGCGCCAGGCTCTCCAGGATCACCTCGGAATCGCGCCTGACGTGGGCAAGATCGCGGGAGAGCCGGTCAAGCCTTACGCCGTAGCGCCGATCGAACTCGCTCTCGCCACGCCGCTCGATGAACGCCTCGATCGCCTTCGCCACGATCGCTGATTTGGTCGTTGACGGATCGCGACTGAGGTTGTCCAGTTTCTCGCTGAGCTCCGGCTCAAGCAGAAACTGATGGCGAATGCGGTGCGGCTTCATGCGGCTCGTTCCGACGGCCCGGCGTTGCGCCGGCGACGGGAGAAGCATCGGCCAGACGCTCAAAATTGCTTATGGCCGTTATCTACGCTGAGGTGCGCTCTGCAACTCAGCGGACTTCAGAAGCCGGGAATGACATCGTCGCCCCTGCCCTCGTTGATACCGTAGGCGCGGGCCGCAGTGGAAATCCGATCCATGACACGCTTGTCCGCGAGCGCTTCGCTGTCATCGTCTGCGGGCTTGTACAGATCGGCCTGATCGGGCTCTTGAGAGACAACAACGTCTTCTTCGGGCAGGCTTGGATGGCGTTGCTGCTGAACGCCTCCCTCGTCTTCAACTGGCGCGTCGGCGCTTTCCTCGTCCGCAGCAAGTCGGCTATCGACGCTGCACACTTGTCCAGTCCAGCCGTCCGGGCGTGATGCAGGGCAGTCCGCATAGGGTCCGTCGTGCAGCACCGGCGCAGGCAGCACCCGATCTGTGAAATTCTGATCCTGATAATAGCGCAGCTTCTTGGCGCGGATCGGCGGCAACCCAGAAACCAGGACCAATTCGTCTGACGGCGGCAATTGCATCACCTCGCCTGGCGTCAGGAGCGGGCGCGCGGTTTCCTGGCGGCTCACCATGACATGTGAAAGCCAGGGCGCAAGCCGATGGCCCGCATAGTTGCGCATCGACCTAAGTTCGGTTGCGGTGCCGAGGGCATCCGAGATGCGCTTGGCCGTGCGTTCGTCATTGGAGGAAAAGGCAATTCGCACGTGGCAATTGTCGAGAATAGCATTGTTCTCGCCATAGGCCTTTGAAACCTGGTTCAAAGATTGTGCGATCAGATAGGAGCGAATGCCATAACCTGCCATGAAGGCGAGCGCCGTTTCGAAGAAGTCGAGGCGACCGAGCGCCGGAAACTCGTCCAGCATCATGAGCAGCTGATGCTTACGGCTCTTCTTCGGGTCCCCCTCCAGACGCTCCGTCAACCGCCTGCCGATCTGGTTCAAGATCAGTCGCACCAAAGGCTTGGTGCGCGAGATATCCGAAGGCGGCACGACCAGATAGAGCGACAGCGGTCGCTCTCCATCCACTAGGTCAGCGATGCGCCAGTCGCAGGACGAAGTGGCCGCCGCGACCGTTGGATCACGATAAAGCCCAAGAAAGGACATGGCGGTCGAGAGGACGCCTGAGCGCTCGTTTTCCGACTTGTTCAGGAGTTCGCGAGCCGCCGAGGCCACTACGGGATGGACCTGAGGGTTATGCCCCGTCCCGAGATGGTTTGTCGTCATCATCCGCCGTAGCGTTGCGGCAAACGAGCGTTGCGGGTCCGACAGGAAGGTGGCGACGCGGGCTAGCGTCTTGTCCTCTTCAGCGTAGAGCACGTGCAAAATGGCGCCAACTAGGAGTGAATGGCTGGTCTTCTCCCAGTGATTCCGTCGCTCCAGCGCGCCCTCGGGATCGACGAGGATGTCGGCGATGTTTTGAACGTCCCGGATCTCATCTGGGCCTTTGCGCACCTCCAGCAGCGGGTTGTAGCGTGCCGATCTCGGGTCGGTCGGATTGAACAGAAGGCAGTACGAGAATTTCGACCGCCAGCCGGAGGTCAACTGCCAATTTTCGCCTTTTATATCATGAATGATGGCAGACCCGGTCCAGGAAAGTAGCGTTGGAACAACCAGCCCCACGCCCTTGCCCGAACGCGTCGGCGCAAATGCCATGACGTGCTCCGGGCCGTCATGGCGCAGATAGCGATCGTTCAGCCTACCGAGGAAAACGCCCGCCGGCCGTAACAACCCTGCCGTCTCGACCTCATGAGTCGTGGCCCACCGTGAAGACCCATAGGTCGTAACCGACCCGCGCTGTCGCGCGCGCAAAAGCGAGCCTGCGATTGCGGCGGCACAGCCCAGGAATCCGCTGGCGCCTGCAAGCGTACCGGCTTTGTCGAAGACCTCCGGCGCATAAGCATCGAAGTGGAACCACCATTCAAACAGCTTCCACGGCTTGTAGATTGGCCAGCCGGCGAAGAGAAACCATGGTGCGCCGAGAGGCGTCTGGTAGGTCAGCATTTGAGCGCACCATTGGGTTGCCGTCCATACGCCGATAATGACAATTGCGCACACAACGGCGATCTGCCCGATCAGTAGCTTCGTAGGTGTCATCGGCTTGGCCCGCTGAACAACGCGACCTAGCATCGCGCGGTGCAGCCGGGACAGGAATGTTCCTCACATACGATTTGGGAGCAATGAACGACTTCCTACTATGCAGGTCGGTCAGCACGCGTGTTGCGCCTTCACGCGACACCATCCTCTCCATTCACCCTGAGGCCCGGCGCCGCCGACAGTTGCGTGACCGCTCCTCCGCAAAGTTATCTTCTGCGTTCAGGGAGCCAGGGCGCCTGGGCTGGCTGATGAACACCGTCCGCTCGCGCATGTGGGGTCGAATTGATTTGTGCCCAAGTGGAGGCAGGCTCATCATTCAACAGTTGCCGCAGTTCCCCTGGCTCGAACGCCATCATTGGTGGGGAGGCAGGCTCGTCTTCCAACAGTTGCCGCAGTTCCCCTGGCTCGAACGCCATCATCGGTGGGGAAGCGGGTTCATCCTCCAACAGCTGCCGCAGTTCCCCTGGCTCGAACGCCATCATCGGTGGGGAAGCGGGTTCATCCTCCAACAGCTGCCGCAGTTCCCCTGGCTCGAACGCCATCATTGGTGGGGAGGCAGGCTCGTCCTCCAACAGTTGCCGCAGTTCCCCTGACTCGAACGCCATCATTGGTGGGGAGGCAGGCTCGTCTTCCAACAGTTGCCGCAGTTCCCCTGACTCGAACGCCATCATTGGTGGGGAGTCAGGCTCGTCTTCCAACAGTTGCCGCAGTTCCCCTGGCTCGAATGCCATCATCGGTGGGGAGGCGGGTTCATCCTCCAGCAGCTGCCGCGGCTCTTCCTCGTGCGGCAAGCGCCTCCTTAGCCGGTCTTGCAGCGCCTGCCGATCGGCAACGAGGTTGTCGAGGGGCAGCGGCTCGTGGTCTGGCCGCTGCCCTTTCACCAATCGTTCAACCAGCGCCCACGTGCCCTCCAGGACAAATACGCCGCAATCATAATGGTTCGTCTGTCTGGCCATGGGGGCTGGCGCCAAGGTAGCATTCAGCAGTCCTGCGAGCTGTTTTGCAGGCACGTCGTTATATCCCTCTCGCTGGAGGGAGTCGTAGTGATAGGCGAACCGCCTTTCGGGGTCGCGGCGATCAACGAGCAGCAGCGACCAATGGGTGCCGGGGCTAGTAGCCGTGCCATTATTCACTGGCAAGAACAGGAAGTCGGCTGTGGCGTTGTTTTGATTATAGATGGACTGCAATATGCCTCGAGCGTCTTGCGGCGACGTGTGTCGCAGTAGATGGGATACGGAAGGATCCACCAGCCGAGTCCGGGCAGCGAGCGCCGGATTGATCCCCTGCAGTTGCCGCTCCAGCAAATTGTAATCTCTCTGGACATGGGCGTCGCTCAGCCATTCGGCGGCGCCGAGCACCCGCCCCGTTGCAACGTTGGACGGGGCTGTCGGATCGAGCGCCCCGATCTGAGCCCCAGAGGAACTGGTCGTCAGTGTGGTCACATCAACCAGTGGAAGGCCGCGGTAGGTGCCTGGCAGCTTAGCGGTTGCTGGCGAGGCGGGTTGGGGAGCTCTTGCCGGTGCCGCTGGCCCAGCTTCAGCAGCGGCCCCAACGCGCCTGGTGACTGCGTCTGCCGGATGAGCAGCAAGGACAGTTTCGCGCCCGAGCACAATGCGCGGCAGGATATCCCGGAGGTGAGCCAATGCAGAACCGATACTTAGTCTATTACCATAGGAGACAGCCTTGAAGCTCTCAACATCTTTATCCAGCGATTTGTCGTGAATCCGAGCGGCAATCCCAGGCTTGTTATTTTGACGCAGATACTGGCTAAAATGTCTAAGAAAATTTGTATAGCCGCCCACGGTATCTGGATTCCGTCCGGTCGCAGGCGCTGCCAGGTACTCCTTGGTCGAAGCGGCTCTGTAATCTCTAATGAGCTCGGCATCGTCAGGATAGGGGATCACGAGAGGGCGACCCATAATCGGGGCTCCGCTTGTCGACTTCTTGAGGTAACGCAGTGCGCCAGCCACGGTGGAGGAACCACCCGTACTCTCGTACTCCTTGAGATCCTGATCCAGCGACGAATGGTAAAGCCGAGCAGCAAACCCTGGCTTGTTGTTTTGAAGGAGCCACCGACTAAAGCCGAAAAGAGAATTTACATTGAAAGTGACCGTGTTCGCGCTGGCCTTACCCGCGTGGAATGCTGCCCTCAGCCCTTCGATAGCGGTCGCATCGTTGGAATAGACAGGACGCTTGTCGGAACCGTTGGGGACTACAATTGGACGATCCGGCTGCACTGTCGAGGACATCGAACCACCACCTCCGGGATGCGGTGCTGGGGTGGATTCGTGTTCATCCCTCTGCCTGACGAGCTGCGCCTCAGATTCCGGTGTAGCCACCTTATGAGGATCCTGCATCGGTTCGATCCCCTCCATCTCCTGCTGCAACCAAGCCAAAGCTTGGCGAGCGGCGGCTTCATCAACCGCGGAGGATGTCTCCACACCTCTGGCGGACGCCGGCAGAGCCTGCTCCGCCCGCCGTCGAAAGAGCTCTGGCGAGGCGGATTTCTCCGCCCACAATCTGGGCTGCGTAGCGAGTCCCCGTCCAGATTTATGTGGCACCGCCTCGCTTGGCAGCGGGCTGCTCCTGTCCCGTGCAGCTACCAGCCCCTCCGGGGCGCCCTGGTCGCCGTGGCGCCAGTTCAAGTGAGGGACGGCCTCTCCAAAGTCGGGTGCTTGGTGTTGGTGCGCGGTTGGGGCGAGAGACAATGGTAGATCGGTGCCCTCCTTATAACCTACCGGCAGGAGCTCCTCTGGCCAATCGAATCCCTGCTGTGGTGCGGTATGCTGAGCAGCGTCGCCACGGGGACGAGCCTCCATGCTGACCGCGTTTTCCAGATGACTCCCGAGTATAACGCGCGGCGGGTGCTTGCGGATATAAACCAGTGCAGATTCGATCGGAGCTCCACGAGTAGAGGAGGCGGCCTTGTAGCTCTCAACATCTTTATCCAGCGATTCATCGTAAATCCGGCCCGCAATCCCGAGCTTGTCATTTTGACGTAGGTAATGACTGAAATGGTTAAGAGCAGTTGCGTAGCCGCTCGCGGATCTGAAATGTCTAGTGAGCGCGGCGTCGTCAGGATGGGGGTTCAGGACAGCGCGACCCACAATCGGGGCGGCTCCGCCTATCGGCTTCATCAGTTGACGCAGTGCGCCAGCCACTGTGGAGGAACCACCCCTACTCTCGTACTCCTCGAGATCCTGGCTCAGCGACGGATGGTAAAGCCGAGCAGCAAACCCTGGCTTTTTGTTTTGAAAGAGCCAACGACTAAAGCCGAAAAGAGAATTTGCGCTGCGAGTGACCGTGTCCGGCCTGGCTTTACCCGCAAGGAGTGCAGACTTCAGCCCTTCGATGGCGGTGGCATCGTTGGAATAAACAGGACGCTTGTCGGCACCGTCGGGGGCCACAATTGGACGATCCGGCTGCACTGTCGAGGGCATCGACCCATCGAGATGCGGCGCTGGGGTGTATTCGTGCTCATCCCCCTGCATCGCGAGCTGCGCCTCCCGTTCCGATGTACCCACCTGATGGGCAGGGAGTTGCATCATCGCGCGAGCGCCTGAGTCACCAACCTGACCTGGTTGCCGCTCAGTGACAGCATGCTGCAGATTGCTTTGGATCCTCTGCCTCTTCGTTGGTCTCAACTCACCTTTGCCATGCGAGCCATTGACGAGGACATCCTCGCCTGGTGCACTCATCAACTCATCCGCCGCCTGCAATTCGCCCAAGTGCTGCTCAAAACCGGCTTGGCCGGCTTGTCCGCTTGCTCGTGCGGTACGGCGTGCTGCACCTGCAGCCAAGCTGCTACGATGAATGTCCAGTTTGTACGGGTGCACGCTAGCCTCACTTCCACAGATCACATGAGCAACCTACTCAGGCAAGCTTTCGAAAGGCTGACGAGGTCCGCCGCCGCGGAAGGCGAAGGCTGGTTTTCTGCTCAGCGGTTGACGGCCTAGCGTGTTGCGGCCGCGCCGGGTATCACGCCAATCAATCTGAATAGTCGATGCGTCAAACGAACCAGGATAGGATTTTCGTAGCGGGGCTGCTCTACTCACTCTTGTCCTGAGGTAGAATTCAACCATATCGCCGAGCAACTGGATGCCGATTGGATACCCGATCCGGAAAGCTTCAGCTCATATGTGACGCGAGGATGAGAATCGTGGCAGCTCCAGACCGACGGGCTGCCACCCACAGCGGCGATGACCGACGAGGGTCTTCTATTGCCAAGGTAATCGTCCGTTCGGGGACCTATGTGTTCCTATGCTCGTCGAGCGGATCGGGTGGGCCGCACCGCCGTAGCGTTACGGCGAGCGGAAGCGGCGTTGGGTGCGGCTTTTCCCCTGAACGCTTCACACCAGGCTGATAGGGGATCTTGCAATCGCACACACGCGGTCTGCAGGCGTGCCTATCAAGCAGTTTGCTCAGACCAACGTCGCGGCGAGCCTATCCTCAATACGCAGCGCAAGTCCTAGACTCCACGATCGTCCTTCGGTGCAGATTTGCTCGCGCCTCGCCCTGATTACAGCCGATAAGGCGAGCTAACAATTGCAAGAGCCACAAGCTACTCCAGCTCGATCGGTTTGCTGTTCCAGTCGGGCGGGGTCTGACCGAGAATGTTGCGAACGAAGAAGTCTAGGAGTTTGCGCTCGGTGTAGGTGCCTAGAGTATGGTGATTGGCACCAGGAACGTAGACAATGTCAAAATCTTTTCCTGCCTTGATGAGTCGATCGGCAAGCTGGAACGAGCAAAACGGATCGACATTATCATCCATTTCGCCGACCGCGATCATCAGCTTGCCCTGCAGCCTGTGAGCATTGTCAACGGCGGAGGATTGCGAATATTCAATGCCGACCGGCCACCCCATCCACAGTTCATTCCACCAGGTCTTGTCTATCCTGTTGTCGAAGCAGCCGTTTTTGGCGACGGCGACCTTGTAGAAATCGGGGTGAAAGAGCAGCGCGCTGACTGCACTCTGGCCGCCGGCGGATGCGCCAAAAATGCCGACGTTGGATATGTCGTACCATGGATATTGCGCGGCCGCCGCCTTGTGCCACAGAATGCGATCGGGAAATCCTGCGTCCTTCAGATTCTTCCAAGCAACATCATGGAAGGCGCGGGAGCGGTTGTTGGTGCCCATGCCGTCGATCTGAGCAACGACGAAGCCCAGCTGCGTGAGCGGCTCTGTCCACCGCGAGAAGGATTTTGGGACGAAGGAGCCGTGGGGTCCAGCATAGATATTCTCCACAACCGGGTATTTCTTCGTCGGGTCGAAGTTGGCTGGCAGGTGGAGCACACCCCAGATGTCAGTTTTGCCGTCGCGCCCCTTGGAATGGAAACTGAGCGGCGGCTGCCAGCCTGCGGCGACGAGCTCGGAAATGTCGGCCGTCTCGATCTGCTGGAGCTTGGCATTGTCGCTGGCGCGGTAGAGTGCCATGCGCGGGGGCAGATCGATGCGTGACCAGAGATCGACATAATAGCGCCTGTCAGGCGAGAACTCGATATGGTGGTTGGCCGGTTCGGGCGTCAGTGCAGTCAGTCCCTTGCCGTCAAAGCCGATGCGGTAAGCATGGACCCAATAGGGGTCCTCCTGCGAGTTCATCCCGCTCGCCTCGAACCAGATCTGACGCTTCACCGGATCGACATGGTTGACCCTCCGGACGACCCACTCACCTCGGGTGATCTGGTTTTCGAGCGCGCCTGTCCGGCCGTTGAAAAGATACAAATGCTCATACCCGTCGCGCTCTGATGCCCAGATGATCTCCTTCCCGTCATCGACATCGTAACGGAAGATTTTTCCGGCATCCTCCTGGCCATGCCCCAGCGGCAAATAATCCACGAATGTCTCGCTGGTCTCATCGATCAGGGAGCGCCCGCGGCCCGAGGCGGCGTCTACCTCGACCAAGCGATAGAGCTGATGCCCGCGCTGGTTATATTCGAAAGTGAAGCCGCGGCTGTCCGCCCACCACCGGAGAGGGGAAAGTTCGAAGACGTTCGAGAAGAGGGCACCGTCAATCACGATCTGGCGCCGGCCGGCAATGTCGAACAGGACTGGTTGGGGCAGCGGAAGGACATCGCCCGGCCTGGGATAGAATATTGTTGAATATTCCCGCTCCAACTGGTCCGTCGATGAATTGAGGTAGCGGACCTCTCGCCTATAGCCGGGGCGAACAAGGTAAGCGGCGAGGTGGCGCGAGTCCGGCGACCAGCTCAGCGTCGAAAAGACGTAGCAATTGCCTTCGGCTCCGTCCCGGCTCAGAGGAACATCCTGCAATCCGTCCTCGCTGCGCAGGAAAACGTTGCAGTTCTTGATATAGGCGATCCATTTGCCGTCGGGCGACGCGTTGCTCTTGTCGGGGTTGTTCTCCGCTGGCGGCGTGTAGCGGTGGCTGAGCTCCCTACGGTCCCCTTTCCTTGCATCGAATGTGGTGCTGGTACAGTCATAGCTTGCAAGGTCGCAGCTCCACCGGGTGTCTTCAATCTGGAAGTCGAGCCTGCGACCATCCTCACTCAGTTCGAAACGGTCGAACGGAAGATTGCCGGCTTGATAGCTCTCATGGCTCACCTTGTTTAGCGCTGCCGCCAGACGCGCCTGATCGAAAGCGGGCCGCTTGAAACCCGTGGCAGCATCGACCTGCATGAACTGCTGCTCGCCGTGGCTAGTCCGGCGGTAGACGAAGGCTTCACCCCCGGTCAGCCAGAAAGGCATTTTGGGGACATTGACAGTGAGCCCGCCATATCGATCGTTGATCGTAAGTGCGCGCTTGAAATCGGCCGGCGCTAGCGTCGGGTGTAAACTTTTCGAACCCTTGGCCAGCGTCTGAGTTGCCGATCGCCATGCCGCGCGCGTCAAAGCGCCGATCCTGGACATACCTGTTCACTTCTTTCGGTTTTCGGAATGCTAATTTTGAAGTTGGGTTCTCGTCGCCGGTCTGCAGCAGCGCCGAGCGTCGCCTTGGAGGAGAGCCAGCACGCGGGTGCAGCCAGGCACGCGCAACAGGGGCGCTCCTTGGACATCCAGGCACTGGTTCGGGTGCCGATTGAAGAGTTGGCGTCCGTCGCCGAAACAACCAGGAAAGAGCGTCCATGCAGCCCTGACGCGACTATTTCCCCGCGAGTATGGCCGCTTGCTTTTCTGCATCATCTGAAAGGTCCTGCTCTAGTCGGGCCGGATGTCACCCCGGCAGATTGTGCTATTTCGACAATCTCCGAGCGATTGCCGCCGGCCCATGACGAGGTTTACCGATAGGGCGCAATATGCGTGCCAAAGGAAAAGCGGTTTAATACACGGCAATCCGCCTATGTCGCATCCCCAACATCGTCGCACACCGGACAATGCCGGACGATATTGTCCCGGGGCGTCAAATTGGTTTGATGGTGACCCAACAACTGGCGGATGACGATCTCGAAATGCGCGACAACGGCCTCGGTGGACACTGTCGCCGCGCCCAGCACGCTGGCCGCCTGCCCGGCGATGTCCGCGCCCAGGCGGATGGCCTTGGCCACGTCGACGCCATCGCGGATCCCGCCCGACGCGATCAGCTTCACCGTTGGCAGCGCCCGACGCACCGCCTGCACGCTGGTCAGGGTGGGAATCCCCCAATTGGCGAATGACATCGCCACTGCACGGTCGGCGGCATTGCGGGCGCGCTCGCCCTCCACTGCGGCCCAACTGGTGCCGCCGGCGCCGGCGACATCGATTACCGCCACGCCCGCCTCGACGAGCGCACAGGCCACCGAGGCGGACAGGCCGCCCCCACTTCCTTGGCCACGATCGGCACGCCCACGATGCGCGCGGCGCCAGCGATCAGCGCCAGGACGCCGCGCCAGTCGCGGTCGCCCTCCCGGCTGTACCGCTTCCTGCAGCGGATTGAGATGGACGATGAGCCCATCGGCCTCCAGCGCGTCCACCGCGCGACGCGCCAGGTCCAGGCCGTCGGCCTCCCGCAGTTGCGCGGCGCCGATATTGGCCAGCAAGGGAATGTCTGGCGCCAGGCGGCGCAGCGCGCGCGTTAGCCCCTGGGAGTTACGGGATTGCAGGCTCACACGCTGCGAACCGCACATGGCGATCCGCAAGGCTTGCGCTGCCTCGCTCAAATGCCGGTTGATGGCCTCGGCCCGTGGCATGCCGCCGGCCATAGAGCTGATCAGCAGCGGCGCGCGCATAGCCTTGCCCAGCAGCGAGGCGCGCAGGTCGATCTGCGTCAGGTCCAACTCGGGCAGTGCGCAGTGTTCGAAATGGATGTACTCCCAGCCAGCGGCCACCGTGGCCGGCGCCGTTCGCCGATCCAGCACCAGCGAAGCGCGCAGCTGAGCGCAGCCCTCGAATCCGGAGAGAACGCACGGTACGCCGTGCCCCAGCGCCTGCTCCACGGCGGCGAGCTGCTCCGGCGCGATCAGGCCAACGTCGTTGCAATCGTCTAGCCAGAACAGCAGCGCCAGTTCGCGATAGAACGCCACGATCAGCGTTTCGTTCTGCGGATCACGGCCGGTGCGGGCGCTGGTGTCGCGCAGGCTCGGGTGAATGCGTTGCAGGATTGGGGGACGCGTGACGCAGTCAAAGCTCCCCTTGCCAAGCACGGAGCAGGCGAGTGAGAGAGCAGATGAATAGGCGTGTCGCCAATATTTTCGCATTGCTATAATCGATTATAGTTGTGAGGAGCAATTTGAGACCATTTACTTGCGGCTCAAGTCACCCATAAAAGAAGGCAAGCACCGATTCGGTAGCTTATCCCCTGTCTTTCGCGTACTCGCGGCCGTGGCGCCGGGTGAACGATTGAAGACCGCCGGTCTCACTCGCAGGTGGGCGCCAGGGCGTGGGACGGTTGGCAAGCCACAGGAGTAGGACAATGTCGAAGGATTCGGGTAAGGGCGATAATCACGGCGGCGGGCCGGGCAAGATCGAGATCACGATGGTGGTGAACGGCCAGCCCACGCAGGTCGAAGCCAATCCCAACCAGCCGCTTCACGTCATTCGTACCAAAGCCCTTGAGAACACGCAGAATGTCGCCCAACCAGCCGAGAATTGGGAATTGAAGGATGAGGCCGGCAACTTGCTCGACGTCGACAAGAAGCTTGGCGATTTCGGTTTCCCGAATACTGTGACCCTGTTCCTCAGCCTGAAGGCGGGCGTCGCAGGTGCCTAAACCCCAAAGTGTGGATCCGGAGGTCTCCCGAGCGAAGTTTGATCGGGAGATCGGCCGGTTCCGGCCATATGCTGATGTCTATCGGGCTCAGGGCTGCTTCTTGATCGAGGCGACCTTTCCGCGCGCTTTCTTCATTTTCGCAAGCCTCAAGTTAAAACCACGGGTGATCAGCGCAGCGAGCGAGGTCGACTTCACCGACTACGACTTAAGACCACCGTCCGTGGTCTTCGTCGATCCGTTTACGCGTCATCCGATTGCCCGGAAAGATCTATACCTGAAAATGCTTAGACGTCCGCCGCTGCCCGGAACGCCGCCGGAGATGATAGGAGCTCTCATCCAGCAGAACGCCGTGCCGCTGACGGACTTCATCCAGGCCAACAGTCCCGAGGACGAACCATTCCTGTGCATGGCGGGCGTCCGGGAATACCACGACAATCCAGCCCATTCAGGTGATCCATGGCTACTTCATCGGGGTTCTGGCGAAGGCTGTTTGGCCTTCATCCTGGACAAGATCATCAAGTACGGAATCATTCCTATAGAGCAGTTGCAGATTCAACTCCCACCGGCAATCGTAGGAATGGTGGTATCCCCTCAGGCGATACAAGAATGACTGGTTTGAGAGATGTAACGATCGTGACTCTCCCGCGCGGCTGCATCTCGACCACGCATGGGCATCTGCGCTCAGTTGGTCGCGAAGGCAATGAGGGGATGGCGCTCTGGGTCGGCGTTCAGCAAGACCGGCACTTTGCCGTAACAGAGACGGTTATCCCGGCGCAGCGTCACATTCGGACAAACGATGGCGTTTGCGTGATCGTTGCGGCCGAAGAACTGCACCGGCTCAATGTCTGGCTCTACAAAAGCGGCCTGAAACTCTTGGCCCAGATTCACAGCCATCCGGGCCGCGCCTACCATTCGACGACGGACGACGCTTATGCGGTTGCTACCACGGTTGGGTGTCTGTCGCTGGTAGTGCCGAATTTCGCCCGCGAGCCTTTCGATTTTGCTCGGGTCGCCGCCTATCGGCTTGACGAAAAGGCCAAATGGAATGCGCTCCCTCCCGCGGCACTGTCGCGAATGATCATGATATCGAGTTGAACAATGGCATTCGCTAACTTCATCGATCGTGCCGCCACGGCGGCATCTCAGGTCCTGGCCGATTTTCATCTGGGAGACTTCAAAGCAGCTCTTGAAAAGCAGGTCGTGGCAGTCGCCTTCGACCATCAGGCCGCTTCCTGCGCCGAAGGCCAGGCGACACTAGATCTTGCGGTGAGATTGCTCGCTAGGCTCTACCCGGTTCTGGCGATACTCCCGCTGGACAGCGCGGCGAGCTCTCAAGCCCAAGCGCTGGAGCGCTTGGCAAAGTCGATCAATCCAAAAGTCGGCATCCGGCGTTCCGGCAAGTCTGCCACCGTCTGCGTCGTTGCAGGGGTAACGCGCCCATCACTCCGGTGCCCGATCTTTTTCGTGGGATCGGACGGTTGGGCGGCAAAGCTGTCGCGTACGGACCCGGTGGGCTCTGGCCCAAGTCTGCTGCCTTTTGGAGCTGGCGCCGCCAGTTGCTTCGGCGCCGCCAACGTCTTTCGAACTATCTTCGCCGCCCAGTTGACCGGCGCCGAGTTGGACGAAACCATCGACCTCTCGCTATGCAGCTACGACAAGACCAAAGCCGGGGAGGCTGGCCCGATCGACTTCCCAGTCGACCTTGGCGAAACCCACCTCGTTGGGCTCGGTGCGATAGGCCATGGCTCGCTTTGGGCGCTAGCGAGACAACCCGATCTCAAGGGTCGTCTGCATGTAATCGATCACGAAGCGATCGAACTCTCAAACCTGCAGCGCTACGCATTGGCCGGCCAGGCGGAGATTGGTATGTCCAAGGCGGTTCTTGCAGCCACCGCCCTTAGATCGACTGGCCTTGAGGTCGAGGCGCACCCTCTGACGTGGGCAGAATATGTTGCGCGCCGGGGCAATTGGGTCTTAGACCAAGTGGGTGTGGCGCTTGACACCGCCGCCGACCGTCTGGCTGTCCAAGGTGCACTGCCGCGATGGATCGCAAACGCTTGGATGCAGGAGCACGATCTCGGTATCTCCCGGCATGGTTTCGATGACGGCCAGGCTTGCCTTTGTTGCATGTACCTGCCATCCGGAAAATCCAAGGACGAGCACCAGCTGATTGCCGAGGAACTCGGAATACCGGAAGCACACGAGCAGGTGAAAACGCTCCTGCAGACAAATGCCGGAGTTCCCAACGACTTTGTAGTTCGCGTGGCTACAGCGATGGCTGTGCCGTTTGAACCGCTAGCCCCGTTTGTCGGCCAGCCCCTGCGCTCCTTTTATCAGCAGGCTATCTGCGGCGGTCTGGTGTTCCAGCTTAGCGAAGGAAGTCGCCGCGTTCGAACTGTGGTTCCGATGGCCTTTCAGTCGGTGCTTGCCGGGATTATGCTTGCCGCGGATTTGGTCAAGCATAGTGCGGGGTTTCCCATGAGCCCGACGACGAGCACTCGGGTGAATCTTCTGCGCCCCCTTGGCTCTCACTTGCACGATCCGAAGGCCAAGGACTCCAGCGGCCGCTGCATCTGTAGCGACGACGATTTCATTGCCGCTTACAGGCGCAAATACGGAGCGCGTTGATCAGGTAAGCGATGTCTCGGCCGCCTAAGCAGACGCGCACCTCTCCGTAGACGCAGGGGGCGCGGCTTGTGGGCGTGACCATGGGCGCCATTATGACACGCTTGGCCCGCTCCTTTGCCGGCCTATCGTCCTCCGCGCATGATCCCGTGCCGACGTGATGATCCAGCACCAGCCGCCATGGCACCAGAGGCTGGTCAAACCTCCGTTGTTGGCCGGTTTGGACAGTGCTGCATCAGGTCTCGACCGACGTCTCGACAGTCAGGGCTGCTTCGACGGGTGTGAAGATGTCAACATCGACCCCAGGCGCCCGAATCGTCACAATCAGGGCGTACCGAGCCAGAGCGTCGACGCGTTCCAGGTAAGGCTTCTCCTTCCACCAGCCCCCGACCGGGAACACGCCGATCGCGTCACGCTCGGCGAGATCGGCGGCGCTGCCCGACCAGAAATCGGCGTGCAACGAGCCGCGATCGCGGAAGGTGCCGAGCAGCCACTCTTCTCCGCCTCCAGCAGGCGCCCCTTCCTCCTCGTCCCGAGCGGCCTGATTGATGCGGGCTCGGAATTCGTCGACTGTCTCGGTCGCTGACTTTACTCTGAACCGAAGACCATGGGACGCGTAACGATGCCGGCGGGTCCATCCGCGTTCACCGGGGTTGGGTTCGATGAAATAGGACAGCGTGACGCGGAGCTCGACCTGGGCAGCGCCGAGCGCCGCGAGCTGCTCCTTCGGCCAAGGCAGGCGATGCAGCTTCATGTCACGCGTTTTGGCAGCCGCGCCGCCCTCGCGCTGGAAAGGCTGAAGCTCATCTTCAACGATAAGCGTGAGGTCGTTCACCGTTGACAGAAGCGCGCGCCCAAGATCTGGCACGCCGTAACCATAGCGCCGCACGAGCGCCTGGATCTCGCCCTTCGCTCCGTTGCACGCATCGATGCGTGCGCGCATCGCCGGAGTCCATTCGGCCGAGTGGACGATCAGGGCGCGAACCGATTCAGGCCACAGCTCGGGGCGCGCTGATAGAATTAGTCCCGCCATCCGTGCGGCATGGGCCGTTGCCGCGCTCGTATCTCCGAGGGTGGTGAAGTGGCGCAGTTCGGGTCGACAGAAAGTGGTCAATATCTGCAGATCGTCGATCGGCTCGCCGGGCAACACACCGTCATGGGCGAGATTGCCGCCTTCGAAGACGACCTCGGGCTTCACCGGCCACTGCCTGTCCCAAACGACCGAAGTGCGACTGCGCGGCGAGAGCTCGCCGACCGGCGCGATCGGAGCGTAGCCCGAAAAGTCGGTGTCAATGATATCGACCTTTTCTGTGAAAGCGCCGACCGTCAGCGCATTCCAGGCCTGAGAAGGATCATCGACTGCTTCCAGATCGTTGCGCGTCAAATGCTCGGCCGGCATGAGGTCATCGCCGATGTTGCCGGCAGAGAGAACGATCAAGCGTCGCTGTTCCTCTTCGAAACAGAGTTGGTCGATAGCGGCAGACCACGATGTGGGCCTTCCACGCGCCGGACTGGCGCTTGTCACAGCCATTGCGATCGCGCGGCGGCGCTCCGGCGCCTGCACCTCGGCGCGGGCGATCGCTTCCGCGGTGATCGCGCCATAGAGTTCTGGATCGTTTGCCTCGTCTTCTGGCGGAAGGATACGAACACTCTCCAGCCGAAAGGGCAATGGAACTGGATCGCCTCCGACCAGGAGCGGGACCAGATCACCGTACAGGCCGACACCTGCCATTCGCGTCCCGTGGCCGCTCCACGCAGGTGTGTCGTCGCTGCCCCATGCCGGTTTGACGGTGTGCCAGTCTTAAACGGCAAGTGCGGGTTCGATCAACGGGTGGGTGCGACGCACGCCGCTGTCGAGAATGCAGACCGCAATATCGGATTGAGGCGGTCTGACGCGCCCGAGAAGCTCGTCGCTCCAGTCCCTTTGCTCCGCGCCGCCAAGGCCCAGGAAGAAGGACGGCGTATCCTTCGCGCGCCGCAGCTCGGCGACGACATCGCTGTGCGCAATCATGCGGTCGAGCATTGCCGTGCTGGCGAGGGCCAGCATGACCACCCGCTCCGGAAACCTAACCGCATGCGTGCGCAAAGTGATGTTCAGGGCTTCGGCAATGTGCTCGAAGTTCTCGCGGCGACCGTCGCGCAGCCAGACTTCCCACCACACCTGCTCGTCAGCGGCCTGGGGGAAGAGGTCGTCGTGGTCGGTAAACAACGATCGTGCAGTCGCCAGCCTGACTGTCTCCATGCGGGAGACGAGCGGCTCGTTGCGCGGTCTGCCGCGGTCAGTATCAACGTCTCGATACGCCTCGACTTTCCGCAAATAATAGGCTTGCGCGCTTTGCGGCAGGAACACCGACGCTGTGATGGGAGCACCGGGTTGAGTTGGCTCATGGACGGCGACCAGCTCCATGTGCTGGCGACGATCGGCCAACTGGTCGAGGGCCGCCCGTCCGGACATGGGCAGATCGATCGCGAGGTAAAAGCCAGGCGTGCCGACCGACAGCTGGGGGTCACGCGCCGCAATCTGCTGGCGTGCACTTTCGACCGCTTGTTCGATGGATTGCGTCAAGGCCGCAGCATGCGACGCCCGATCACGCGCCGGCAGCGGCGGTGCATGTATAAGTTGGTTGGGCCGCCGATAGGCTTCCCGAATGCCGTTGTTGCGAAGGTGGATATGGGCGCGGTCGCGCGGAAAATCGTCTGCCATTATGATCTGTGCTGTCGCTACTCAAACAGCGACGCCTGCCGGCGTTCCTTCAGAGCGTCGATGAGCGCTTCCGAGGTGATCCGCTTCCCCCCCGCAATATGATGGTTTTTGCAGCGTCGTCGGCCGCGCGCGTGATCTCGGCCTGCGACAGTCTCTCTGCCTGAGAGATCGCCTCGTTCCAGGCAAGCCCTCTGGTGTCGAAGCGGTCGAGTCGAGCCCGAAGCAGCGCCTCTATAATCGGCCGATCGGGCACGGCGTATTCGATGACATCGTCGAAACGGCGGAACAAAGCTCTGTCGAGCAGCTCGGGATGATTTGTTGCCGCAATAATCAGGCTGTGGCTGTCGTCTTGCTCGAGAAACTGCAGAAACGAATTCAGCACGCGCCGAATCTCGCCAACATCCTGGCGTTCGCCTCGACGCGCGCCGATGGCATCGAATTCGTCAAAGAAGTAGACGCCCCGCGTCGCCTGCATTGCATCAAAAACAAGCCGCAGCTTTCCGGCAGTCTCTCCCATGAACTTGGTGATCAAACCATCGAGGACGATCGTGAAAAGGGGCAGATGAAGCTCCCCGGCCAATGCCGATGCGGTCATCGTCTTGCCTGATCCTGGCGGGCCGACCAGAAGCAGTTTGCGACGGGGAACAAGCCCGTGCTCGCGCAAGCTTGCTTGTTGGCGCTGCTCTCCCAGCACGCGGTGCAGGCGCGAGCGCAGACTGTCCGGCAAAATCATGTCGGTCAGTCGCAGGTCCGGATAGCGCACATGCAGGAGCCCTGCGAGCTCGCCCTTTGGCTGAAAAAGGGGAACCGGCCGACTGCTCTTGACAATCCGGGCGTCCCTGCTCTTGGCTGCGTCGACCAGATCCTTGAGCTCCTGAGCAAGCTTACCATGGCCTTGACGTGCCTCATGCGCAGCAAGCTGCATCGCGATAGAGAGGAAACGATCCTCGTCGCCGGCAATGTGGCTTTTAAGCAGCGTCACGATATGGCGGGCCGTGGTCATGGCTCTCTTCTGGGGTATCCGTTTACTTGGCGAAGCGCATGCAACCTAAACGCTTTCAACGGCGATTTGTATCGCGCAATGGTGTTTTTTCTCTTGTCGATGTTCGCCCGTGGCAACTTCAGCGGTGAACTGTTGCGCCGCGGTCATAGGCCAGCCGGAATAACGCCGGCCAGCAGACAACAGTCCGCATCTTCGAGCGCTCGAAGTCTGGCCACTCACGCAGCGTGTCGGGTCCGAACGCTCCAAAGCCGCCCCGCCTGGCAGGTCCATGCGACCGATTGCGGGCGTGCGGCCATAAGGTCTACGCGGGCTCGCATGGCTGCCCGCGCCGCTGGCTAAAAAGCTGTACACCATCTCACGAAACACCAGGTCCGCTCCTTTGCCGGCCGACGGTCCATGAAATCCCCTCCCCACTTACGACACCGGAGACCTCCTTGCCCACATGGCGCTCAAGCACCGGCCGCCATGGCACCAGCGTGAACTCGCGCGACTTTTCAACGACGGCATATTTTCCGCTGGCAAGCTCGACGGAGCGGCGGAGCGTACCCTCTACTCGTCCTCCGGATCGCGCTTCGGCATAGGGCAGGCCAAGTTCCTCCGACAGTTGGCCAGCAACACGGTTCAGTTCTCGCTGGCGCAGGATCGAAAGCATGTTGGCTCGATAGACGATCCCATCCTGTTCTTTATGCGCGAGGCCTTGCGCGATCAGCCACTGCCGCCGGCGAGCTTGCGCCTCTCTCACGTCGCGGCCGAAGCCGGATCCGTGCAAAGGCTCGGGTCTATCGGCAACCAGCTCCCGGTCGAGCCAGGTGGCGCCGTTGAAGCTGACCTGTCGCTCCAGCGCCATTGAGGAGAGCTTGTCGGCAACGACAGGCTCGGCCCTGGCCCGCTGGCCCTCATAATTCGCGACGCGATCGAGATGGTCCGGCGCGATGAGCCAGGTGCCGTTCGGCTCTCGCTCGACGCCGCCGGTCGCGCGGCGGATCGCCTCCAGCCGCCGCACATGCGTTCGCGCAAAGCTCTCGGTGGCGGATGGGTCATGCTTCAGGTGCATATCGACGTCGTAACGGCCGCCATGCGCGGCGGCGATTTCGGCGATGGTACGATCGACCTGCCTCGGCTCGGTGTTCCTTGGCGCGACACGCACGATGCAGCCATTAGGCATCGTTTCCATCGCCTCGCCTCTACCGATGTTGATCCAATGGCTCTTACCGTCGACGGCGTCGACGATCATGTAATGGCGGTCATTGATCTCGTCGGCCAGTCCACGCGCGACAACGCGACCGACGAGAGACTGGACGGGCTCGCCGGATCGATCGTGGATCACCCAGTCGGCGGCCCTGCGGGCAAGCCCCTTGCCGGTCAGTTCGCGGTGCATGGTCTTGATGATGTCGCCGCGTTCGCCGGTGCGGCGCAGCGTGGCTTCGAGCTCATCGTCGAGGCGCCAGGAGCCAGCGCCGACCTCCGCGGCCAGACCCATCCGCTCGAGCTTGCGCAGCCGTCCCTGGTGCAGCGTCTGGCGAATGGCGTCGGGACCGCCCGGCGAGACCAGGCCGTCATCATCACGCATGCTGAGCAGCCGACGGTCGATGCTGGTGAAGCGTTCCTGCTCCATTTCCCGGCGCAGGCGAAGCTCAATCTCGCGGTCGGTTCGCGGACCGAGATCGAGGCTGACCAGCTCGGCCGCCCGCTCGCGGATGCCAGATGAGATATATTCGCGCGCGATGACCAGGTTCTCGCCACGGTCGTCCCTGCCACGGACGATGATGTGGCTGTGCGGGTGGCCGGTGTTGAAATGATCGACCGCGACCCAGTCGAGCTTCGTGCCGAGGTCTTCCTGCATCTGCGCCATGAGCCGCCGCGTCAGCGCCTTGAGGTCGTCGTACTCGATGCCGTCTTCGGCAGCGACGATGAAGCGGAACTGATGGCGGTCGCCGTCCGCGCGATCGATGAACGCCTTGCCGTCGACGCGGCCGCTGTCGGCGCCGTAGAGCTCGCCAGGTTCACCTTCGCGGGTGACCCCGTCGCGCTGAAGATAGCGTAGATGGGCACGCGCCCCGTCCGCGCCCTTGCCGGCGAGCTTGACGACCCGCGCCTTGACGATCACCCGGCGCTGGCGGAAGGCGGCATACCGGTCGCGCGATTTCAGCAGTGCGGCGGCCGCCCCGCCGCGCCCTGTCCGGCTTCCTGTGAAGCGACCACCGCGTTGCGGCCGGCCGCCAGCCCGGTTGATCGCCGCACGAACCTGGCCGGCATAGCGTTTGCCGGCCTTCGAGCCGCGCGACCCGATTTTGCCGAGCTTCGGCCTGAACTCGTCATCCTTAATGCGAGCCTCCCAGACATATCAAGCAAAATCAGACACTTACACGTCAAACCCTCTTGGCACCGGCGGCAGCCTCCCGGAAAAACGATGTGCAGACAAAGATTTAACCGCCTCCTGGAGGCGGTACCTTTATCTTGCCTTCCGCGCCCAGCCCCGCCAGACGCGCCCCCGTCCGCCATGGCTAACGCACCGGCTCCTTCGGCTGCGCGCCGTCCTTGCCGAGCGGCACGAAGAGATCGCCGTTTCGCACGCCTGAGTGAACACCGTCATGAATGAAGAACAGCGACCGTCCGAGAGGAGCGATTTGCGCCTTTGGAGCGACAGATTGGCTTTCGAACGCCTCGATGTCGGCCGCCGAAACTCCGGCCGCCTTGAGTTGGTCGAGGTACTCGACGGTCTCTTCTGGCAGCGGTTTGCCACGCTTCAAATGCTCGTCGTAGCGCTCGGGACCGGCATTGTAGGCGCCAAACAGGCCAGGAAATCCGAAGCGGTCATACATGGCACTGAGATAGGCCGTGCCGGCCAGGATATTGTCGCGCGGATCGTGGGGGTTAGGCCCAAGGCCGTGTTCGACCCGCATCTCTTCATAGGTGCCGGGCATCACCTGCATGAGGCCCATGGCGCCAGCGGGGGAGGTGATGGGGCGGCCGCCGCGCATTGTCTTGCCGCCGCTTTCGGCAGCCATGACGGCATAGATCCAGGCTTGGGGAATATGGAAGCGCCGGCTTGCTTCCGATACCAACGTCTGCCACTTTCGCAGCTGCGGACTTTGGGAGATGGCGACCGGCTCAGCGCCGGTCGAGGCGGAACAGGCGCATGGCGCAATGGCGATCATGCCCAACAAGAGGAGGGTCACTCGGTCCATAGTGGTACGAGCCTCCCGATGACATTTTGAGTGGGAACAGGCCCGAAATAGCGGCTGTCGAAGGAGCGGTTTTTGTCGCTGCCGAGCAGGAAAACCTCGTTATCCCCGAGCGCTCGGCAGCCGTTCCACCATGGCAAAGGTCGGCCTTCGGCGTCGATTTTGAGCCGGCGCGCGACGATGTCGCCGCCGATGATGATGGCGTCATTGAAGGCGCAGACATTATCGTCCGGCAGCGCTGCAAGACGTTTTGCCAGCGGCACATTGCGAGGCAGATAGCTGCGCTCGGCGGCGAGATACGCCGCGTATTCAGGCGGGCGCACGAGCACGAGATCGCCACGCGCCAGCGCTCCCGCAGCGATGCGGTAAAGGCCGATCGGCGCGCTGGCCGAGGCGTTCCAGACCAGCCAAGGGGCGGGCTTTCCCAGCGCCGTGAAGCCCAAAAGACCGAGACCGGCCGCGGCCAAGGCGACCGTCTTACGGGCTCGAACACGCCTCAGGCGGCTGCCGATCAGATGGATGGAAGGGCGCCGCCTCATGAACGGCCTCCCGTGCCGCCCTGGCCGGAACCGGCCTTGCCATCGCCGGCGATGGAGTGCTGCGGGTGTCCTTTCGACCAATGGTCGAGTTCGTCGATGTGATAGCGGACATAGCGGCCGTGCTTGCGGAATTTCGGGCCGCCGCCCTTGAGCCGCATCTTTTCGAGCGTGCGCTGGGAGAGCCCGATATAGAAGGCGGCTTGGGCTGTGCTGAGAAACGGGCTGCCCTTTTTCGCGCGGGCCGCGCGTTCGTTTTCGTCGTCCATGATGATCCTCGTTTCGCTTCGGACAAGCGAGGGCGAGGATGGGCGAGGGAGATCGTCTCGGGGACGGGCGAAGAGTCGGGGGAGAGTTTTCGCCGCCCTTTAGGGCGGACGGGGTTTGGGTGGAACTCCTGGGAATGAGCCCCGCGCCGGGGCTGCGGCGCGAGGCTCTTATCTCGGCCGGTCAGTCGGCCGGGTTCCAGATGATGGCGTAGGTGTCGTGATCGTCCTGGCCGGCGGCTCGGCCGAGATTGGCGTAGAGCTTGCGCGGTCCGAACTCCGGCGCTGCAATCGACAGGCTCACATAATCCTTGCCGGAAGTCTCGCCGGTGCGGATCCAGCCAGCGCCGACTTCGACCCCTTGCGTAAGCACCCGGAAGTCGGGATGGTTATCGGCGCTCTTGGCCTGGTTGGGGACGATATCGATGTCGGCGCGGACGCTGAGCGTCTTGAACTGGCCCTTGTAGGCGCCGTTTTCCTGCTTGTTGACGTAACCGATCGCGGTCATTTCGAAGTCTCCTTTTGTGGTTTCGCCGGGGACCATCCCCTGCGATGGCGCACCGTAATGGGCGCGTCAGGACCGCCTGAATCCGACAGGGCCGCAGCGACAGTGAAGGACCCGAGCGGGCAGCTTTTTTGTGAGCGAAGCGGCGCGAGGAAGCCGCCGCAGGCGGCGGGGAAAAAAGCTGATGGCGCGAGGGTTTCGGGCGGCCGGACCCGCCCATAGGTCGACAAGCCAGCCGCAGGGATGGTCCTTGGAGAGAGCATGGAGACCGCTCGCCAAGTGCGGTCTGTCAGCCAAGCAGGACGCCGGGATGAAACGGCCTGCAAAGATGCTGCGCCCTTATGCCGGATCGAGATCGTGCCAGCGGGTCGGGCGCCAGAGCAGACATCCGGCATGGTGCGATCTATGAAAGCAGGGCTCGCCAGCGGGAATTTGATACGCGAGGGGGCCAAAGTAAGGCTGGATGAGAAGCCGGTGCTACCTGCAGGTCCAGTGTCATGTGGCGGCGCTCGGGAAACCGCTACGCAATGTAACGCGCTCTTATGAGGCGAACAGACCGGCCCCAAAACCGATCGACCGGTGGTCGGCGCGAAACGCGTCATGCCTGTCCGAAAGCTGACAGTGGCAGAAGACGCATGTCGGGTTCCGCACAATTGACCATGCTGGATTTGTGAGGTTTTCAGGGAGAGCCATGCGTTCACTTCCCAGTGAGCTTTGGCACGGCATTTGCTCTTGATGTGGCAACACGGATCGAAGGTTGACTGCATGCACAAGCGCGAGATGAGCAATGCTCTCCTTTCCTGGAGGCTTGGCAGCAGATTCGATTTGACGTTGCGAGGAGCTTCAGCCGCTCGCGGCGGAAGTGATCTCAAATCTGAAGGCACCGTTGGGGCCGCAGCCATCAAACACATCTTTCTCTTTTTCGCAGCTCGTCTTCAACGCGATGCGGACTTCTTCGCGTCGACGGCGGCCGAAGGTGGAGAAGGGGCTCGACTTGCAAAAAGGAGTTGTCAATGACGTCTTACGTTCGCACCAACAGCCCGGCGCAGGTGCGCTCACTGTCCACCTTTGGCAAGCATCTGCAAAGGAGCGTGCTGACGGCGACGCTGCTTGCCGCGGCTTCGACGGGAAGTGAAGCGCAGCCCTATGTTCGTGCTGACGGCAGCACGACTGACGACTTGGAAGCGGCGCGAGCAAGTTGGCGTCATGACGCCGAATTCAATGGAAATGTGGGGCTCGCAGCCATCAACGCGGATGCCGCGTATGCGTTGGGTTCCACCGGGGAGGGGGCCAGAGCTCCTCGCCTGCCCTCGTCCGTCTTGACGAGTGCCCGCTTACAGCCTACCTCACTATCGCGTTAGCACTCGTCCATCGCGAGTGCTAACAAAAACCCCTCAACAGCGCACCAGGGAAAAATCCGAAAATGGCAAAGTCGAAGTTCCGCCCGCTGCATGACCGCGTGGTCGTTCGCCGGGTCGAATCCGAATCCAAGACCGCTGGCGGGATCATCATCCCCGACACGGCAAAGGAAAAGCCGCAGGAAGGCGAGATCATCGCTGTCGGCTTCGGCGCTCGTGACGAAGCTGGCAAGCTGGTCCCGCTGGACGTCAAGGCCGGCGACCGCATCCTGTTCAGCAAGTGGTCGGGCACGGAAGTCAAGCTCAATGGCGAAGACCTTCTGATCATGAAGGAATCCGACATCATGGGCATCATCGGCTCATATCAGGCCCTTTCGTCAACTGAATTCCCGGGCTCGATTGAAGCCCCTGCCAGGAGCTAAAAATGGCTGCCAAAGACGTAAAATTCTCCCGCGATGCCCGCGAGCGCATGCTGCGCGGTGTCAACATCCTCGCTGACGCGGTGAAGGTCACGCTCGGCCCCAAGGGCCGCAACGTGGTCATCGACAAGTCGTTCGGCGCCCCGCGCATCACCAAGGACGGCGTCACCGTCGCCAAGGAAATCGAGCTTGAGGACAAGTTCGAAAACATGGGCGCGCAGATGGTCCGCGAAGTTGCTTCGAAGACCAACGACATCGCTGGCGACGGCACCACGACCGCGACCGTTCTGGCGCAGTCGATCGTCCAGGAAGGCCACAAGGCCGTTGCCGCCGGCATGAACCCGATGGACCTGAAGCGCGGCATCGACCTCGCGGTAACCGACGTCGTTGCGACCCTGATCAAGAACGCCAAGAAGATCAAGACCTCCGAAGAGGTTGCCCAGGTCGGCACCATCGCCGGCAACGGCGATGCTTCGGTCGGCAAGATGATCGCCGAAGCGATGCAGAAGGTCGGCAACGAAGGCGTCATCACGGTTGAGGAAGCCAAGACCGCCGAGACCGAACTCGAAGTCGTCGAAGGCATGCAGTTCGACCGCGGCTACCTCTCGCCCTACTTCGTCACCAACGCCGACAAGATGGTTGCCGAGCTCGAGGACGTCTACATCCTCCTGCACGAGAAGAAGCTGTCCAACCTCCAGGCCATGCTGCCGGTTCTCGAAGCCGTCGTGCAGACCTCGAAGCCGCTGCTCATCATCTCGGAAGACGTCGAAGGCGAGGCTCTGGCCACGCTGGTCGTCAACAAGCTGCGTGGCGGCCTGAAGATCGCCGCCGTCAAGGCGCCGGGCTTCGGTGATCGCCGCAAGGCCATGCTGGAAGACATCGCCATCCTCACCGGTGGCCAGGTCATCTCGGAAGACCTCGGCATCAAGCTCGAGAACGTCGGCCTCAACATGCTCGGCCGCGCCAAGAAGGTGTCGATCTCCAAGGAGAACACCACCATCGTCGACGGCGCCGGCAAGAAGGCCGAGATCCAGGGCCGCGTTGCCCAGATCAAGCAGCAGATCGAAGAGACCACTTCGGACTACGACAAGGAGAAGCTGCAGGAACGTCTGGCGAAGCTCGCCGGCGGCGTTGCGGTGATCCGCGTCGGCGGTGCGACGGAAGTCGAAGTCAAGGAAAAGAAGGACCGCGTCGATGACGCCCTCAACGCGACCCGCGCGGCCGTCGAAGAAGGCATCGTTGCTGGTGGTGGCGTCGCGCTGCTGCGCGCTTCGGCCAACATCAAGGCCACCGGCGTCAATGCCGACCAGGCCGCCGGCATCAACATCGTGCGTCGTGCGCTTCAGGCTCCGGCCCGCCAGATCGCGGCCAACGCCGGTGCGGAAGCATCGATCGTTGCCGGCAAGATCCTTGAGAACAAGGGCGCGACCTTCGGCTACAACGCCCAGACCGGCGAGTATGGCGACATGATCGCCATGGGTATCGTCGATCCGGTCAAGGTTGTCCGTACGGCTCTTCAGGACGCGGCCTCGGTCGCCGGCCTGCTGGTCACCACCGAAGCCATGATCGCGGAGGCTCCGAAGAAGGAGTCGGCTGGCGGCGGCATGCCTGGCGGCATGGGCGGCGGCGGCATGGGCGGCATGGGCGGCATGGATTTCTAATCCAGCTCTGGCAGCTTTCGCAACGAGAGGGCGGCATCAATGCCGCCCTCTTTTTTTGCGAACCTCGGTCCGATGAACGATCGACGCCAACGCCGGCCATCGGCGTTAGGGCAACCTCAAAAGAACTGTCGAGTTGGTTGCGCGCGGCTTTGCGTCATCAGAGGCGCAAGGCGGTCGCGTGTGAGGATTGCGCGCTCCCATAGGCGGTTTCGGCATGTGCCTCGCCTTCGACATCGACATTGCGGCCAAGCAGGAAATCGGCGGCTTTCGAGGCATGGCTTGCGGCGCGGAAGATGGCGCGGTTGTCCTCGCGCAAAACCGTCAGCCATGAGCCGATGTAGTCGGCATGGCGCACGCTCGGCTCGATGCCGAGACTGCTGCAGATGAAGGCTGATGCGATTTCGGCGACCAGTTCCTCGCGCGCATAGGTGTTGGACCCGAAGGAGCCGGACAGGTCGCGCGCGAGTCGCCTCGGGTGGCCGGTCCAGTGTCCAAGCTCGTGAAAGCAGGTCCGGTAATAGTCGATCTGGTGGAAGAAAGCCGGCTGCGGCGGCACCTGTATGGTGTCGCTGCCGGGCATGTAGAAGGCGCGCTCGCCGCCGATGCGAAAATCAGCGCCGGTTGCATGAATGAGCGCCTCGGCCTGCGGGACCATCTCGCGCTCAGGCAGAGGCTCGCCGGCGGCGTAAAGATGTTCGGGCAGATTATCGCACTGCGCGACATCGAAGACGGTGAAGCGCTTCAGGAAGGGCACCGCCTGCGGTTCGTCGCCATCGGTGTCGGCGCGTTGCTTTTCGTTCTTGGGAACAAAGCGGTCAGCGTGAACGATGGTGGTGCCGTGCTCGCCCTTCCTGACATTGCCGCCAAGCGAAAGCGCCTGCCGGAAGGTGAGCCAGTTCTGGCTGGGGAAACCGCGCTCGATGACCGCGCCCCACAGGATCAGGATATTGATGCCGGAATATCGGCGCTGGGTGGCCGCATTCCGCGGCAGGCCGAGGCCTGTCCTTGCCCTGCCCACGGCTTGACCCATGGCACGGTGCCGCGCTCCAGTTCGGCAATGATGCGGTCGGTGATTTCCTGATAAAGGCTGGCGCCGGTGCGCCCGCCACTGTCTGCGCCAGCCTGTCGGCTGCCGCAACGTTTGTTGTTTGCACGCATCGTGATGTCCTCCGCTCTACAATCGCGCGCCCTCCCCGGAAGCGGGGTGGGCGGCAAAAGCGACCGGAAAGGCCCGCCGTCGGAGGCGGACTGCATCAGCAGGACCGGAACGGAGTGGAGGACCCGAAAGCGACAAGCGAAGGGTTGCGGGACGCCGCGGCGGGCCTAGAAGGGAGTGCTGCCCACCCTGCGCCAGGGGGAAGGCCACAATAGAAAGACGCCGGCCGACAGGCCGGCGACCGTCAGCAGCCGAAGGCTGCCCCGCGCCAGGGGGCGATGCCGCAGGGCCAAGACCGCCTGAGCTTGCCGAAGAAAAGCGGGCTCGGTTCACGAGCACCCGGCCAGCGACTTCAGGCGCGGGCGCTCAGGATTGTTGTTGGCGCCCACGGCAGCTGGATGACCGCAACAAGATTACGAGGAGCGACAGCAAAGCCAGCTGCCACAAACGGCACGCTCCGGCAACAACAGCGTGGCCGGTCTACAGATGCTGCCCCGCACGAGAGCCAGCACGCTTTGAGCGCGCATCGGCGATGCAAGCGTTGCAAGCTGGCCATGTCCACAAGGTCGGCGACCACTATATCGCCGACCACCAACGCGGGCGTACCGTCTAAGTGCAGACCTTTCGCGAGTGCGCGGACCGCGCATTTCATCTGCGATGGCCGGATCTTGCATTCCCGCTTGAGCTGCTCAACGTCAAGGCCTACACGCGCTGCGATCTTGAGAGTGACCCTTCAACTGGGGGAAATCATAAGGGCGCGGTGGAATTCGTCGAACTTTCCCTGTTTTCTCGAGGCGAGTGCGGCGAAGGCTGGGAATTGGGAATCCGGTCCCAGGACCGGGAACTGTTTGATCACAAGCTTCAGATTGGGTTCATGCTTGAAGGCTTTTTGGTAGTTGATATCAGCCAGTCTGCAATGCGGACAGTTGTGGTAGTCATTGAATATGACCAGAACGGCATCGCCTTGCGGGTTGCCGGCGATTGGCGAAGGAGATCGTTGTCGAATGCGCCGCTCCACTTTTGCCTGTCGGTCGACCACGCCTGCCGGTGCAGGTTCGCGCTATATTGGCTCGCCAGCAAGGCGAGGAGTAAAAGAAGAGCTGCGACAGTGATGGCAGTCGGCTTAGACATGAGTCTCCAATCCATGGACGGCGTGGCAGCAACGGCCGCCTTTTTGGTGTAAAATGGGTCAGTTTTGATCGTGCCCCGCAGTTGCTACAGGCGCACAGGTGCCGGTGCGATCTGGCGGTTTCTCAAATACGGCTTTGCGCCATCGGGTCCACCCCAATAGCTGAGCGTCGTTCGCACGGGGAATTGTGTTCACCACGCCGGGCGACTTGACCGTCCACCGCCGGAGCGCTGAACGGTCCGCTAGTGAGGCGCTCCCCGAATCGTCGTTTATCCCGCTCGCCCCGGACCGGGTGACAGCCAGCGTTGCCGCTACGCTGCGGAGAAAAACCGTCAGCGCGTGGCATTCGGACATAAGCTGATCGACGCCAAGAATAAGCCCCACGGAGGTGACCGGTGCGGCCGGAACAAGAAAGAGCGTTGCAGCCATTGTGACGAGGCCTGCACCGGTAATGCGGGTTGTTCCGTTCGAAGGGAACAATGCGACAAACAGCATGAGGATCCGGCAGCCGATCGGGAGATCAGTTTTCGTCGCTTGGGCGATGAAAAGGGCGGCGAGCATCATATTCGTGCCGTCCAGATTGAATGGAATGAGACCCACGACCGAATGCGTGGCGCCGGCCCTTTCCATCTTCTCCATGAGCGAGGCCAGCGCGGCCTCTGAGGAGGACATTGCGAGCAGCAGCTCGTCCTTGATGTATCGGACGAGAGAGAAGAGCGAGCGGCCGTTGTAGCGGCAGACCGCGCCGAACAGGACCGAGAGGAACAAGACTTGCAGGATGTCGCCTTCCGCGAAGGCATTGGCAATCGTTGACGGGATGATGTTCATCAGGAAGCTGGTCACGGACTGCTCGTGAGCCGTGGCCACATAGCCCTTAACGGCTTGGACATCGAGCGAGGCCGGATCGATGTTGAGGCCGGCGCCAGGCTGAACGATATTCGCGACAATCAACCCGACAACAAAAGCGAGCGTCGAAAAGGTGAGAAAATAGACCATCGCCTTGGCGGCAACTCGGCCGACCTTCTGCAGATCGCTCATGCCGGCAATGCCGGTCGCCATTGTCAGGAAGATGACAGGTACGGTGATTATCTTGACGACATCGACGAAGGCATCGCCGAGCGGCTTCAGGCTGTGGCCGGTCTCCAAATGGAAATAGCCGATTGCGGCACCCAGGATTATGGCGGCAAGTACCTGCACGTAGGTCCGGGCAAAATGGCGCTTGCGGGGCGCTGCGATCGCGCGGGGAACTCTTGGAACCAACACCGTCTCTCTCCTTGACCGGATCGGGGTGGGGCTCCTCCCTCTCCCATGCAGTGCTCCGGTCGAACGCTGCGCCCACTTCGGCGCAAACGATGTGCCAAATAGCAAAGAGGGGAAAACGCGCAGGACCTCACGCAATGCTTGCGATTCGCTCTCCCACACTCGTGCAGTGGTTGCCTGTCGCAACTATGGAAGGGTCGATTCTTGGGAACTCCAAAGGCCGCTCTTTGCGTCGAGCAGCTTGGCTGCCTGGAAGGTTCCCTCTTTGCCTTGCGGTCTGCGAGCTGAGTCCAGATCGTCATCATTTGGCTGCGCGCCGCACGGGGCTCGAAAGATTCAATCGAGGACGGGTCCTCTTGGAAAACGGGGGCAGCGTTGGTCAAGCCCTTCCACCCTGCTGTCCCAATGGTGTTCAGAAGCTCAGTTCACGATCAAGCGATGGATCAGCGTCATCTGGCGTTTGCGCCATCGCGGCGGCGTTGCAACGGGTCTGCCAAAGATGAGAAGGCCGCGAGGCAGGGTCCGAGACCTAGACTCCAACCTCATAGCGCGCTCGGCTCGCGTTCGGAAGGTTCGAACCGCAGCACGATCAGGTGGCGACACCGTTGGTCGGAACCGGAACCCGACGAATGATCGTTCGTGACCGACATCTGTGAACAAGCAGTATGTGTCATTGCAATCACCACCCGTTGCGCGGAAATGCCCATATGGCCGTGAATGAACTGGATTTGGTGATTTTCCAGATGGCGGTGGAAAGCGTCCGCTTGCTCTCTTCAAGCTTTGATGAGAAGGCGGCTGAGATAGCCACGAGGAGCCGTGGTAGCCTTCTTTTTGACGTGCGGGTGGACGGTGACCTGGAGGTCCAGCGAGTCGCAGCCATTGGATATCCAGGCGACAAGATCGGTGTGGTGGCATTGGACCGAGAGGGCCTTGTTAGCTGTTGTTGCCTAGTCAATGGCACCTTCTCACCTTTCATTGCACCGTTGGAGAACTGGACCAGCATGCCCCTTTCGATGCAGGCCCAGATCGATGTCACAGGCTATGCGAGGCTCCTTCTGGCCGCCTTGCGAAATGCTGGACATATGCTGGACAGGTAGCATCGCGATGATGTCTGTGATGAGATGGTGCAAACGGCTGGATGAGGCGATCGCTTGCTGGCAGCTTTGGCAACAAAGCGATCGGTGAGTTCGCAATGCTGGAACACGTCCTTTAGACTCTGCAGTTAAGTTAGCGGACTACCATCTGACGAATGCCCTCTGACAGTCTGCATGGCGCGGCATGCCCTCTTAGGAATGCAGCCGTGGTTCTACACCATCGGCTGTTTTTGTGTCGAAGGCGACGGGCACGCCATGAACGAAGGAAGCGGCCGCCAACAGTTCCTCCAACTCGCGGTCGGTGGCCTTGCATGCCGGCATTAGTGTTCGGATGGCGCGGATCGCCTGCGCCATGGAGAGAAAGCGGACCCTTCCCCTGGAAAGGACATAGGCTTCTGCGGCTTTTTCGACGGTGACGGTGTGAAACGAATTGGTCATGACGAATTCCTCCCTGAACCCTGACCAACCCGACTTATGGCACGAATTCGACCGCCTTCAAGCCTATGTCCGATTGCGGACAATAGCTGCGATTCGTTCAAAACCGCTGATGCTTTTGGGCGACCTGGTGAGGGGCAAGGAGACGTCGGCTGAACCCGTTTCAACCGACATGCTTCAGGCAGCGGCCAGGCCGAAATAACGCTGCTCCTCCTTGTCATAAGCGCCATGTGTGAGCTTTATCAATCCGGCACGGTCGATGATCGTGATCTCGCCGCGCTTGGCGTGCACCAGTCCTCGATACTCAAGCATTTGCAGGGCCGTGGTGACCCCGGGCGGTGGGCGCGAGCATGGTCGCCAGAAATTCATGCGTCGGGAGGATCTTATCTCCTTCCGCACGGTCGTGGACCATCAGCTGCCAGCGGGCCAGCCGTTCTTCGATCTTGGAGTGGCCATTGACCAGTGCCGTCCGGCATGATTGGACGAGGAACGCGTGGGCATAATCCAGCACTGAGGTGCGAAGCGACGGGCTAATCGCAGGGCGAAGGTTTTCAACCGGCAGGCGCCAGGTAGTGCTTTCCTTTCCGAGAATGACGGCAATTCCTTTCATCCCGTCATAGCCGACAATGCCGACTTCACCTTGCCGCCCGCCGGTCATGGTGGCGACCACCGACGCGATGCCCCTCTCGGGAAAATATACGTTCTTGATCGGCTGATGCGCGACCTCCAACTGGTCCTTGATGCCCGGTTCGACGTGATGCAGCGATGGTCGCAAAAGCGCGAAGTCCTGCGGGGTGAGGGCTTCAGCACCTGGTCGCGAAAGAGGGATCGGGCAAGGCTCTCTTCCAACGGGGCAAGAGCGCGTACGTCTTACTGTCGGCTGCACCGAAGTAAATGCCGGCCGATGCCAAAGCATAGGCTTCGAAACGCGCGATTGCAAAGCCCTGTCGGGGCAGTGCAGTCATGCTAGAAGTCGCGCCGCCTACGATAGGCAGCGGATGACATGATTCCCTTCTGCGGCGGCCACCAAGAACGGCTCGGGCACGCTTTAATCGTTCATACACAAGCTCGCAGGAATGTAAGCAGCGGAACAATCGGGTGATTCGTACCGCCCTGCCCTTTCAGAGATCAAGTCATTGGACGTCAATTCGGCTGGAACGCCTCGTCGAACGGCCCAGGAAAATGCAGCCGGATGAGCAATGGTGGTTCACCTTATGTGCGGTCCCGGATATGCGGTCCGGCGGCTCATCTCCCAATAGCTTGTCGATGGGGAAGTGGAACTCGTCATGTCGCCGCGAACCGTCACCGCGCTAGCGGGGCTCTTTTGAAGACGCCGGTGTTTTTCTTTGTGGAACTGAATCTGTGAGGTGATTGATGCATGAATCAAACATTTGCGTATTTCCGCTGCATCGGCGACGTATATTGGTCGAAAGTATCGCCCAGGCCCTCGAGACCAAGAACGGCGAGGCGGCGAGTGCGTTCTGGCGCTGTGCTGCCAAGAAAATGCTCATTCAATTGTCCGATGTAGGAATTGCGCCAGAGCTCGCTGCGCAGGAGGTTGGAAGCCTTCTTCATGCGGTCTTGGACGACATGGCCAACCGAACGGTAATGCACAAAGCATAGGCTCGGGCGCTGTTGGACCGCGCGTCAGCTCGGGTCCTTATCAGGGGACTGCTCCGACTGGCCGACGGTCCGGCCAAACCGGCATACCGGCAAAGGTTTGAGGTTGCGATCGCTCACGGCGGCCGGTCCAATATTCTAAGACGACCTCAGAAGCCACGTTGGCTTCTTTGGACGAAGCGGAGGGGCGCCATTTTGGCGTGCTCACGCTGGACTGCGGGTTGCGCCTACGGAAATCCAAAGTCCGGCCGCGCGAGCCAATCGACCGGAACAGTCGAAAGCTCGTGGGGGCGGGTCCGCTCACCCTCACGGCGGCGGTGGCGGCCGTGAGCAGACTTAACTCAAGTCACGGCTGAGCATCCGCAGGCGCTATGCCGATTGGATGAGAACTGGTTGCCACAACACCGGCCCGTTGAGGCGTCCCCTCCAGCGGATGCGCAAGAGACTGGCGTAGGAAATATCGAGGAAGCCGGCGACTGCCTCGGTGTTGCCGACCTGCTTGGGCTGTCCGATACGTGACAACGGCCAGGTGGCGAGACGAAGGATCCTTTCGATGCGCGTATCTGTCACCGTTACGATCCCGGAGAGATTGTTGGCCAAGCCGAATTCGATGATCCCCGCGAAGAGCTCGTAGGTTGCTTGGGCCAGGCCGCCAGCTGCCTTCGGCGCTGTCGCAGGGAGATCGAGCGCGAAACGACTACTCTCCCAGATATCGGCACTCGCAGGGACCACCATCTCATCCAGCAGCGTCGGAAACGTATCGCGCAACATTGTCGGTCCGGTGGTCGGCAAAAGGCGGACGCAGCCGCAAGTTCGCCAATCGGACCCCTTGAGAAGCAGGTAGACGGGGTTCAGGCTGTCAAACGGGTCCGTTTCCATTTCGCCTTCGGTCTGCACTTCCCAATCGAGCCGCTTCTTGAAAACCCGATACCTAAGTCCGTGCATTTCCTTGAGTTCGCTCGCAAACTCGGCGTAGCAGTCGGGTGTTATCAGCTGCATCATTGTCGTCTCCGTGCGGGATGTGTCCACGCAATCGAAGGGCAAAGCCGTCATGAATGCAGCCTGTAGACCTTTACAGCTAGACTTGGAGAGGATCAGGATCTCGCCCGAGCAGCCATCCGCACTACGGCCTGGTTGATGGTTCGCACGCCAAGCTTCGCCTTGGCGTTTTCCTGATGGAAGGTCACGGTGCGTTTCGAGACACCGAGAATCTGGCTGATATCCCAGGCCGACTTGCCGCACGCCGCCCATTTCAGGCACTCGAACTCCCGCCGGGTGAGCGTTATGCCATCTACCACGCAATCTTCGGCGAGCCTGCGCCGGGCATGGATATGAACGTTGATCGCAACCAGTTGCATTGCTTTTTCGTAGCGCGTCAGCGACCTCAGAAATGGCGGATGCGCCTCGTTGGAGGCGAAGGTCAGTGCGGCGAACCGGCCGCGATGATCATGCATCGACATGGTCAGTCCGCCGCGAATGCCGAACTCAGCTGCTTTTTCCAGGACTTCCTGCTGAGAGGTCGGCAAATAACGGTGATCGCGGTCCACACCCCAGTCGAAGGTATCCCAGCCCCGCAGTCCCCGCAGGATCACGGGATCCACGCTGTGGTAGCGCTGTTGCAGGTAATGTGATGTCCATGATGATGGATAATTCGAGATCAATCGCGGCCTGTCGCCGGAAGCGGATGGGTAGGTGAAATAAGCGAAGAGCGGAAAGTCGAACCCGGCTGCGGCGGACGCCATTGCCTCATGGAGATCGACGGCATCGACGCTTGCAGAGAGTTGCTCGACCAAGGTTTCAAATACGCGATGCATCTGCGCTTAGCGTACCTCGCGGAGGTTGCTGGAAGCCGACGGAGACGTGGTTCTAAATGATGGCCTGTCCCTGCAGGGCATACGACGCGCCGCCGTCATCACCGCAATTGCTGTGCTGCTTCCGATTGGAGAGAGCTCCGCCCACCTGACCAACTACCGATGGGTGATATTGCGACGTTATCGATGAGCCGCGTGTCGCCAAGCCAAGCCGCAGCAAGCAAGCGTGCCGGTCGGTCAAGGCTTGCTAACGATTGCAGGTCTGTTTCTCCGCGCAGCTCCAGGTATTCGAGCTCGCGATAGCCGGCAGCCAGAATTGCTGCACGCGCTTCATCAAGCGTAGGCAGGATGGGGGAGCCGCGTGCAAGCCGCTCGGCCGTATCGAGCAGGACCGATGCTAGTTTTGGGGCAATGGCGCGTTGGGCTGGGGAGAGCCGCACGTTACGCGACGATAGCGCAAGACCATCGGCTTCGCGGACTGTCGGACAGGGCACAATAGTGATCGGAATGTCGAGATCCCGGACCAAGCGCCTGACAAGCTGAAGTTGCTGAAAATCCTTTTCGCCAAAAAAGGCGAAGTCAGCGCCGGCCTGCAGGAAGAGCTTGGCCACGACCGTCGCCACGCCATTGAAATGGCCGGGCCGGAATGCGCCGCAAAGGCATTCGCTGATGCCGGACACTGAAACGGCCGTGGCGAAGCCCACCTGGTACATTTCCTCTGTGTCCGGCACATAGAGCAGATGCGTGCCCAGCAGAGCGAGCTTGGCAGCATCGTCGCTTTCCGTCCGAGGGTAGGCAATCAGGTCGGCGGGGCTGTTGAACTGCTTGGGGTTTACGAACAGCGTCACGATCACCCGCTCGGCCCTTTCGAGCGCCTTCCGCACGAGGCTCAGATGCCCGTCGTGCAAGGCTCCCATGGTCGGCACAATACCGATCGTGGCACCCGAGCGACGCCATTGCGCAACGACGCCGCGCAGCTCGCTCACGGTTCGAGCGATCGGCACGCTCATGTGAAGTCACCGGCCTTCAAGGCGTTGACATAGAGATGTTCGACCGCCGGAAAGTGCCGGTTCCGCACATCGGTGGCGTAAGCGGCGATTGCCGCCTCAGCCTGCTCACCGAGCTCGGCATAGCGTTTGACGAACTTCGGCCGAAATGAGGTGAAGAGCCCGAGCATATCGTGGCTCACCAGAATCTGGCCGTCGCAAGCTGGCGAGGCACCGATGCCGATTGTGGGTATGTCGATATCGGCGGTTATCTGCCGTGCAAGCTGCTCCGGTATCTTTTCCAGCACCAAGGAGAAGGCGCCCGCTTCGGTTACCGCCCTGGCGTCGCGCCTGATCCGCTCTGCATCGGCTCCCCGGCCCTGCACACGATAGCCTCCAAACGTGTTTACCGCCTGCGGCGTCAGGCCCACATGGGCCATGACAGGTACGCCGCGCGCGGTAAGGAAGCGGATGGTTTCCGAGATGGTCTCGCCGCCCTCGATCTTTACCGCTGAACAACCGGTCTCACCCATCACGCGCGCAGCGTTGCCGAAAGCGTGCTCTGGGCTTTCCTCGTAGGAACCGAAGGGCAGGTCGACGACCATCAGCGCGTGTTCAAGGCCGCGGCGAACGGCCTGTCCGTGCATGATCATCATGTCGAGCGTGACCCCCAGCGTCGACGACAGGCCGTGCAGCACCATGCCGACGCTGTCGCCGACAAGAACGATGTCGCAGTGGCGATCGAGCAGCCTCGCGACCGGCGTGGTGTAGGCCGTCAAGCATACAAGTGGCGTCTGGCCTTTTCGCGATCGAATATCTGGAGGAGTCATCCCTTTTATCTCACCAGCCGCGCTCAACCGAGGCCCCTTCCCTTACGTTACCAACAGCGGGTGTCGCGTTTGGCATATTTTTGTGCGACTGCGAAGAGCTAAAAACAGCGCTTGAGTACTCTGGTGTTGACGTGCTGGCTTCCAAGGTTACATTCAATCGATTAAGGCGCTCCGTTGGGCCAACCCGCTTTCGCAAACATGGATCCTCAGACAAGAAGAACCAAGAAAGGCAAAGCCGCCGTCAAAGCTGACGAAGCCAAAGTGGACCTGACTGCCGTCGTGGTCGCCGTAAACGACAGTGAGCCCTGTGTCCTCACAGTCGGTCATGCGGACACCCTCCCTTCTGGACCTTTTGCCCTTGAGCATCGATCACTGCAGTCGGGTTTGAGGGGGTGGGTGGAGCAGCAGACCGGCCATGCACTTGGATACATCGAGCAACTCTACACCTTCGCCGATCGCGATCGCATCGGCACTGAGCGCCACCAGCGCGTCATCTCAATCAGCTATCTCGCATTGACCAGGAAGGAACAGGCAACGAACTCGGCCGCGTGCGGCTGGCAAAGTTGGTACGAATATTTTCCCTGGGAGGACCACCGCTTCGGCACGCCGCCTGTGCTGCTCGATAGATTGCGGCCCCGCCTGATTGAGTGGGCCGGCGGCGCCAGCGAGCCGACCACTCAACGCGAGCGCCGGCAGCGCGCTGCGATAGCCTTCGGCTTCGACGACCGCCATTGGAACGAGGAACTCACGCTCCAACGCTACGAGTTGCTCTATGAAGCTGGTCTGATTGAGGAGGCCGGTGGCGGCAGGGACGCGATTGCGGCCGCGGCTGGCAAACCAATGGTCGCTGACCACCGTCGTATTCTGGCAACCGGGATCGCGCGGCTGCGTTCGAAGATCAAATACCGGCCGGTCGTGTTCGAGCTTATGCGGCCTTCCTTCACGCTGCTGCAACTGCAGCGAACCGTGGAAGCTTTGGCTGGCAGGCTGATCAACAAGCCGAACTTCCGGAGATTGGTCGAGCAGCAGGAACTTGTTGAGGAGACCGGGGAGACCTCCCTCGACACGGGCGGCCGACCGGCGAAGCTTTATCGCTTCCGGCATGCCGTCCTCGACGACAGGGCTATCGCCGGGACAAAATTACCGCTGGCGCGGGCTTGACATACTTATAGTCAAGGTAGATATATTCCCTTATTGTCAAACCGAATATAATCGAGGCGCCAATGACTGGGGCGTTACCTATGGCTGCGTCCCTGTATGAGCGTGTCCGGCGGGTGATCCCACCCGTTGAATGGCTCGCGTTCGCCGGCGATATTGAAGCCATCTTAGCGCTGAAGCGTGAGCGCAATGCGGTGGTGCTGGCGCACAATTACCAGACGCCCGAAATTTTTCATTGCGTGGCAGACATCGTCGGCGACAGCCTGGCGTTGGCCCACAAGGCGGTGACGGTCGACGCCGACATCATCGTGGTTGCCGGCGTTCATTTCATGGCCGAGACGGCAAAACTGCTCAATCCGAACAAGACCGTGCTCATCCCGGATCTCCGCGCCGGCTGCTCGCTGGCCGAATCGATCACGGCAAACGACGTGCGGCTAATGCGGCTGCGGTATCCGGGGGTCCCCGTTGTTACTTACGTCAACACTTCCGCCGCCGTAAAAGCGGAGTCCGACATCTGCTGCACGTCCGGCAACGCCAAGGCGGTGGTGGAATCGCTTGGCGTGGCGCGTGTGCTGATGCTCCCGGACGAATATCTGGCGAGGAACGTGGCAGCCGATACAGACGTCGAGATCATCGCCTGGAAAGGCCATTGCGAGGTGCATGAGCGCTTCACCGCAGCAGACATCCGGGAACTGCGCGATGCCCATCCAGGCGTCATCGTGCTGGCCCATCCAGAATGCCCACCAGACGTTGTCGCGGAGGCGGAGTTCTCCGGCTCGACCGCGGCGATGTCGGATTATGTCGAGCGTGAGAAACCGACGCGTGTCGTCCTTCTGACCGAATGTTCGATGAGCGACAACGTCGCGGTCGCGCATCCCGACGTCGAGTTCGTTCGCCCATGCAATCTGTGCCCGCACATGAAGCGCATCAACCTGGCCAACATTCGCGCCGCACTCGAGCAGAACCGGCATGAGGTCCGGATTGATCCCGAAATTGCCGGCCCCGCCCGCCGCGCGGTCGAGCGCATGCTTTCCCTATGAGTCTGGAGGTTCGCGACATCGCCGGGGCGCCGGTCGTCATCGGCGGCGGCATTGCCGGCCTGATGACGGCGCTTCATCTGGCGCCGGAACCGGTCGTGCTTTTGACCAACGCGCCGCTTGGAACCGGAGCCTGCAGTGAACTTGCCCAGGGCGGTCTTGCGGCAAGTCTCGGGGGCGACGACGGCCCAGATTTTCACCTTTGCGACACGATAGCTGCCGGCGACGGACTCTGCGATGAGGCCACGGTGCGGCGAGTGGTACGAGCTGCACCCGAAGCGATTAGGACGATCCAAAGGTTCGGCGTCGACTTCGACCAGCACCCTGACCGCGCGTTGCGACTTGGGCTCGAGGCGGCACACTCGCGACGGCGAATTGTGCATGCAGCCGGCGACGCCACCGGTCGCGAGTTGGTGCGCGCGCTCGTCGCCGCGGTTCGGCGTACAGCCTCGATCACCATTATCGAAAATGTGGAGGTCCGCCGGCTGGTCGTGCAGGACGGGTCGGTCATCGCCGTGGTCGCAGCAGGACGAGCCGGCGCGCTCGCTCTGCCCACGCGTCGCGCGGTGCTGGCGACCGGCGGCGTCGGCGGGCTGTTTTGCGACACGACAAACCCCGCTGGCTCATGGGGTCACGGGCTGGCGCTCGCCGCATGGGCGGGGGCGGAACTCGCCGACTTGGAATTCATACAGTTCCATCCAACTGCGCTCGACGGTCCGCGCCGGCCGATGCCGCTGGTGAGCGAAGCCGTGCGTGGCGAAGGCGCGGTGCTCATCGATGAGCGAGGAGAGCGCTTCCTCGCCGACACACCTGGCGGTGAACTTGCGCCTCGCGACGTCGTAGCGCGCGCCATTTGGCACCAGCTTGCCGTTGGACGCCGCGTATTCCTGGACGCACGGCAAAGTCTCGGCCCGAGATTTGGCAAGCGTTTTCCAGGCATCGCCGAATTGTGCCGGAGCGCAGGAATCGACCCCGCGACCGACCTGATCCCGGTGCGCCCGGCGGCACATTATCACATGGGCGGCGTCGCCGTAGACAGCGCCGGCCGCAGCTCCATCGAGGGATTGTGGGCCTGCGGTGAGGTGGCCTGTACCGGCCTGCACGGCGCCAACCGCCTGGCCAGCAACTCGCTCACCGAAGCGGCGGTCACCGCGAGCTGGGTTGCCGAAAGCGTTGCCGGCACGTCGTATACCCGGCGACCGCGCAGATGCTCCACATTCGTCCCTCCACGACCAGACGCTTCCGTGGTCCGCCCGATTGTCTCCGCCGCCCTGGGTATCATCCGCGACGGCGAGGCAATGCGCGAAGCGGTGGCGACCCTGCTGCCGATCGCAGCCAATAGTGTCGCTGCCTCTGGTCCGGCTTTGGTCTCACTGATGATCGCCGCGGCGGCCCTGAGGCGGGAAGAGAGTCGAGGCGCGCACTGTCGGTCCGATTTCCCGCTCCACGATGCCAACGTGCGCCCATCACGGCTGACACTGCACAGCGCAATGCGGGCCGCGGCCGCACTCGATTGCCGGGCTACCATACGGAGCACTTGATATGACTTCATTCTCCCCCTCCCCGCGACCCTGATCGAACCGATTGTGCGCGTTGCGCTCCTCGAAGACCTGGGCAGATCCGGCGACCTGACCACCGATGCGGTTATCCCGTATGATTGCACTGCCACGTTGGTGCTCAAAGCGAGGCAGGCGGGCGTCGTTGCCGGGCTCGATCTGGTCTCGTATGCCTTCCTTCTCGTGGAACCGGCGATCAACATCCAGATCTGGCGCCCTGATGGCAGCGAGGTTGGGGCCGGGGAAACCATTGCAAGATTGTCCGGACCCGCACGAGGCCTGCTCACGGCCGAACGCACGGCCCTCAATTTCTTATGCCGGCTGAGCGGCATTGCCACTGCCACAGCGGCCATGGTTGAGGCCGTGCGCGGTCACAAGGCGAGGATTGTATCGACGCGAAAGACGACGCCCGGGCTGCGGGCATTGGAGAAATACGCCGTGCGCGTCGGCGGCGGTGCCAATCACCGGTTCGGCCTCGATGACGGCGTGCTCATAAAGGACAACCACATCGCGATCGCCGGCGATATCCGCACAGCAATAGAGCGGGCGCGCGCCGCAGCAGGGCATATGGTGAAGGTCGAGGTCGAGGTCGACACGCTGAAGCAGCTCGATGCAGCGCTCGCGATTGGTGTTGACGCGGTGCTGCTCGACAATATGTCGGTCGAGGATCTTGCCCGCGCGGTTTCTATAGTGGATGGCCGTACGATCACCGAGGCGTCCGGTCGGGTGATGCCGAAAACGGCGGCGGCGATTGCGGCGACCGGTGTCGATCTCATCTCCATGGGTTGGCTGACGCACAGCGCCCCGATCCTCGACATCGGCCTGGACATGCCGGACCACCAGAACATCTGCAAGCACTTGAACTGAGGATTACGGCGTGAGGAGCAACATCAGCTCGGCAGGCGTAGGAGGTGCTGGAAAGACGTGCCGCAGCTCGCCTTTAGCGAGTGCGCCCCAAAGCCAAGAAGGCGTACCGGACTAGCAAACAAAGGTTTGACGATGACGATTGGAATGAACTCGGAGTTCGACGTGAACCAGACCATGCAATCGGTCGATGGAACGCCTCCGCGATGGAACCGCAAAGAGGCCGAGGCCATCTACGGCATGCCATTCAACGATCTGCTGTTCCTAGCTCAGACGATCCACCGCCAGAACTTCGATCGAAACCGAGTGCAGCTGTCGCGGCTCCTTAGCATCAAGACCGGCGGGTGCCCCGAAGATTGCGGCTATTGCAGCCAGTCTGCGCATTACGAAACCGGTGTGAAGGCGTCGAAGCTGGTGGACGTCAAGCATGTCATCGACGAAGCGGCCATGGCGCGTGATGGCGGCGCAACGCGCTATTGCATGGGCGCGGCGTGGCGAAGTCCCAAGGAGCGCGACATGGAGGTTGTGGTCGCCATGATTGAGGGCGTCAAGGCCCTCGGCATGGAGACCTGCATGACGCTCGGCATGCTCGATCTTGAGCAAGCTGCTCGCCTGAAGCAGGCCGGTCTCGACTACTATAACCACAACATCGATACCTCTGAGCGCTACTATGGCGAGGTTATTTCAACCAGGACTTTTGCCGACCGGCTGGAAACGCTTGGGCACGTGCGCGCGGTTGGGATGAAAGTCTGCTGCGGCGGCATTGTCGGGATGGGAGAAGAAAAGACCGATCGCATCGACATGCTGGTCACGCTCGCGAACCTGCCCGAGCCGCCGGAAAGCGTGCCGATCAACATGCTTATTCCCATCGAAGGCACGCCGCTTGCCGCGGCCGACGCCATCGATCCGATCGATTTCGTCCGCATCGTTGCGCTCGCGCGGGTGATGATGCCGAAATCCTATGTAAGGCTGTCCGCCGGCAGGACGGCGATGAGCGACGAAACGCAGGCGCTGTGCTTCTTTGCCGGGGCCAATTCGATCTTTGTCGGCGACACGCTGCTGACGGCGGGAAATCCCGGCGAGGACAAGGATACCCTTCTGTTCCGG